>NZ_JBZFLK010000022.1:0-102308 GCF_058448985.1 Pseudonocardia sp. DxW | reverse complement strand
TCGACTCGTCATGGCTGCCGGCGTCATGGCAGACCGGAGCATCGTGATCCGGATGCGGCGCTCCGGAGCCCTCGGCCCCGGCTTCGTCGTGATGGGCCGCCGACTGATCGACCGCGGCACTCGCGAACTGTTGACTCGCCGACTGTGCCGGTGGCCCTCCGACCACGAGCTCAGGCCCGTGGGCCGACGCGACCGGGTGCAGTCCACAGATCAGCACGATCGCGGACAGAGCGACAAAAAGGACGAACCGGCGGACGCCGACGGCGGGCTCGTGCGCCTTCAGCTCGCCGACGGTGTCGCTCACAGTAACCGAACCGTACCAATGTGATCGGCACGCCGGACCGCGGCGTCGAGGCCCGCGCGGGCGACATCCCGGCAATCCGATCGCCGTCGTCGAGGACGGCGCCCATAGCGGATAGCGACCATGTCCGGGAGCCGATCCGACGGCGCTGTTATCTTGGTCGCGCGTCAACGCTGTCGTCCTGGTGTCGTTCCACACGCAGCGGAAAGCCAGGTCGTTCCAGCAGGAAGCGCCACGGAAATGTCAGCCGGTATGGGACGCGCACAGGGATGAGAGTGCTCAGCGGCAGCAAGATGAGAGCGGCTACGGCGCGACCGTTCTCCGACGCTGATTAGCGACGCGTGTTGTCGACAATCTCAACCTGCGGGCTCCCGACCGGTCGACGGGTGGCGAGAAACGACCCATGCCGACAGCCGCGTCCGGCCGCCTGAGCCCTGGCCGCGCCGTACCTGACGCCCCCGGGTGTAACGCGGCCGGTGGCAGCAGTGTCATCGCGCGCACCGCGCTGTCGTCCTACCGTCGTTTCGCCCGACCGCTCGTCCTGCGTGACAGGCCGGTCACCGAGCGTCCTTCTGCTGAAGCAACTCCGCGTGGCGCTCACCCGTCGTTGATAGGGAGCGGACGAATCGGAAAGTCGTCGCTCTCCTCGGTACTTGACGACGCATGGAGGTATCTCGGGTGCGCTTCGGGATTCGACGGGTCGGCGCACTCCTCGCGGGGATGGTCGCGGTGATCGGTGTCGGTCTGGCCGGTACCGCGGTCGCGGCCGCCGGGCCGGAAAGCAGCGCCGTTGCGCGGGAGGCTCACGCCGAGGCGTTGGTGCCGGGTACCCCGTGCACGGTATCGACGAGGGCGTGTGTCGACCTGGAGTCCCAACGAGCGTGGCTCGTCAAGGACGGCGCCGTCTCCTACGGTCCCGTTCCGATCGCCTCTGGCGGTGCCGGGCAGGAGACTCCGGTGGGCCACTCGTTTCGTGTTTACCGCAAGTCCGCCGATCACGTGAGCGGGGAGTTCAACGGCCCGGATGGCCAGCCCGCTCCGATGCCGTGGTCGGTGTTCTTCGCCGACGGTGGTGTGGCCTTCCATGGTGGTGACCGGGCCAGGTCCTCCGCCGGGTGCGTGAAGCTCGATCCCGAGCCGGCACAGATGTTCTTCAACGACCTGGTCGAGGGTGACAAGGTCCAGGTCGTCAACGCGTCCGTCGAACAGCAGGCGCGGGCGGCGGGCTGATCCTGGTCACCCCGGACGCGCAGGCGCGCCTGCATCATCACCGGGATGTGCTCGCCCGCAGGCTCGTCGAGCAACAGGCGTGCTGGACCTGCTCGATCAGGTCGTGGCGTCTCGGCATAGCGATCCGGCCACTGCCCCGGCGGCGGCGTCTGCTGCCTCGGAGGGGCACCGAGGCCGCTTCAGCGCGGAAGAATCACGACAAGTGTCCAGAGACCTGATCCTGCACACGAGCGATCGCGCGCAGGTGCCCGTGCACGTCGCGTACCCAGCTGTGTCCCTGGGTATTGCTGAAGTACAGGACCGGCATCGCGTCGAATGCCGTTGCGGCAATGGAGATGGACGAGCCCGGCCAGAGTGTCCTGTCGACGGTGATCGGGTGCTCGACGGTGAGCGTCGTTCGGGAGAGCCACGCGGTGCGGCCCGAGCGTGCTGTCCGGATGCGGACCGGCCGGATCAGCGCCGCGTGGACTGGCTGGTCACTGTCGTTCGTGACTTCCAGCTGGCCTCGGCCCGGGTCTGTCGGCGAGGTTCGGAGGCGGATCCGGGAGGCTTGCGCCCGGTGCCGCTTGAAGGTCTGTTGGCGGCGGAGGTGCCAGGCGAGGATGAACGCGAGGGCGGAGCCGGCCGCACCGGCAGCCCTCATCACACGGTGGCGGACAACCCACTCGCCGATGCCGGCTTCCTCAGGATTCCCACTGCGACCCCAACGGCCGCGTGCGATGCCCAGACCGGCCCGAGCGGCACGGGAGGACCGGTGCCTGTCGAGAATGTCGGTCATCGTTGATCAGCTCTTCGCCAGTGCGTCGTCGAGCGCACGGGTCAGATCGTCGTAGGACTTCGGGTTGAGCTGCTCGCCGTTGACCAAGAACGTCGGCGTGCCCCGCACACCGAGGGCCAGGCCGTCCTCGCGGTCGGCGAGGACGCGTTCGCGGGTCGCGGGGTCGTTGTAGGTCGCGTCGTAGCGGGCCATGTCGAGTCCGAGCTGCTCGGCGTATCTGCGGAAGCGATCGTCCATCGGGACCTGCTGTTCGCCCCACTCCTCCTGGGTCTCGAACATCAGCCGATACATCTCCTCGAGCCGGCCCTGCTGGGCGGCCGCCTCCACCGCGCGGGCAGCACGCTCGGCGTTGAAGTGGCCGGTCCCGGGGAAGTAGCGGATGACGAAGTTGACGCGGTCGCCGTACTGCTGGCGGAGCTGTTCGATCGCCGGATACACCGCGCCGCAGGCCTCGCATTCGAAGTCGAGGAACTCCACGAAGTTCACCGTGGCGCCGGGTGCGGTCGACAGCCGGTGGCTGTTGTCCCGGACCGCGACCGCTGCGGCTTCGGAGCTGTTGTCCGGGGTATCGCTGCCGAGGCGTGTGAGGCCGAACAGCACGGCCACGACGAGGGCGAACACGCCGGCGATGAGCAGGGACAGCGTCGTGTTGGACAGACGGCGAGGCGTGTGGGACGACGATGTGCGGTTGCGCGTAGCGCGTGACATGGAAGGCCCTCCGGGCAGACCAGGCGACCTGGCGTCGCGAATCGGATTCCGCTGCGGTGGTTCCGGACGCGACATCCCGCAAGACGGCCTCAGCGGCCGGTCACGGACGGGAAGTCGACCCCGGCGCCGGGCGGATCAGTTCCGATCGACGCAGAGCACGGCGACGGGCGCGCGAACCGCCGCCGGAGGAACCGGGCTCAACGTCGGCGCGGACGCGACGTGCCGCTCCGCCCGGGCCGGCCCCAGGCACGCGGGGACGAGCGCGGGGCCCGGGTCACGCGGGTTGTCGAGTCCGCGTAGCGCGGCCTCCTCGGCGGCGTGCGATCCGCTCGGGCCGTGACAGGGCCGGTCCGGGGTACACGGATCTGCCTCGTTCGGTGAGAGCAGATCCTCGGCTGCGAGACTCCTGGTGAGGCTCTCCGCATCGGGAGACTCATCGGGCCCGCAGCCGGGACATTCTGCGGTCTCCTGGTCCGGAGCCACCGTGACGGAGGCGACCATCGCCACCGACCGTTCCTGCGGTATGTCGTGGCAGGCCAGGAGGGGGCCGAACGCGGTGCGCACGAGCACGGCCAACAGCAGGACGACGAACGGGGTTGCGGGACCGCGTATCGCAGTACGCACGCTCACCCACCCCTCCTCAGAAGGCAACGGGCCTGCTCCGCCGTCGTGACGGACCCGACGTCATGTCACCGGCCTGCATCTTCGACGGCTCGTAGAGTACATCCGCCCTCCGGTGCTCTGGCCTCCGGACAGCACTACCCAAACATATCGACGATCGTTAGAATATTTGGATGGCCATGGATGACGCGTGTGACCTGCTCTGTCTCGATCTTCCGCACGCCGAACGGATCCGTGCCGCGCTGCCCGACACCACTCGTGTCGAACCGGCCGCCGACATGGCCCGCGGGCTCGGGGATGCCACCCGGCTGCGGATCGCGGCCGCCCTTCTCCAGGGTGTCGAGCTGTGTGTGTGCGACACCGCCTGGGTCGTCGGTGCGTCGCAAGCACTGGTGTCACACCACCTGCGCCAGCTGCGCACGGCCGGGATCGTGACCTCACGCCGGGACGGCCGGATGGTGATGTACCAGCTCTCCGACCGGGGCCGCGCCGTGCTGTCGGTGCTGCTCGACATCGACACCGACACCGGCGGCGACACCGCCGGGGCCGGCGACGCGCTCCTGGAAGGAGCCGATCGTGTCTGAGTCCGGCACGACGCCCGCACCCGCGAACGACAGGGTTGCGGGAGGCGACGAGGGGCCCGGCCGTATCTGGCAGGTCCGGGAACTGCAGCTCGCCGCGGTCGCTGCGGTGCTGCTCGCCGTCGCCTGGGTGATCGCCCTCGCCGTCGGTGGTCCGGCGTTACTGATCGGCGGGGTCGAGCTGGTCGCGGCCGTGGTCGCGGCGTCGACGTTCGTGCCCGACGCGCTGCGCAACCTGCGCCACGGCCGGATCGGTGTCGGCACCCTGATGACGATCGCCGCGATCGGCGCCGTCGCACTCGGACAGATCGCCGAGGCCGCCCTGCTCGGGATCCTGTTCTCCATCGCCGAAGGGCTCGAACACCATGCCGTAACCCGGACTCGCCGCGGCCTGCGCGCCCTGCTCGGGCTGGTCCCACCATCGGCCTCGGTGCTGCGTGACGGCGACGAGGTCACCGTCTCCCCTGACGATCTCGTCGTCGGCGACGTCCTGATCCTGCGCCCCGGTGAGCGGGCCGCGACCGACGGCGCCATCCGGACCGGGCGGACCAGTCTGGACACCTCCGCGATCACCGGTGAGTCGGTCCCGGTCGAGGCGGGCCCGGGTGACGACCTCTACGCCGGGACGATCAACGGCGGTGGCGCGATCGAGGTCGTGGTCAGCGCCCCGGCCTCGGACAGCTCGCTGGCGCGGATCGTGCACATCGTCGAGCAGGCCCAGGAGCGCAAGGGCTCCGGTCAGCGCCTCGCCGACCGGATCGCGCGCCCGCTGGTTCCCGCGATCATGGTCCTGGCCGTGCTGATCGCCGGGCTGGGCGCGCTGTTCGGCGACCCGGTGCTCTGGCTCGAACGCGCCCTCGTCGTGCTCGTGGCCGCGTCACCGTGCGCGCTGGCGATCTCGGTACCGCTGACCGTGGTCGCCGCGATCGGCGCGTCCAGCCGGCACGGCGCTCTGGTCAAGGGTGGTGCGGCGCTGGAGGAGCTCGGCCGGATCAGAGCTGTCGCGCTGGACAAGACCGGCACCCTGACCCGCAACCGACCCGAGGTGGTCGAGGTTCTCGCCGCACCCGGCGAGGACCACACCGACGTGCTGGCCACCGCCGCCGCGCTGGAATCCCGGAGCGAGCACCCACTGGCCCGGGCAGTCCTCACCGCCGCCGAGGCGGCACCGTGGTCGGTCGCGATAGAGCCCGCCGACGATGTCACCGCCGTGCCCGGGCACGGCCTGACCGGCGTCCGCGACGGGGTCGAGCTGCGGCTGGGCAAGCCCGGCTGGGTCGACGCCGGCCCGTTGGCCGAGGACGTCGCGCGGTTGCAGGACCAGGGGGCAACGGTCGTACTCCTCGAGCGCGGCGGCACGCTGCTCGGCGCCGTTGCCGTCCGGGACGAGCTGCGCCCCGAAGCCGCCGACGCCGTTCGCCGCATGTGCGCGCTCGGGATCGAGGTCGCCATGCTCACCGGCGACAACCATCGCACCGCGGCGACGCTCGGCGAGCAGGCCGGGATCGACGTCGTGCACGCCGAACTGCGCCCCGAGGACAAGGCCCGCCTGCTGCCCGAAATCGCCCGGGGCCGCCGGATCGCCATGGTCGGTGACGGCGTCAACGACGCCCCGGCGCTGGCCACCGCCGATGTCGGCATCGCCATGGGCGCCATGGGCACTGATGTCGCCATCGAAACCGCCGACGTCGCGTTGATGGGCGAGGACCTGCGCCACCTCCCGCAGAACCTCGCCCACGCCCGCCACGCGCGCACGATCATGCTGCAGAATGTCGGCTTCTCGCTGCTGATCATCGGCGCGCTGATCCCGCTTGCCGCGTTCGGCGTCCTGGGCCTGGCCACCGTCGTGGTGATCCACGAGGCCGCGGAGGTGCTGGTCATCCTCAACGCCGTCCGCGCCGCGCGGACACGGACCCTGCCCGGTCTGACCGCCGCCCCGGCCACCTTGGGGCGACACCACATCACGGTCGAGCCCGCGCCGGAACCGGACGACCCCTGCTGCGCGCCGGCACCCCGACCGGCCACACCCCACAAGGTGGCCACCGGACCGTCGCCGCTCGACACCGATCCGGGATCCGCCCCGGCACAACCGCCGCACCACAGTGGTTGCCCGAATGGATGCGCATGCTGCAGCCCCGAACCGCCCGCTGCCGCACGAGAGACACAGGCACACCAGAGGTCTCACCCATGACCACGACAGACCGAGCGGCACGCCTGGCCAACACCGTCCTCACGGTCGCCACGATCCCGCTCCTTCACCGGATGCGGAACGAGCTGGACCGCAACGGAACCCTGCGGCGGGGAACCCAGATGATGATGTGGGCTGCCTATGCGGCGTTCGGAGTCCTGCTCACCGCGTCCCTCGCCCGCCACCGCGACGTGCCGCCCGGCCGGCGCGTCGCCGGCTACGCCGTCGCCGCCGCCGGGACGGCTCTCGCAGGAGCCGGCATGACGCCGTTCGCGAGCCCGCAGCAGCTCAACGGCGGCGAGACTGGTGAGCTGATCACCGGCGGGATCTACAACTACAGCCGCAACCCCCAGTACGCGGGCTTCGTCGCCGCCACCGCCGGGCTCGCCGTCGCCCGAGGCTCACTGCGGGCCGCGCTGCTGGCCATCGAACTGGCCGTAGTCGTGCGCGCCTGGGTAGCGGTCGAGGAAAGGCACCTGCAGCGACAGTTCGGAACGGCCTACGGGCGCCTGCGCGGCCGAGTTCCGCGTTGGATCGGCGTTCGGTCATAGCGGGCGGGGGCCGCGCACCCCGCCCTTGGGCTCCGCACATGCGGCCAGGAGGTCAACATCATGCTGGTACAGCACCTGCGGGCGATACTGCTCGGTCCGGTAACGGTCACGATCATCATTCCGGGGTTGATCGTAACGATCATGGGACCCGCTCCGGTCGATCTTGGGCCGGTACTCGGCTACCTGGCCCTGACGGTCGGCGCCCTGCTGATCGCGGGCGGCGTCGCGATGCTCGCCTGGACGATCAGCCTCTTCGCCCAGGAGGGCGAGGGAACATTGTCGCCACAGGACCCACCGCGCACCCTGGTAGTGCACGGGCCCTATCGACACGTGCGCCACCCGATGTTCAGTGCAGTTCTGGCCATCCTCGTCGGCGAGACGATCGCAACGCGGTCCCTGAGCCTCCTGGCCTGGCTTGTCGTGTTCGCGCTCTTCGTCACGATCATGGTCCCTCGCGTTGAGGAACCGCGGCTAGCCCACCGGTTCGGCGACGACCACGCGCGTTATCGGGACAACGTCCCACGCTGGATCCCCGCCTTCACCCTTGGGAACCGCCCCCGCGAAAGCCAACCGAATGATCCGGAAGCGTCTGCTCACGTTGCCGGCGCGCTAGGCGTCGTGCTCGGCAGCGGGTCGGGGCGATCGCGATCCGGCTCGGGCCTACGAGCGGGTCGGCCGATGATCTGTTCTACGCACGTGCGGGCCGTTCGTCCCGCGCCGATGAGAGTTGCGGCGGCGGCGCCGGTCCAGTCGCCGTAGCCGAGTAGGTGCAAGCGGGGTTCGTCGATGCTGCGGGTGCCGTTGGTGCGCGGGTGTCCGTGCTCGTCGGTGCTGAGGCCGAGCGGGTCGAGGTGGTCGAGGGCCGGGCGGAAACCGGTGCACCAGATGATGGCGTCGAGGTCGGTGATCGTGCCGTCGTCGCGGGCGACGCCGATGGCGGTCAGCCGGTCGAACATGGGCTCGGCCCGCAGCACACCGCGGTCGCGGGCGGCCTTGACGCTGGGGATCATGACGACGTCGCCGAGCGCCGCGACCCCGCCGGTGTCCGGGCGCCCCTGGCGCCGGGCGAGTTCGCGTCGGGTGGCGACATCGAACAGGACGCGGCCGTCGACATCGTCGGGCAGGAATCGCGGTGGGGCCAGGGTGAACCAGTGCGTCGTCGCAACGGTGGAGACCTCGGCGAGGATCTGCGCGGCGGAGTTCGCGCCACCGACCACGCCGACGCGCTGCCCCCGGAACGGGGCGGGTCGGTGGTAGTTGACAGTGTGGATCTGGCGGCCGGTGAACTCGGCACGGCCGGGTAGACGGGGGACGTGCGGGCAGCGCCAGGTGCCGGTCGCACTGATGACCGCCCGGGCACGCCAGGTGCCCTGCGCGGTGCTGACGGCGAGGTGGTCCGGGTAGGCCTGCACTGCGGTGACATCGACGGGACGGCGGACGTCGAGTGCGTAACGCCGCTCGTAGTCGTTCAGGTAGGTGCGAACGTGGCCGGCGCTCGGGAAGGGCTCTCCCGGCTGATCGGGCATCCACCACCCGGGCAGAGGGCTGTAGCGCGCGGGGGAGAACAAGCGCAGCGAGTCCCAGCCGTGTCGCCAGGCGCCGCCGGGCCCGGTCTGGGCATCGAGGATGACGAACGGGACCTGCGCTCGGCGCAGGTAGTAGCCCGCGGCGAGGCCGGCCTGGCCACCGCCGATCACGACCACGAGCAGGTCGCGATCGGCGGTGTCAGGGGTACGGGTCACGGGTTCGGGCTCGGGCCGGTCAGTTCGGCGAGCAGGTCGTCGACCCGGGCGGCGATGTCGTCACGGATCAGGCGCATGCGGTCGAGTCCCTCGATCCCGCGGGCGGAGGGCTCGTCGGTGTCCCAGGTACGGACCTCGGTGTCACCGGCGTCGACCCGTGCTTCCCGACCAAGAGTGACCACGAGGTCGACGCGCCGGAGCAGCTCGGGATTGATCGACTTCGGGGACTCGCCGCTGATGTCCGCGCCGGACTCGGCCAGCGCCTGCGCGGACAGGGCGTTGATCGTCTCCCCCGGGTCGGTGCCGGCAGAATGGACCTCGACCCGGTCGCCGGCGGCCTTGCGCATGAGCCCGGCGGCCATCTGGGACTTGCCGCCGTTGCGGACGCAGACGAACAGCACCGCCGGCGTGGCGGTCACGACGTCGCCGCTTCGGTCAGGGTACCGGTCAGCTCGGCAAGTAGGTGGCGTACCCGGGCGTCGATGTCGTCGCGGATGGGGCGGATCTGCTCGGCGGTCTTGCCGGCGGGGTCGGTCAGCTCCCAGTCGAGATAGCGCTTGCCGGGGAACACCGGGCAGGCGTCACCACAGCCCATGGTGATCACGACATCGGCCGCTTCGACCGCCTCGGTGGTGAGGCGCTTGGGGAACTCGGTGTCCAGGCTCAGGCCGATCTCGGTCATGACGTCGCGGACGGCGGGGTTGATGCTGTCGGCCGGGGCGGATCCGGCCGAGGTGACCCGGACGGCGCCGTTCGCGTGGTGGGCCAGCAGGGCGGCGGCCATCTGGCTGCGCCCGGCGTTGTGCACGCAGACGAACAGGACTTCGGGAACCGCGGCTGCGGTGGTCACGGTGGCTCCTTGGCATCGGGCTGCTGCCGCGAGCCGCTCGCGGGCGTGGCGGGCGGCGAGCACGGGCAGGTGGGTGGTGATGCGGGCGGTCAGCGCCAGCTCGGTGAACACGTCCACGACCACGGCCTCGATCGTCTCGGAGCCGAAGATGCCGTGGAATCTGCGGGCCAGCTCGTCGACGGTCTGGTGAAGCCGGGCGTGTGGGCTGGTGAGGGCGAAGTGTTCGAGGGTGCGACCGCCGGCCGGGCGCCGTCGCGCGATGGCGACGACGACCGGCGTGGCGTCGGACGAGAAGGCGTCCATGACATGTCCGCTACTCGCCGGCCGAGCGGGTGCTCATCGGGGCTCGCTCGATCGAGACAGCGACGTGTCCGTTGCGGGGAACATGCGGCGGCGCAGCCACAGCGACACGTAGACCAGCGCCACGAGCACCGGCACCTCGATCAGCGGCCCCACCACCCCCGCGAGCGCCTGCCCGGAGGTGACACCGAACGTGCCGATCGCGACCGCGATGGCGAGCTCGAAGTTGTTGCCGGCGGCGGTGAACGCGAGCGTGGTGGTGCGCTCGTAGCCCATCCCGACCGCCCAGCCGACGGCGTAGGAGCCGGCCCACATCAGGGCGAAGTAGGCCAGCAGCGGCAGCGCGATCCGGGCGACGTCGAACGGCTGGGAGGTGATGGCCTCGCCCTGCAGCGCGAACAGCAGCACGATGGTGAACAGCAGCCCGTAGAGCGCGAACGGCCCGATCCGCGGGAGGAACGTCTCCTCGTACCAGGCCCGGCCCTTGGCCTTCTCGCCGAACCGGCGCGTGAGATACCCGGCCAGCAGCGGGATCCCGAGGAACACCAGCACCGACTTCACGATGTCCCAGGTGGAGAACGACACGTCGGTGACGGGCAGGCCGAGCCAGCCGGGCAGCACGACCAGGTAGAACCAGCCGAGCACGCCGAACATGACGACCTGGAACACCGAGTTCAACGCGACCAGTACGGCGGCGGCCTCGCGGTCACCGCAGGCCAGGTCGTTCCAGATGATCACCATGGCGATGCAGCGGGCGAGCCCGACGATGATCAGCCCGGTCCGGTACTCGGGCAGATCGGGCAGCATCAGCCAGGCCAGGGCGAACATCAGTGCCGGGCCGAGGACCCAGTTGAGCACCAGCGAGGTGATCAACAGCTTGCGGTCGCCGGTGACGGTGTCGAGGCGGTCGTAGCGGACCTTCGCCAGCACCGGATACATCATGATCAGCAGGCCGAGCGCGATCGGCAGCGAGATGCCGTCGATCGCCAGGGCGTCCAGGGCGGGGGCGAGCCCGGGGACCAGGCGGCCGAGCAGGAGCCCAGCGACCATGGCGACGATGATCCAGACCGCCAGGAAGCGGTCGAGGGTGGACAAGCGGGCGACGACGCCGGCCTCGGTCGGGTCGGTGGCCGCCTGCTGGGCGGCGCCGGTGGTGTTCTCCGTGCTCATGATGCGACGGCCTCCGCGGTGGTCGGGATCAGCAGGTCGGCCAGTGAGGCGAGTCGCTGTGGGACGACGCGGTAGTGGATCCAGGTGCCGCGGCGTTCACCGGTGATCAGCTCGGCCTCGCGCAGGACCTTGAGGTGGTGCGAGATCGTCGGGCCGGACAGGTCGAAGACCTCGGTCAGGTCGCACACGCAGGCCTCGCCGCCGGCGTGGGAGGCGATCAGGGACAACAGGCGCAGTCGGACGGGGTCTCCGAGGGCCTTGAACACGCGGGAGATCTCGCTCGCGTGCTCCGGGGAGATCGGTTGGCCGACCAGCGGCGACCAGCACGACGACGCCACGCCCGGCGACTCTTTGTTAGACATGCTTCTATATTGACGTCTGTCGAAGCAGAGTGCAACCTCGCAGGATCACTGGATCGAGCTTTGTCGATTCTATCGGCACGACTGGAGTGATCCATGCACGACCCCGGCGAGGTCGGTGACAGCACCGCGATGTCATGACGGCGCGGCCACCCCCGCCGCGACCGGCCACCGACGCCGGTCAGGGACCCGGTCTCGCGCGTCCTCGGTCAGGCGATTGTCGCGGTCGCCCTGGCCCTGGCCCTGTGAGGTCTCCTGAGCGGCGACGCCGATCTCGCAGCGGGTGGCGTGACGACGTTCGCCTGCCTGCCCGCAGCAGGGCTGGCCAAGCTCGCCCGCTCCCGGTGAGCGCACCGCTCGGAGCCACCTAGATCGAATGTTGTGGATCCAGGAGTGAGAAGTCAGGCCACGTTCACTCGGCATTCATATCGGCATTGTTCGATCCAAGCGTCTTCGGCGGACGCTCACAGCTACGGGCGCCGTCTCGACCTCGACGAGAGAGGCCAAGTCCGTGAGTGTTCGACACATGCGCAGGGCATCGGCTGCCCTGGTCGCTGTCGCTGCCAGCGTGACGCTGGTGGCGTGTGGCGGCGGTGCGCAGCAGCAGGACGGGCCGGGGGGTGAGCAGGTCTCCGGGCCGGTGCTGATCGACGGGTCCTCGACGGTGGAGCCGCTGTCGTCCGCGGCGGCGGAGCTCTACCAGGGGGAGAACCCCGAGGTGAACGTCACCGTGGGTACCTCGGGGACCGGTGGTGGCTTCCAGAAGTTCTGCAACGGCGAGACCGACATCTCCAACGCCTCGCGCCCGATCTCCGACACCGAGCGGCAGCAGTGCGAGGCGAACGAGATCGCCTTCCAGGAGCTGCAGGTGGCCAACGACGCGCTGACCGTCGTGGTCAACCCGGCCAACACCTGGGCCAACTGCCTGAGCGTGGAGCAGCTGCGCGCGATGTGGGCGCCCGGCTCGCAGGTCACGACCTGGAACCAGGTTGACCCGTCGTTCCCGGCCGAGCCACTGCAGTTGTTCGGGGCCGGCGCGGACTCGGGCACCTTCGACTACTTCACCGACGAGATCGTCGGTGAGGAGGGGGCATCGCGCACCGACTACAGCCCCTCGGAGAACGACAACGTCACCGTCCAGGGCGTCACCGGCTCCCCGGGCGCGCTGGGCTACTTCGGGTTCTCCTACTTCGAGGAGAACCAGCAGCAGCTCAAGGCACTGCAGGTCGACGGCGGCGACGGCTGCGTGGCCCCGTCCGCCCAGACGGTCCAGGACGGCTCCTACACCCCACTGGGCCGGCCGCTGTTCATCTACGCCTCCGATGCCGGGCTCGCCAAGCCGCAGGTCGTGTCGTTCCTGGAGTTCTACCTGCAGCGCAACGACGAGATCGTGCAGGCCGCGCAGTTCGTGCCGATGACCGACCAGCAGAAGCAGGACTCCACCGCCAAGCTGGACCAGCTCCGCCAGCAGGCCGGAGGCTGAGCCGATGGCGGTGACCACCGCCGGCCGCCCGCGCTCGAGCGCGGGCGGCTCCGGCCGTGACCTGACCCCCCGCTCACCCCGGGTCGGCGAGAAGATCATCGAGAGCCTGCTGGCCGCCGCGGCCGGGGTGTCGGTGCTGGTGACGGTGGGCATCATCGTCGCCCTCGTCGTCCCGCTGTTCACCTTCTTCGCCCACGTCAGCCCGATCGAGTTCCTCACCGGCACCACCTGGACCGCCTCGTTCGGCGACAAGTACTCCTGGGACAAGGACTGGGGCGTGTTGCCCCTGGTCTCGGCGACGTTCATGGCCACCGGCATCGCCCTGGCCGTGGCGATCCCGGTCGGGCTGGGCATCGCGATGTTCCTGTCCGAGTACGCCACCGTGCGGGCCCGCAAGGTCATCAAGCCGGTCCTGGAGCTGCTGGCGGGCATCCCGACGGTGGTCTACGGGTTCCTCGCCCTGACCGCGCTCACCCCGATTCTGCAGCCGCTGCTGGGGATCCCGAACATCTACAACCTGCTCGTTGCCGGGATCGTCATGGGATTCATGATCGTCCCGACGGTCGCGTCGCTGTCCGAGGACGCGATGTCGGCGGTGCCTCAAGCGCTGCGCGCGGGCTCGTATGCCCTCGGCGCCAATCGGCGGATCACCACCCTGCAGGTGGTTTTCCCGGCGGCGCTGTCCGGGATCATCGCCGCGGTCGTGCTGGGGCTGTCCCGGGCGGTCGGGGAGACGATGATCCTCGCTGTCGCCGGCGGCAACCTGGCCCGCCTGACCGGTGATCCCCGCGACGAGGCCCAGACGATGACCGCGTTCATCGCCCAGATCGCCAGCGGTGACGCCCCCCAAGGCAGCCCCGTCTACTACTCGCTGTTCGCCGTGGGGGCGCTGCTGTTCGTGATCACCTTGACGATCAACCTGATCAGCATCCGGCTGGTCCGCCGCTTCCGGCAGGTGTATTGATGACTGCTACCGACACCGCCCGCACCGCGCCCGCTCGTGCGCTGACCCCGGACCGGCGGCGCCGCGATGTGGCCTCCACGGTGTTCGTCTCCGTGCTGTGGGCGTGCCTGCTGGTGGCCGCGCTGTTCCTGTTCTACGTGCTGATCACCATCGTGGTCTCCGGGGTGAGCAGGCTGGATGCGAACCTGATCACCCAGGCGCCCTCGACGATCCGCCCGGCGACCGCCGGCGTGCAGCCGGCCATCGTCGGCACGCTCCTCGTCGTCGGGGTCACCGCGCTGATCGCGCTGCCGCTGGGCATCGCCGCGGCGATCTACCTCGAGGAGTACGCCGACCCCCGGCGCTGGTTCAACCGGGCGATCGAGCTCAACGTGCAGAACCTGGCCGCCGTCCCGTCGATCATCTTCGGGATCCTGGTGCTGGCCTTCGTGGTGCGGGCACCGCTGAACTTCGGCGCCGTCGCATTGTCCGGCTCGATCGCCCTGGCCCTGCTCATCCTGCCGGTGGTGATCATCGCGACCCGCGAGTCGTTGCGCGCGGTCCCGCGCGAGATCCGTGACGGCTCACTGGCCGTCGGGGCCACCCGCTGGCAGACGGTGTGGCGCCAGCTGCTGCCCGCCGCGGTGCCCGGGATCGCGACCGGCTCCATCCTGGCGCTGTCGCGGGCCGTCGGTGAAGCCGCACCGCTGATCCTGGTCGGCGCGACCACGTTCATCACCTTCACCCCCGACGGGTTGTTCTCCCGCTACACCGTCATGCCCGTCCAGATCTTCAACTTCGCCCTCCAGTCCCGCGAAGCGTTCATCCCCCTGACCTACGCCGCGATCCTGCTGCTGATCGTCATCCTGCTGGCGCTCAACGGCACCGCGATCGTGCTGCGCAACCGGTTCGCACGTCGATGGTGAACCCCGGAAAGGACCAGCACATGAGCCCCACCTCCCCACCCGGGACCGCCCAGGACACCGCCGGTATCCACCTCGCGGTCGGTGACCGAGCGCCCGAACAGCCACGTTCGGCCGGTGCCGCGATGGCGACGGAGAACCTGCACGTCTACTACGGCGACTTCCTCGCCGTCCGGGACGTCGATCTGCAGTTCGACGACCGCCGGATCACCGCGCTGATCGGGCCGTCGGGCTGCGGGAAGTCCACCGTGCTGCGCTGCCTGAACCGGATGAACGACCTGGTCCCCGGCGCGCGGGTCGAAGGGCGCGTGACCTACCACGGCACCGACATCTACGGGCCCGGCGTCGACGAGATCGAGGTCCGCCGCCGGATCGGCATGGTCTTCCAGAAGCCGAACCCGTTCCCCAAGTCGATCTATGACAACGTCGCCTACGGCCCCCGCGTCACCGGCGCCAAGGACCACCTCGACGACACCGTCGAGCAAGCCCTGCGCGGCGCCGCGCTGTGGGACGAGGTCAAGGACAAGCTCAAGCAGAACGCCTACGGCCTCTCCGGTGGACAGCAACAGCGTCTGTGTATCGCCCGGGCCATCGCGACCCGGCCGGACGTGCTGCTGATGGACGAGCCCTGCTCGGCGCTCGACCCGATCGCGACATCCAAGATCGAAGACCTGATGGGCGAGCTCGTGCAGAACTTCACCATCGTGATCGTCACCCACAACATGCAGCAGGCCGCCCGCGTCTCGCACAGCACCGCGTTCTTCACCGCCCAACCCGACGAGCACGGCGACCGCGTCGGCACCCTGGTCGAGTTCGACCGAACCCGGAAGATCTTCGAGGACCCGGCCGACAAGCGCACGGAGGACTACATCTCGGGCAAGTTCGGCTGAGGAAGCCGCGATGATGACCGAGACCTGGGAGACCGACGGCCGTTCTCCCGTGCAGATCCGCCGCCGAGCCTGCCTGGCCGACGCCGGCGGGCGCACAGGGCCGGCGGCGGTGCTGCTCGTCGCCGACGAACACACCGCCGAGCAGGTCGCGCGGGCCCTGACCGGCCAACCCGTCGACCTGCACCCGGTGCACGACACGGCCGCAGCGCTGCTGGTGGCCGGGCGCACCTGCCCGGATGCGGTCGTGCTCGCCCCGGCCGGGGGGCGGTTGAGCCCGGCAGACTTCCTCGACGTGCTACACACGCTCGATCCCGGGGTGCGAGTGATCGTCGGGGTCGGTCGCGACGACGGCGAGCTGGCGGCGCAGGCCGCCGCCCGGGGCGCCACCGTCACCGCCCGCCCCTTCGAACCGAACGCCTTGCTCACCCTGCTCAGCGCCGCCCTCGGCGCGCCACGGTCCCTCGCGACCCGCCCGCTGCCGATCCAGCTGGGCCGGCTGCGCATCGACAGCGTCGCCCCACGGATGTGGCTCGACGACACACCGATCCGGCTGCCGCTGCGCGAACACCTGGTGCTGCGCTACCTCGCCGCGCGTCCGGACGCCGTGGTCAGCCGCCGCGAACTGGTCACCGCCATCTGGGGCGACCAGACATCCGGCTCGGACAACTCCCTGAGCGTGCACATCACGCGCCTGCGCCGCCGGCTCGCCGCCGCCGGAGCCGACGTCCGCATCGAGGCGGTACGCGGACTCGGCTACCAGCTGACCATCTCGCCGAACTCCTGAGCATCACCCAGTATCCTCGACCGCGATGGGAGAACAGCTCAGCTCGCACGCCACCGATCTCGTCGAGGATCAACCGCTCGACGGCGTCGAGACCGTGGCCGGTGCCGCCGCCGAGCTGTTCAAGGCACTCGCCGATCCGCTACGGCTCCAGCTGGTCGGCCTGGCCCGCCAGGCCCCCGACGCCGAGCTCTGCTTCTGCGACCTCATCGAAGCCTTCCCCCAGCCGCAATCAACCTTGAGCCACCACCTGAGCGTGCTGGTCAAAGCCGGGGTCATGTCGAGGGAACGACGCGGCACATGGAGCTGGTACCGGCTCGAACCCGATCTGGTCGACCAGATCAACGACGCGCTCAGCCTCGACGGGATGCTGCACCAACTCCTGCGGCTCGAGCACGCCGACAACCCGAAACTCATCAGCCGCGACGGCGATCTCCTCTCGCGCTGCGAGCCGCCGGCCACCGCGGACGACACCAGGCGTGCCGCACCCGAGTGACGTGCAGGATCCGGCAAGCCGGGGACGCGGACCTGATCCACGACGCCACCGGCGGCCTCCTCAGCCCCTCCGAAGCCCACCCAGGCGGTCACGTCCCCTCACCCCGGGGTGTGGGCGCGCACAATCGCGGCCACCGCGCGGGGGTGGACCCGGTGGGTCTCGCGATCTCGACGTCGACGAACCCGGCCATATGCAGGGCGTGGGTGAACTGCCGGTGAGTGAGCGCGCCGGCGATGCAGCCGGTCCACTGTTGCGGGTCATCGCGCGTGGCCTGGTCGATGTCGGTGTCGGCGATGATGTCGGAGACGGCGAACCGCCCGCCCGGACGTAGGACCCGGGCGGCTTCGGCGAGCACGACGGCCTTGTCGGCGGCCAGGTTGATCACGCAGTTGGACAGGACGACGTCGACCGAGTCGTCGGGCAGCGGGATCTCCTCGAGGTAGCCGTGGACGAACTCGACATTGTCGACGCCGGCCGCAGCGGCGTTGCGGCGGGCCAGGTCGAGCATCTCCGGGGTCATGTCCAACCCGATCACCCGGCCGCGCGGCCCGACCCGGCGGGCGGAGATCAGAACGTCGGCGCCGGCACCGGAGCCGAGGTCGAGCACCGTCTCGCCCGAATGCAGGTCGGCGACCGCGGTCGGGACCCCGCAGCCCAGTGACGCCGAGAGCGCCGCAGCGAGAGTCTCGGCCGCCTCGTCGCCATAGAGATGACCCCCGTACACGGCGGTGGTTCCGGTGGTGCCGCAGCAGTTCGCCTCGTATCCGGGCTGGTCGAACTGCTGCTCGGCCCGCAGCGCCTGCTCGTAGTCTCCGGCTGCGGAATGGCGCGCGGCGGCAGCGTAGTGCTCGCGCACTATCTCCCGGATGGGCGGCTCCGGCGTGTCCGGTCGGTCGGCGGGTGGGGTGGTGTGTGGGGACATGGCTGTACCTCCGTGGCCGGGATCAGCGGTGCTCCACCTCGTCCGAGCCGGCCGCGGTTGCGGTCGGCGAGGAGGACGAGACGTCGGCGTGTCGGGGCACGGTGTCGTCGAAACGAGCGGGGCGGGGAACGGTGCCGGTGGCCAGAACCGCGGCCAGGGCGGCGATCGCGGCGAGCAGAATGAACACGGCGGGGTAGCCGCCGAGGGCGACGGCGAGGGCGGCGCCGGCCCAGGGCGCGAGGGCGGTGGCGATCATCGCCGGCGCGGAGAGCAGTCCGTTGAGCCGTCCGTAGTGGGCCGAGCCCCAGCGGTCGCTGATCGCCGTGGCCTGGAGCAGGGTGAACACTCCGCGGGCGGCGCCGGCGAGCATCGCTGCGGCGACGAGCAGGACCTCGGGGCCGGGCAGCAGCCCGAGCAGCAGGGTCGCCGCGGCGGACAGGGCGAGGATCACCACGGCACGCATCCGCACCGAGAACGCGGCGGCGAGGCGCCCGTAGCCGAGGCGGCCGAGGACCTGGCCGAGCCCGCCGAGTCCCAGTGCCCAGGCGGCTTCGGTGGTGGACAGGCCGCGTTCGATCAGTAGCGGGACCTGGTTGACCACGACCGCGAACGCGGAGAACGTGCCGAGTGCGATGGCCGGGACCAGCAGCCAGAACGCGCGGCTGCGCACGATCTCGCGCGGGGCGTGCGCCGAACCGGCAGCCTGGTCGCTCTCGGCTGTCTGGTCGTGGTCGGGCCAGGGCCCCCGTAGGCCGAACAGGTGCGCTGGAACGGTGATCACGGCGAGGGCGACGGCGAGGACGAGGTAGGTGTTCCGCCAGTCCAGCCCGGTGAGCAGTCCCGCGGTGAGCGGGGCGAAGATCGTGGAGGCCAGTCCGGCCAGCAGGGTCAGTGCGGTCAACGCGCGGACCCGCCGCGGTCCCCACCAGCGGGTCAGCGCGGCGAACGCGGGCGGGTAGAGGGTGCCGGCCATCGCCACCCCGGCCAGCGCCCACGCGGCGAAGAACAGCGGCAGGGTCGGCGCCCACGCGATCCCGACGACGGCGGGCGGCCCCAAGATCGAGCCGGCGGTCATGACCGGGCGCGGCCCGATCCGGTCCAGCCATCGCCCGGCCGGGATCCCGACCAGTGCCGAGACCACCAGTCCGGTGGAGAACCCGGCGGTGATCATCGAGATCGACCAGCCGGTGTCGGCGGCGATGGCCGGGGCCAGCACGGGGAAGGCGTAGTAGAGCACGCCCCAGCTGACGATCTCGGTCACGCACAGCACGACCAGCACCCGGCGCAGCCCGCCAGGGCTCAGCGACCCGGGCGCGGCAGTCGTTTCCACAGAGGGCATTCGCGGTGGCCTTCCGGCAGGCCCGGCACGGCCTGCGACAGCGGGCCGCGCCGGGCTGGACAGCGGTCAGTCGGTCATGCTCGCGCCGGTGCGGTCTGCTCGACCGGTTCGGCCGGGCCGCAGCAGCCGCCCTCGGCCTCCGCGGTGGCGGCGGTGGGGTCGTCGAACAGTCCGGCGCCGCCGCAGACCCCGGTGTCGGGCAGCACCAGTTCGACCCGCTCGGCGGCCTCGTGGTCCCCGGCCAGTGCGGCGGCGACGGAGCGGACCTGCTCGTAGCCGGTCATCGCCAGGAACGTCGGCGCGCGGCCGTAGGACTTCATCCCGACCACGAACATCCCGGGCTCGGGCTGGGTCAGCTCGCGGGCGCCGTGCGGGTAGACGGTGCCGCAGGAGTGCACGTTCGGGTCGATCAACGGTGCCAGGGCCCGGGCGGCCTGCAGGGTCGGGTCCAGGTCCAGCCGCACCTCCGCCAGCCACGACAGGTCCGGGCGGAACCCGGTCAGCACCACGACCTCGGCGACCGGGGCGAGCCGGCGCCCGTCGAGGGACTCGAGCACGAGCCCGTCGCCGGTCTGCTCGACCGCGCTGGTGCGGAACGCGGTCACGGTGCTGACGTGCCCGGCCTCGACCGCGGCCGCGGCGCGCCGGCCCAGGGCTCCGCGGGCGGGCAGCTGGTCGGCCTCGCCACCGCCGAAGGTGTCGCCGACCTGTCCGCGACGCAGCAGCCAGTCCACGTGGGTGCCCGGCGCGTCCTCGGCCAGCTCGGCGAACGCCACCAGCGCGGTCAGAGCCGAGTGCCCGCTGCCGGCCACCGCGACCCGCCTACCGGCGTAGCGGGCCCGCACGCTCGGGTCGGCCAGGTCCGGCACCTGGTAGACGATCCGGTCGGCCGCGGCGCGCTCGCCCGCGGCGGGCAGCCCGTCCGCGCCGAGCGGGTTCGGCGAGCCCCAGGTCCCCGAGGCGTCCACCACCGCGCGGGCGAGGATCCGCTCTTCTCCCACCGCGGTCTGCACGTGCACGGTCAGCGGTTCGGTCTCGCGTCCGGCGTCGACCACCCGGTCCCGCCCGCGCCGGGCGACACCGGACACCCGGCTGCCGAACCGCACCCGGCTACCCAGCACCTCGGCGAAGGGCTGCAGGTAGCGCTGCGCCCACTCCTGCCCGGTCGCGTAGGTCTCCGGGTCCGGGTGCGTCCATCCGGTCGGGGCCAGCAGCTTCTCCGCCACCGGGTCGACCACTTCGGCCCACCGGGAGACCAGCCGCACGTTGTGCCACTCCCGCACCTGCGCACCGGCCTGTTCACCCGCCTCCAGCACCAGCGGTTCCAGTCCGCGGTCGAGCAGGTGCGCGGCGGCGGCGAGCCCGACCGGTCCGGCTCCGACCACCACGACCGGCAGCGTGTTCTCACTCATCACGACCTCCAGGGACTGGCTCGTCTATTCATCGACGCTCGTCGATGTGCTGGTCGGGACTGTATCGACGGCCATCGATTGACGCAACCATCGATGTGTGTCGATACTGGGCGGCATGAGCACCACCGCGGCCCAGCAGGGCACCGGCACACCACTGTTGGCGCTGACCGACGTGTCGGACGCGCCGGCGCAGCTGCCGGTCGCCGACGCCGAGACCTACGCCGGCTGGTTCGCCTGCCTGGCCGAGCCGACCCGGGTGCGGCTGCTGCACGCGGTGGCGGTAGCCGGACGGGCGGTCGCGGTCGGGGAACTGGCCGAACAGCTCGGGATCTCCCAGTCGACCTGCAGCCACCACCTGCGCAAGCTCGCCGACGTCGGGTTCGTGAGCCTGCACAAGGAGAAGACCACCACCCTGGTCACGGTCAATCCGGCCTGCTGCACGGGGCTCCCGCATGCCGCCGACGCCGTCATGGGCATGCTCGGGCCGCGCCCGTGCTGTCCCACCGACCTGCCCGCCGACGTCACCGTCCGTGCCATGCAGGCCGGCGACCGGGCCGCAGTCCGGCGCATCTACGCCGAGGGCATCGCCACCGGCCACGCCACCTTCGACACCGAGGTCCCCGAACGGCGCGAGCTCGACCGCCGATGGCTGCCCGAGCACCGGTGGGTCGCCGAGCTCGACGGCCACGTCGTCGGCTGGGCGGCCCTTGCGCCGGTCTCGACACGTCCGGTCTACGCCGGCGTGGCCGAGTCCTCGATCTATGTCGCCGACGGCTCACGCGGGCGCGGGATCGGCAAGGCGCTGATCCACCAGCAGGTCACCGCCGCCGACGCCGCCGGGCTCTGGACCCTGCAGACCGCGATCTTCCCGGAGAACCGGGCCTCCATCGCGCTGCACCAGTCCGCCGGCTACCGCACCCTCGGCCTGCGCGAACGCATCGGACGCCACCACGGCGTCTGGCGCGACACGGTCTTCCTCGAACGCCGCACCGCCACCGACCCCGACTGACCCGCGCGGCGATATCTCGCCCGCGCCACAACCTGTCACTGCCGGCCCCGTACGCGTCGCCGGTTGCTCACCGCTGCCCGCGTTCCTCCAGGACGGAGGACCGTTCCTGTGAGGTGCCCATTGTCCAGTCCCGTTCACCCCAGCACATCCGACTCGTGCGACGCGATCGTCATCGGCGCCGGCCAGTCCGGGCTCGCCGCCGCCCACGCCCTGCGCCAGGCCGGTCTCGCGCCGGTGGTCCTCGAAGCCAGGCCCGAACCGGTCGGTTCCTGGCCGCACTACTACGACAGCCTCACCCTGTTCTCCCCGGCCCGCTACAGCTCGCTACCCGGACTGTCGTTCCCCGGCGATCCCGACCGGTACCCCCACCGCGACGAGGTCACCGACTACCTGCGCCGCTACGCCACCCACCTCGACGTCGACATCCGCACCGGAACACGCGTCGACACCATCACTGCCACGCCCGGCGGCTATCAGGTCCACGCCGACGAGCAGGCCCTCACCGCCCCGCTGGTCATCGCTGCCACCGGTGGCTTCGGTAACCCGTACCGGCCCGCGCTGCCCGGCCTCGACACCTTCACCGGCCAGACCGTGCACGTGGCCGACTACCGCGCCCCGGAACAGTTCGCCGGCCAGCACGTCGTGATCGTCGGAGCCGGGAACTCCGCCGCCCAGATCGGCGTCGAGCTCGCCCGCCACACCCGGGTCACCCTCGCCACCCGGAAGCCCGTCACGTACGCGCCACAGGTCATCCTCGGCCGCGACATGCACTGGTGGTCGACCACCCTCGGTTTCGACCACCTGCCCGTCGGGCCCTACCTGCGCACCCCGCCATCGGTGCCCGTGGTCGACGACGGCACCTACCGCGCCACCATCGACGCCGGCCGACCCGGCCGGGTCCCGCTGTTCACCGACATCGACGACACCCGCCTCACCTGGCCCGACGGGCACACCGAGCAGGTCGACACCATCCTGTTCGCCACCGGGTACCGACCGGACCTGCCCTACCTCACCGACCTCGGTGCTCTCGACCACCACGGCCGGCCACGCCAGATCCGTGGACTGTCGACCTCGCACCCCGGACTCGGCTACGTCGGGCTCGAATGGCAGCGCAGCCTCGCCTCGGCCACCCTGCGCGGGGTCGGGCGCGATGCGCGCTACGTCGCCACCCGCCTGCTCCGCCACCGCACGGCGCCGCCGGCCGTCCGGTGCTGCGAGCAGCCGGCCGCCGTGTGAGACGGCCGGATCGAACCGGGGCTCGAATGCTGGTGTGGGCCGCTGCTGCCTGACACTGCGCCCCAGCTGATCCCGGTCAACAGCTACTCAGAGGGTGCCGGTCCGTGGGGCGTACATGATCACGGCGACCCCGACGAGGCAGACCAGGGCACCGATGACGTCGTAACGGTCTGGTCGGAACCCGTCGGCGACCATTCCCCAGGCCAACAATCCCGCGACGAACACGCCTCCGTACGCGGCGAGGATCCGACCGAAGTTGGCGTCCGGCTGCAGTGTGGCGACGAATCCGTAGAGCCCCAGGGCGATGACTCCGGCGCCGATCCAGAGCCATCCCTTGTGCTCGCGGGTGCCTTGCCAGACCAACCAGGCCCCGCCGATCTCGAACAGCGCGGCGAGGACGAACAGCGCGATGGACTTGATGATCAGCAAGGGCGGCGTCCGGTCGTGTCGGCGGTGAACAGGTCGTCGAGCAGCGGCCGGGCATCGGCCGGAGCGGTGGCGTCGAGGTGCAACCCGCTGTGGGTGACGGTGAGGGTGAAGGTGAAGAACGGGCAACACGCCACCTCGTCGGCGACGAGGGCGGCGATCTCCGCGGTCCGCTCGGCCGGTAGCTCGACCCGAACGGTGGTCTCGTCGATCGGCTGCGTGGTCGTTCCCGCCAGGACCGCCCGCCAGCGCGCGAGCCGAGCGGCATGGTCGTCCGGTCCCAACGAGCAGGCGATGGGCACCGAGGCCGTCTCCGCGGTCCTGTCGACGGTCCAGGTCTGGTCGCCGGTCAGGAACGTGCAGTCCGGATCACAGGGCGCGTCACGCGCGGTAGTGCCCGGAGTCGGTCCTGGGCGCCACGCAGATCGCGGCGCACGTCCTGGAGGTCTCGCATCCTGGAGTCGAGGTCGGCGAGCTGCTCGGCCACCAGCGGCAGTAGCCGGCCGCGGACATCACGGCACATGCCGTCCTGCCACACCCCGAGCAGGTCCCGGATCCGGACGAGCGGTATCCCGAGGTCCTTGGCTGTGGCGATGAACCGGACCCGCTCGGCGTCCTGATCGCCGTAGGTGCGGTAGCCGTTGGGGGTGCGTTGGGTGGGCAGCAGGCCCTCGGATTCGTAGTAGCGCAGCGTCGTCGCCGGTACGCCGACGCGCTCGGCGAGCTGGGAGATTCGGTAACGGCCCACAGCGTCAGAAGGTAAACCTTCAAGCTGGGTTGAAGGTCAAGCGTGAACGAACCGGGAATGTTTTGGCCACCCCGCGTGTCAGCGGCGCAACACGTGCCGCAGCGGCTCCACCGACGGGGCCCCCGAGAAACCGGTCTCGCAGTGGTAGACGCGGCACGAGAGCGCGCCTGCACCGCTGGCCTGCTCGGCGAACGGATCTACCCCGTCGATCAGGATCGTGGGTGATCCTGCGAACTGAGGCGTCCCGGTGACGGTCTCCGCGGTCATGCTCCGGACGTCGACCGGGGTCGTGGCATGTCCGGTGTCGTCGAGGGCCTGGCGCAAACGCTCCGCGGCGAGGTCCCACCAGTGTGCTCCATGCCCGCCGCGCCGGCAGTAGCATCGGTCGCCGGAGGCGGTCGCATGGACCCGTACGACATTGACGAGGAGATGCGGCGAGCCCGGGCCGAGTTCCACCAGCTCGTCGCTACGGCCTCGCGCGAGGATCTGCACCGCCCGACCAACGGCACGCGGTGGACGAACCGCCAGCTGTTGTTCCACATGGTCCTCTGCTACGGAGTCGTCCGGATGCTGCTGCCCCTGGTGCGAACGCTCGGGCGCCTCGGCCACAGCCGAGGCTTCGCTGCCACCTTGAACGCCGGGCGCCGGCCCTTCCATGCGATCAACTACTTCGGTCCCCGCCTCGCCGCTCGGCTGCTGTCTCCGCGTGCCATGGCGGTGCTGCTGGACGCCGTGACCGGCTCGCTACGACGTCGCCTCGCCACCGAGACCGAGACCGAGCGGAGCCTGGCCCTGAGCATGTACATGCCGGCAGACTGGGACCCCTACTTCACGCCGACGATGAGCGTGCTCGACGTCTACCACTTCGGGACCCAGCACTTCGACCACCATCAACGCCAGCTCACCATCGCGGCACCGCCTGCCCAGTCGTAAGGCCTTGCACCCGGTGCTGGCCGTGCTGAGACGAGCCTCATGTCCCCGTGCAACGAGCCTCACCGCCCGCTCGGTCCGGAACAGGACGCAGCTACCCGGTCGGCGAGCTCGGGGCGCTACCTCGGATACCGGCCCAGCCGATCACCGCGGCCGCCAGGAGCAGGAGACCGCCGAGGAGGTAGACAGCCTGGATACCGAGCGCGGCAGCGAGCAGCCCGCCCAGGAGCAGGGACACGAGCCGGCCCAGCTGCCAGAACACGTCAAAGCCGGCGAAGATCCGTCCGCGCAGGTGCGCGGGGGTGTGTGCCTGCAGCAGGGAGTTGAAGGTGACCGCGCCGGTGGAGGTGCCCAGTCCATAGACCGCGAGGGCGACCAGTGCGACCGGGAATGCGGTGAAGGTCGCGAGCGCGATGTCGACCAGGCCGCGGAGCACGTAGGGGCCGAACACGAACGCCGGGCGGCGTGGATCGCTCAGCAACCGGCTCACCACCAACGGGCCCAGGACCGCGCCGACGCCGATCGCGCCCAACAGTAGCCCGTAGCCTGCCGGCGGCAGGGCCAGGTGCTCGCGCGCCAACACCACCAGCAAGGCACTCGTCGCACCCGCCGACAGGGCCGCGAGGAACTGGCCCGCGCCCAGCGCCCGCAGCAACCGGTCCGAGGCCAATACCCACACCCCGGCCACGGAATCGGGCAAGAACCCCCGCCGTGCGGGCGAGCGGAGGGTGGCCGGTAACCGCAGCCCGGTGAGCAGGACAGCGCTGGCCACGAAGCTGGCCGCGTTGATCCCGAACGCCGGGACGGGGCCGAGTGCGGTGTAGAGCAGCCCGGCGAGCGGGGCCAGCGCGATCTGGCTCAGCACCGCGGCGGTCCAGATACCGCTGTTGGCCGCGACGAGCTCGCTGTCGTCGACCAGCGCGGGCAAAGCGCTGTTGGCTGCGGGGTTGAACAGCACCGCCCCGACCGAGAGCCCGAACGCGATCACATACACCGCGACGACGTGGTCGCCGAGCACGATCAGCGACCCGGCCAGCAGGGCACGCCACACGTCCGCGGCGATCATGATCCGGATCCGGGGCAGCCGGTCGACCAGGGTGCCCGCCAGCGGCGCGAGCACCAGGACCGGAAGGATCTCGGCGAACACCACCGCGCTCACGCCCAGCGCCGAGCCGGTCAGGTCGAACACCAACAGGGCCAAGGCCACCGTCGCGAAGATGTCCCCGCACTGCGACGCCGTGCGCGCCGACCACAAGCGCCGGTAGCCGGGGTGGGCGAACACCGTGCGCAGCCCGACCCGGTGGGGCGTAGCGCTCACTCGGCACCTGCCCGGGGGGCGGTGCTGCCGAGGCCCGCGGCGCCTGCGGGGGCCGACGCGAGGTGCGCAGGAACCCTCCTGCGGGCGATGGCGAGCGCCCTGACGATCAGGGCCTCTGACTGAACGAACACTGCACTTCGCTTCCGGTCGGGTCGGACGGCTCGACGCCCGACCGGACGCTAGAACCTTCCCCCAGGGGTAAGGTCAAGGGTGATCATGCGAGGAGGTCTGTCATGCGAATGACGGTCGGCGCCGCGGCCGACGCCGCTGGTGTGAGCGCCAAGGCGGTCCGCCTGTGGGAAGCCAAGGGGCTGTTGCCGGCTGCCGAGCGGACCGAGGCCGGATACCGGGTCTTCACCGAGCACGATCTCGACGTGCTGCGCTTCGTACGCCAAGCGAAGACCCTCGGCCTGCATCTCGATGAGATCAAAGACATTCTTGATCTCCAGCGCGGCGGCGAGCAACCCTGCGGCCGCGTTCTGGCGTTGCTCGATGCGCACCTCGCCGACATCGATCAACGGCTCCGCGACCTCAATCGCTTGCGCCAGTCACTGTCCCGTGCCCGCGCCACTGCCACCAGCGCGCGCCGGCACGGCCAGAACGCCGTTGTCTGCCAGATCATCGAGGCACCGTCAGAAGGCGGCCGACACCTATAGACGCGCGGCGAAGCAGACCACTGTTGGTCCCTGCTCTTCTCGGTGCCTACCCGAGGCCGCAGGGCTGGGTAGGCACGACGTGTCGTCCGCGAACCGATGGATGTCGGCGACCACGTCGACCACAGCCTCCGGGGCAGCATGAATCAGAAGATGACCGGCCCCCGAGACGACGGTCGTTCCGGCGTGCAGCAGTTTCTGTGCAGGCACAGTGAGGCGCTCGGGAGGGGAGAACCGATCGTACTCGTCGGCCACACGGCGTGTCCCGCCACCCGGGGAGCACCTGGTTGGACAGTGGGGAGGGCGCCAGGCCCGAGCGCGCGTGCCGGAGTGGACCGCAGCAGCCACCGCGCGAGGCGGATGCCCGCATCCAGCCGGGCCGACACCAGACCGGCGGGGACCACCAGCGCGAGCCCGCCGATGCGGGGGCCGGGTTCGGCGCACAGCGCCACCGCCGCCCCCAGCGACTCCCCGACGAGCAGCGCGGGAGCGTCGCCGATCGCGGCGAGGACCTCGGCGAGCCACCGGCGGCGCCGGGTGACCACGTCATCGTCGACGCGTGTTCCGGAGCTCACGCCCGGTTGTCCGGAAAGATCGACTGTCGTGACCCGGAACGACGCCGCCAGCTTCGAGATCAACGGCAGTGATGTCGCGGCGCTGAAGTTCGCACCCGGCAGCAACAAGACGTGCGGGCCTGTCCCCACACGAGGAACAGCACCGTCCCACCGAACCGGGACCGCGAGGATCGGGGGCATTGCTCGCTCAGATCGCCGCGGTCGGGCGGACGGCCTCGGCGATGGTGCGACAGCGTCATCTCCCCGAGGCATTGGCCGGGCCCACGTTCGCCGTCGTCGATCGGCGGAACGCCCGGGCCCGGCGTCCACCTGAGAATCAGGGCTGCGGCACGTAGCGCGGAAGCTCGTCGAGGACCTGGTTCGCCGCGATCGGCCCGATCCCGAGATACCACAGGTCGTCGCTGACCGGGTGGGCGTCGCCGCGCGAGACCGCACCGAGCCGTTGCCACAACGGGCCGGCGGCCAACTTCGCCTGCTCATCGAGGCCGTCACTGCCGTAACCGGCGTAGAACAGCAGGTCGCCGTCGGCGGACGAGACCTGCTCCGGTCCGATCTGGACGAACGTCTCGTCGGTGCGCGCGATCGGCGGTCGGGCGAAGCCGACGTCGCCCAGAATCGTCCCGATGAACGAGCCCTCACCGTAGAGGCGGATGCCGTTCGCCATGAACCGCACCATGCTCACCTCGACCTGCGCCGGGTCACCGAACGCCGCGCCGACCTGCCTCGCCTTGTTCTCGTAATCGGCGAGGATGCGCTCGGCCTGATCCGACTTCCCCAACGCCGTGCCGGCCAGCCGGAGGTTCTCCTTCCACGACTCGCCGACCGAGCCGGCGAAGACCGTGGGGGCGATCTCGTTCAGCTGCGCGTAGATGTCCTCGTGCCGCACGCTGTTGGACAGGATCACGTCGGGCTTCAGCGCGACGATCGCCTCGAGGTTCGGCGACTCGATGGTGCCCACCGGCTCGATCCCCTGAGCCTGCTGCCCGAGATAGGCCTGGGGCCCCGCCACTTCGTCCGCCCGCACGGCCCCGACCGGCTTGATCCCCAGTGCGAGCACCGAGTCGAGCTCACCGGTGTCGAGAACGACGACGCGCTCCGGGTTCATCGGAACCTCGGAGACACCCATGGCGTGCTGCACGCTTCGCGTAGGGCCCTCGGCGTCGCCGCCGGCTCCCCCACAGCCCGCAACGAGCAGCCCCATGAGGGCGATGATGGCGGCCAGTTGCCGCCCGGCGTTGGACACTGCTGACTCCTTGACGAGACACGGATAAGCGAAGGCTAACCAATACAGGACTAAAGAAGGGTCCGCCATACCCGAAAGCACCTTGACAAGACGTTGCGACTCGCGGATGCGTGTTCATGCCTGCGCTCATGGGCTGATAGAGGTACTCCTTCGGCCGGCCCAGATGGTCAGGCTGGTGCCGGCACGCGGCCGCGGCGATGGCCCTCTCGGCTCGGTCGCAGGCTCGGCGCAGCCGGCGAGGGGGCCGCGGCGCTACGCTGAGTAGCCTATTGGCCCCGGGAGGACCTGGCCGACCATGTGATAATGGACCGGCCGGGTGGCCGTTACCATCACCTGTCCCGTGGAGCACGGCGGCTGCAGCGACCGGTCCTGCCAGGCCGAACAGCGCATCCTGGGGTCTGTCGGGGGCAGCTGTCACCCTGTTCATGTGGTGACGGAGGAACAGATCGCCAGGATTCCGGTCGGGAATCTGCGGGTTTCTCACGCGGAGTTCGCCTCGGTGTGGGCGGCCGCCGAACGGCAGAGCAGGGAGCACGCCGAGGAGGGCGGCACCGACTGGTATGCCGGTGCCGTCGCGCTGACCTGTCGGTGGCTCGCCGGCGCCGCGTACGTCCCTCCTCAGGGAGCGGCGGAGGCGGCACGCTCACCGATCACGTTCTCGGCTACCGCGGCCAACGAGGAGCTGATCGAGCGGGAGTTCCAGGCGGCCGAACTACTCGATACTCGTGATCCTCGGTTGGCTGCTGATCGGCCGGGGTGGTGCGAGGGTATTCAGGTGACATTGCGATGGGCATGGCGGCGGCAGGGACCTGCTCCTCTGAATATCCCTGGCGCCGTTGATGGTCACGGCCGGTCCACCCGCTCGTAGTCACCGTCCTCGTGGACGTTGCCGGTGGATTGCTCCGCGACATCGTCGCCGTACCACCGGGCCAACTCGGCGGCCCGCTCTTCCGCTTCGTGCTGGGCATCACCGGCCTGGCGGTAGTTGATCTCGTCGAGCACCCGGCCCGCATACCGGACGTGCTCGGCGGTGTCCTCGGCAGAGGGCACGGCGACGATGTCCTCTCGAGTCTGACGCGGTTGAGCTTGGGCCTGCTCGCGGATGTCGGTCCACCCCGCGTCGCCGGTGGGGTCGACGGTATCGGTCTCCGCGACGTCGTCGTGAATGTCGTCATCGGTGATCTGGCGGTGCCGGTCGTCGGCGGCGACCGCTGCCTGGTGGGCAGCGCGCCACTCGTCGGCGGTGACCCGGTCGTCCGGGTCGTCGTCGGCGTCGCGAGCGCGGAGCTCGGCCTTCGACAGCTCGGCCTGCACGCGAGTGCCGGCCGTGTGGGCGAGCCAGCTCGCTCGGGCGTCGTCGACTTCCTGCATTTGCTCTGCCCGCGTCCGCAGGACCGCCGCCAGCTCGTCGAGCTGGTCGGCCTCGGTGGCAAGCTGTGCCTGCCGTCCGGGGTCGGCGGCGACGTCGGCTTCGGCCCGTCGCAGGACCGCGTCCTGCGTTCGCGCGGCGGCGGCCTGTCGGGTGCCGGCGAGTTCGTTGGCGACGTAGCGGGGTGCTGCGGCGAGTTCGCGTTCGTAGGCACGCACGCGCATCCGGAGCTGACCGGTGGACAGCTCCAGGTGTTCGCGATCGATGTCAGGGCGCCCCAGTTCTCGCCACGCGGCACGGTAGGCGGCGAAGGCTTCGACCTGACCGGGGCTCGGCGCGGCTCCGAGGGCGTCGTCGGAGGTTTCGTGGCCGGTCAGTTCACGGACCGCGGCGACTCTGCCGACCTTGTGCGACCACACGGCGCGGTCGACGGCTTCGGCGGGGACGGGGCCGAACGCGTTCGTCGCCCACGTCGGCGGGTCGGCGGCGGCGGCGTCGCCGAGTTCCCGGGTGCTCTGTTCGGCGGCGCGGGCGAGGCCTGCCAGGTAGTCGTTCCACTCCGGGTTGTCGGTGCGCGGTGTCCAGTCGGCCCAGGTGTCACCGACCGGGTCGAACCGGTGCGCGGCGCGGATTCGGGAGTAGACGACGTTGCTCAGGTTCCGCGACCCGGTGAGCGGCCCCCGCTCGACGGCGTCGGCGAGTACGCGGTCCGGGTCCTGTCCGGCGATCTCGGCGCGGCGCAGGATGCGGGTCAATGCGCCGGTGCCGTCCTCGGCGGCGATGCGGGCGCGCTGCTGGTCGGTGAGCGCGCCGTCAGCGACGAGGCGGTCGAAGCAGCGGGCGGTGCGTTCGGTGGCGGCGAGCTGGGCGGCGTCGGCGAACAGCTCGGCCGCGGTGCGGGCGCCGCCGGCCTGGTCGGCGGACTCGGTCGCGATCGCGAGCGCGGACTTCGGACTGGTGTGGTCGTGTGTGTCGAGGATGCTGGCGAGAACGGCGACGGGATCGCGGTGCAGCTCGTGGCGCCGGGGGCTGCCGTCGGCCGGATCCTCGGGCGCGCTGCGGGTCGCGACGTGGGCGGTGTTGGCGGCGCGGCCGCGGGACATACCGACATACAGCGCGTTCGGGTTCGTCATCTGTGTGATCACCGAATGGGTGGTGTCCACGGTCGCGCCTTGCGCAGTGTGGACGGTCCCGGCGTAGCCGAGCGCGACGTGCTCGGCAACGTAGGACGAGGGCAGCACGAACCGCTCCCCCTCGGCGGTGCCGGTGAGGTCAGTGCTTACCTCGAGCGCGCCGTTGGACCGTAGCCCGGTGACGCGGAAGTCGTCGCGGTTGCGGACCGCGCGCCGGTTGCCCTCGTAGCCGTCGAGGTGCCAGGCGTTGTCCCGGGCCTGGACCAGATCCCCCACACCGGCGTAGGTGCCCTGCATCCCGAGCGGCACCCCGCGTTCCTCAACTCGGCCGAGCCGGACGAGCTCGGCGCGGATCTGGGACGAGACCTGCGCGGCCTGCTCGTTGGTGTCGACCAACAACAGCGAGCGGCAGCCGGCGAGGGTGTCGGCGATCCACGCCCTGGCCGCGGAGTCCTGCGCGGTGTCGCGGGTGCCGGCGTCGAGGATCCGGCCCTGCCGGTGGTAGGCGCGCAGCACGGTCTCGTCCCCGGCGCGCAGCCGCAGAGAGGCCTCGCCTTCCCAGGGCTGGGTGAAGCGGCGGGCGTCGGTGAGCTCGTAGCCCGACCCGGCCGCGGCAAGCAGTTCCATCCCGCCGCCGGCGCCGACAGCAGCGAGCTGGCGGTGATCGCCCACCAACAGCAGCTTCGCCCCAGCACGCTCGGCGTGCTGGTGGATCGCCGACAAGGCAGCGGTATCGGCCATCGCGGACTCATCGACCACGACCAGATCGCCCGCGCGGAGCCGCCAGAGTTCGTCCTCGGGTCGGCGTGGTTCTTCGGCCGCGCCAGTGTGCAGGCTCTGCTGGGTACTGAGCCAGGCGGCGACATTGCGGGCGGTCAGCCCCTCGCCGGTGAGAACGTCGGTGGCGGCCTGACTGGTCGCGAGCCCGAACACCCGACCCGGCCCAAGGTCGTGGCGTAGTGCTGGGTCGGTCCAGGCTTGGGCGAGGGTGCCCACGACATAGGACTTTCCGGTCCCAGCCGGCCCGACGAGCGTCTCAACCCTGGCACCGGAGGCGAGGATCCCGCGCACGGCGGCGGCCTGGTCCGCCCCCAGCTCGATCCCGCCCGCGCGCAGGCGGTCGAGGAACCGGTCGGCAGCTTGCGGGCTCAGCGCGGCGCCGTCGCGTCCGTCGATGGCGGCGAGCAGGATCCGCTCGGAGCGGACCTGATCCGGGGTGGAGTAGACCCGACCACCGGGAGCGATGTAGGCGGACTCGCCGTTGGCCAGCCTCAGCCCGGCCGGCAGCAGCTCGGTCGCGGGGCGCTCGGACTCGATCGCGACGGCATGCTCCAGTGCACGGTCGGTGAGCTGGTCCAGCAGCTCGGTGATCTGGTCACCGTCCGGGGCGCCGAGGTAGTCCGGCAGCGCCGCGTTGATCGCGCGGGTCAGGTCCGATCGGGTCCAGCCGGACTTGCGGGCTTTCACGTCCTCCAGCGCTATCTCGATCACCGCCTGCGGGCTGAACGCCATCGGCTCCACCCCGTCACGGCGCGCGGCCAGCGCGGTGTCGGCGATCTGTCCGAGACCGCCGGCGATGTCGGCACGCAACCGGACGTTGACCCGGTCGAGCATCTGCTCGCGGGTCTCCCCGTCGTGCGACTTCGCCGCCCGGGTGGCGAGGGTGGCCTGCTGAGCGAGCCGGTCGCGCTCGACCCCGTTCGGGGCGCGGCCGTACCGGGTCTCGAACGCCTCGATCAACTCGGCCTGCTTCGCGGTCACCGCGTGCCGCCGGGTGGAGATCAGCGACATCGCCTCGGCAGAGACCCCGACCACCTCGCGCGACTTCCCGTCCGGCCGCGTCGCGACCAGCGTGCCGATCGCGTGGGCGAGCCGCTCCTCGGTGGTGCGCTCACCGACCGCACCGGCGCCGGCGCGCCAACGGTGGATCGCCCGCGAGTCCAGAGTCCGCCACACCCCGTCCGGGCCCAGGATCCGGTTGAGGATCGCGTTGTGGATGTGCAGCTGCGGGTCCCGGTCGCGGGAGTCGTGCTGGAAGAACGACCCCACCGTGAACGCGTGCGCATCCGCCCACCGCCCCGCGTTACCGCCGTGGTGCCCGACCCGGACGTAACCGGCCTTGTCCTGCAAGTACGCGAGGGCGGCGTTGTTCCCGGCCCAGATCGCATCCTCCACCCCGGTGCGGAACTCACCCCACGCCGCCGCGGACGCCTCGTCGCCGACCTTACGGGCAGCGGCCTCGCGGGCCTCGAACGCGGTGTGCAACAGCGTCACCGACTTCTGCACACTGAACGTGGCATCCAGGAACGCGACGTTGTGCCGGGCCGCCTTCCCCGCCTCCGTCCGGAGCTCAGCACGGCGTTCAGCCGAAGCGTCCGGCTCCCGTTCCAGAGCGGACGCATACAAGTCGTCCTCGGACACGTACTTGCGACCGGTGTGTCCGAGGGTGGACACCTCGTCCCACCGGGACGGGTCACCGAACCCGTCCTCGCGGGGATCGAGGAAGCGTTCGTAGAGACCACGCATGTCCTGAGCATCGACCACGCCGATCAGGCCAAGTTGCTCGGCGCCGGCACCCCACCAGCGCCCCGACGGCTCACCTTCGGAGACCGCGCCGGTGTAGTAGTTCTCCCGCCCGGTCGCGACCTCCTTCAACAGGTAGTCCGGGCTGTAACCGGTCGCGATCCTCAGCACCCCGCCCACCCTGACACGATCATGAAACGAGCGCCGTCAAGATCGGCATCGCGGGTCCTGCCGCGTGGCCGGCCGGAGGCCGGCCCGCACCGTCGGATCGTGATGCCTCGGTGTGGTCGCCTTGATCTTGATCTGTTGTTGGGCCGTTCGGGGTAGTCGCGCTCGGATCTGGTGTTGTGCTCGGTCGCGTCGCTCGCGCTGACGGTCTCGGATCGATTTGGGGTGCTGGGGCTCATCGGTGGGTCCTGGTCTCGGGGTCGTCGGTGACGAGGTGCAGCCCGGTCGGGGCCGGCTGCGGGGTCTCGCGGAGCTGTTTGAGGGCCTCGGCGGCAGTGCCACGGCCGACATCGGCGAGGGTCTGGAGTTCGCGCACGGTCGGGAGCGCGCCGTGGAGGAACCGGTGGCGTTGCGCGGCGTCCCGGGCGCGATCGCGGGCCGGCGCGTCGGCTGCCGACGGGATCTCGGTGTCGGTGGGGCCGGACGGTCGGGATTCGGCGGACACGGGTCCGACCGCGTCCGGCCGATCGGACACTGGGGGTTGCGGCGGTGGGATCACCGGGCCGTCGAGCACCTCGCGCGGCTGGTGTCCGGTGTCCAACTTGATCGGGGTGTCCGGTGCTGTCCGGTCGTCCGGCCGGACAGCACCGACCGTTCGGACAGGGCCCGGCTTGGGGGTGTCGTGCTCGATCTCGGTGTGGTCGGCGGCGAGCAGGTAGAGCAGGTGCGCGACGACCGCGGCAGCCACCGCGGGCCACGCCCCGACGCCGAAGCGCAGCGCCGGACTCACCGTCAGGCCGCCGCCGAGCGCGACGGCGTCGGAAGCGAGGTAGGCCGCCTGGGCCAAGCCCGACAGGCCGGCGGAGACCACGACCACGGCCCACGCGTAGCGGGCCGCTGAACCGTGCAGGCGGGCTGTGGCGGCGTAGGCGACCAATGCGAGACCATCGGTGATCAGCGGATAGATCCACGCGATCCCGGCCGGGACGCGGGCGGCGACAGCGACCTCGAACAACCCGTGCGCGGTCGCGACCGCCGCACCGACCGCAACGGCCAGACCGGGTAGCCACACCACGGCCCGCGACCAGCGCCCCGGGCCGCCCCGCTCCGGGGCGCGATCGGCGCTCATCACGGGTCCGCCCGCCCATCGTCGTAGCGGTCGCTGTCGTTGTCGTCGGGATCGTGCCCATGGCCCTCGCCCTGGTCGCCGAGGACGCCGCGGCCGGACGTGGAGTCGCCACGATCTCGGCCCCAAGGATCGTGGTCCCACCGGTCATGTTCCAGGTCCGCGGCGATGCCGATGAGTACCTGCCGGGCCTGCTCCAGCGGGTCGGGCACCACCACACGACTCGCGGGATCGGCCTCCGCGGCTCCGCCGGGGTGGTGAGCATCGGTCTCGGGGACCGGGTCTTCGTGTGGCGGTCCAGCGTCGTCGAGGTCGGTGGCGCTGTCGGCGCGATCGTCGGTGTCGAGCAGGTCGTGCCCGGCTGCGTCGTAGTCGGTGTCGCGGCGGCGGTCTTCGAGCACGTCGTCGACGATCATGGTCAGGGAGTCGTTCTCGTCGAACCACCGCCCCCAGTCGTCGCTGTCCTCGGCGTCGGCGACGACCGCGTCCACGACCGCGGAGAACTCGACCAGGTCGGGGTCACCGACCCGCTGCGCGTCCTGCCATAGCGGCCAGTTCGCCAGCGGTGCCGACCAATCCGGCGCGACCGCCGTAGCATCGGTCTCCCAGGGCGGAATCGAATCGTCGTCCGTGCCGATGCCACCGCCGCCTGACCCGCTGCCGTCCGAACCCCTGTAGTTCGAGTCGCTGTCGCCTGTGGCGCGGGCGTCGGCGGCGCTGGCGTGCTCGGTGCCGTCGGAGACTGCGTCGGACCTGGACAGTGACCGGGGTTCGCGGTTCCACGACGCCGGCGTGTGGGCGGCGCACCGATAGGTGGCGAGTGCGTCAGCGGCCATCTGCTGGGCCCGGGCCGCCACCGCGGCCCGGCCGCTCTGCTCGGCGCGGTCAGCGCGGCGGCCGGTCACCGCGTTACGGAACTGGGCACGAGCCGTCTGGGACAAAGAGTCCAGTTCGGCGGAGCGGTCGAGGAGCACCTCGGCCTTCGCCGACCCGAGCCGGTGCGGGACCTGCCGGAGCGCGCGCAGGTCTGCCTCCCGCGCCCGCGCCACCGCGACCAGCGCGCGCACCGCGTCGGCGAGCCCGCGCAGATAGCCCACCCGATCCCGGTCGTTGCGGGGGTTCATCCGAGACCACCCCCGGACGCCTCTGGGACGCTGGCCGGTTCGGGCGGGGGCTGATCGCGACCGACGGCCCACCAGTCGACGATCCGCGCAGTGTGCCCGAGGCCGGGGACCTCGGCCGGCGCGCAGAGAACATTGGACCAGCCGGGGCGGGTCTGGTGGCGCTCGATCGAACACGACCCGACCGACTTCCGCAGCCGCGCCACGACGCCGGGGCGCTGGCGGTCATGCCAGTCCCCCGCCGCCCCGACCGACGCCGTGGCGCCCTGATACGCCGCGCACCAGGCGTGCATCAGCCACAGCAACTCCTCGACGACGTCCGGGTGCCACAACCAGCACTCCGGCAACACCTGCGCTCCGTCCGGGTAGCGCAGGAACACCGCCGTCAACCACGCGCTCAGCTCCTCGACCAAGGTCCGGAGCTCATCGGGATCGGACGGGGCGAGTAGCCACGACGGCGCCGGCTCCGAGCGGCGCCGCGCGGTGACCGCGGCCAACGCATCGGTCAGCTTCGCCACCAACCCGGCGATCTCCTCCACCCGCCCCGGCAACCCCTCGGTCGTTTCCGCCAGGGTCTCGACCCGGCGGCGCACCAGATCCAATTCGCGCGCCAGACCCGGGAGCACATCGCCCGACCGGTCACCGTCGGGCGCGGGCGGGACCCTCGGCCCGGTCATCGCACCTCCCCTGCTTCGTCGTCGAGCACCCGGCGCCCGACCTCCCGCGACCCCGACCCGGTCGTCGCGGCTGTGTCCTCGATCAGAAGGTCGCCGTGGACGTTGTCGATCCGGTCCTCAACCGATGCCAGATCGGTTGCCCCGCTCCTGCGGTACGGGGCATGGACGATCGCCGCGAACCTCCGGTCCCCCGCCTGTGGATCGATGTGGTCGTCGACGTGGGCCAGCGCGTCGAGGTGGGACTGGTGAGCGGCGTCGTAACCGCCGGCGAACCAACCGTCCGAATCGTCGCGATCGATCTGCGCGCGCAGCCGGCGCCGCGACTCGTCGTAGTCACGCTGCTCGCGGAACTGGTCCCCGATCAGATCCAGCAGCCGTTCGCGGTCGGCCTCATATCGGGCGATCTCGTCCTCGGTCGCCGCACCCCGTGTCGCAAGCAGGTCCTGCAGTCGCTGTTGCAGGTCCGCGACGTCGGACTCGTGCACGCGTGGGCGGCGGCTCATCGTTCCGCTCCCTGCTCATCGTCGGTAGCGGCCGGGAGGGCGCGCGCCGGGGCTTGGTCGTGGATGGCGGCCAGCTCGCGGAAGATCGCATTCGCGTCCCGCCACCGCTCGAACCGCTCCCGAAACCGGTCGGGCCACCGCTTCGCGAGCACGGCGAGCACGACTTGGGCGAGGTCGTCGCGCCACCTCCGCAGCTCCGCCCACCGAAACGCCCGCGCCGCACGCACATCGACCCGCCGCGCGCACCGCTCGAAGCCGCGCACATCCCGGCGCCGCCTCGCCATCCGCGCCCGGCCAATCACCGGAGCGATCCCGCGCCGGATCACCACCACCCGCCCCGCAGGCAGGTTCGCGATCTGCGCCGGCGCCAGCACCGGCACCTTCCGCACCGTGCGGGAGGCGACCCGCCCGTGCAGGTCGGTCGTGACGACCCGCTCGTCCCGCTCCCCGGCCAGGGTCGACCAGAACTCCAGATCGGCCTTATCCCGGGTGCCGCCGAAGACCATCACCGCGGCGGTGTTGTTCAGGATCGTCGCCGCCTTGTGCTCGCCCCACCGCGCCAGCAGCTGGGCGCGGGACTGGAACGCGCACAGGATCGTCACACCCCGACCACCCATGTCCGCCGTCCAGGACTCCAGCGGGACCGGGCTGATCAGGGCGGCCTCGTCGAGGAACAACCCCAGCGGCGGGTCCAGCCGGCCCGCGGGCTGGCCGGCGGCGAGGCGGCGGGCCTCGCGGGCGATGTGCCCGGTCAACGCACACACCAGCGGCGCGGTCTGCGCCTCCTCCGCGCCCAGCAGGAACACCGTCGCCCGCCCGTCGAGCAGCCGCGCGACGTCGAACCCGTCACCGGGCTCGGCGGCCTCGGCTGCGGCCGGATGGGACAGCCACCCCAGCGCCGGCATCACGCTCGAGGTGATCGACGAGCGGGTGCGCTCGTTGGTGGTCAGGAACTGCATCGCGTCCTGCTCGAACGCCGCCACCCCCGAACGCCGCAACAGCGCCGGGACCTCGCGGCCGGCTGTGTCTGGCTCGGCCACCCAGCCGAGCACGTCGGCCATCCGCTTGTGCCCGAGGGCGGCGGCGTGCAGCAGCGCGGCCAGGACGCGGCGGGCCTGACCGTCCCAGAACTCGCGGTCTCCGCTCGTGCCGGAGGCGACCGCGGCGAGCATGTCGGTGGCCCGCTCGGTCGCCGTCACCGCATCGCTGCAGCCGGTCAGCGGGTCGAACGTGATCGTCGACGCCCGACCGCCGAGGCCCGCGGGGTTGAACACGAACACCGGGCCCCGGTCCCGCTGTCGCAGCGGCGCACACAACTCGAGCAGGTCCGTGCGGGTCGAGGTCACCAACGCCGCACCCGGGGCGTCGAGCACCCGGCCTGCGAGCCAGCCCGTCTTCCCGGTCCGCGGGCCACCGACGACGATCACCACGTCCTCGACCAGCGCCCAGACTCGCTGCGCCCCGACCCGGCACAGCTCGACCGCCCCCGCGGTCGTCGCGACGCGCAGTCGCCCCCAGCGACCCAGCGCGGCCAGCGACGGGCGCACCGTGGCCCGCCGACGACGCACCGCCACCGTGCCCGCATGACGGGCGATATCCAGACCGGAGGCAACACCGGCCTTCCGCCGCGTCCGCGACGCCCACCGCGACACCGTGGCCGACGACCGCGACCAGCGATGCCACACGAGCACCCCGGCCAAACCGAGGACCGCGACCAGCGCGGGCCAGGACAAGGCCGTCACAATCGTCGCCGCAGGAAGCACTGCGACCGCCGCGAGGCCGGTGGCCAGGGCACGGGCCCCGCGAGCGAGCGCCAGCACGGCACCGCCAGCGAACAACACCAGCACGAGGCTCGTGGAGCTGAACAGAACACCCATCAGTCGGCCCGTCCCGTCTGCTCGCGCCATGCCGCGATCTCGGTGACGCGACGGGCACACGTTTCGGTATGTCCGCGTTCGTTGTCGTCCAGGTGCGCTCCGGACGGGCCGAGATCGGTCACCCGCTGCTCGCAGGCGCCACAGGTCCAGCGCAGATCGGTCTGGGTGTGCGAGTCGACGCGGCCGGTGACCTCGTCGAACGCGCGCTCCCCGACCGGCGGGAGAATCTCGTCCTCACGGATGCCGAGCACGGTGGCGATCTCGTCCCACGACTGTCCCGCGGCGCGGGCCTCGCGGGTGTAGTCGACGACCGCCGCCTCTGCCGCATTGCGAGTCAGGTGCGCGGCGCGGATTCCGGCCGACGGATCGTCCACAGTTGGCCGGGTCAGACTCGTCCCGGCTATCGGTACCCACACCTCGACCGCGCCGAAGGCGGCCACGGCCAAGCGGTTGATCTGCCGGCGTACCTGCCAAGCCATGCGCTCGCGCACCGTCGGTTCCCCGAACAGGCTCATCGCGCACCCCCGGCCGAGGCCTCAGCGGCCAGAGTGACGGCCCAGCGGTCAACCGTTCGCCGCGACACCCCGCACTCGATCGCGACCTGTGCCCGGTCACCGCCGACCGCCAGCGCGGCCCGCCCCTCCTCCCGAACCGGCGACGCCCGATGTGGCCTGGTCGCCGACACACCGCGCCCGACTCCACGTCGCCGCGGTGCCCGAGTGGCGCGGCGACGTTCGGCGCGCTCGGCCTCGCTCAAGCCGCCCGCGATCCCGAACGGCAGCACCTCCATCGCCCACGCCAGGCACTCCGCTCGCACCGGGCAGCCTGTACAGATCCACTTGGCCGCAGCCTCCGCCCGGGCCAGTTCTGCCCCCTCGGTGGCGGTCGGAAAGAACGCCTCCGGCTCGCTGCCGCGGCAGGCGGCCCGCGACCGCCAGTCCCGGTACTCGCCCCGGGCGTCGTCACGTCCTACGGTTGTCATCTCTCCTGCCTTCTGCTGATGTGCGGGCAGAGCGGTCCGGCGACTGTGTCCCGCCAAGAACCCGTCGCCGGGCCGATCCACCACCTCGGTCTGTGTCCAGCGCGTGCTCACTGATTCCTCCGGCGCTCCGGCCTCCGTGCGGGTGCTTCGAACAGGCCCGGTAGCGCGTCCTCTCGCTCGCGCTCGACGTGTCGATCCACCTCGGAGTCCCGCCGCGTGCGGGCTCCCGGCACCCGCCCGACAAGGTGGACCAGCCACCCCGGTAACGGGCGCCGTTCCAGCAGGCACAGGGCCACCACCCGCGACGGGCACTCCCTCCGCGTCGAGGTCACCGCCCACTGGCACGTCGGGCACCGGCCCACGACTGGGCAGTCGTGGTCGACCAACACCTGCAACAGGTCTGTCCGCCCCGCCGCCCGCAGCAGCCGCCGGTCGACCTCGTTCGCGTTCACCGCCGGCCCCGGCACCTGCCGCCGGTGCTCGGGGTGCCCGGTCACCGTGACCACCGGGCCTCGTCGAGCGACGCCCTGGCACCGGCCTCGGTCAACTTGTAGCGCAACCCATCCACCTCGACCGGCTCCCCGATCCGGCCGTACTCGTCCGGGCAGAGCACCGATCCGTCCGGATGGGAGAACTCGGGGGCCCGCCCGGCGGGAGCCGGCCAACCTGACGGCGGTCGATCCACCACCGGGTCCCAGCAGCCTGGGCACACGAGCTCAGCCAGGTCGATCTGACCGTCGCTCGGCTCGAGGTCCGAGTCGTACTCGGTAATCGTGTCCACACTGACCTCCCGCTCGGTTGATGTGGGCCGGTCGGCCCGGCCCCGGGTGGCGGCGCCTGCCCCGCCACCGCGCCGTGAGGCGCGCACGGCCTCGGAGGTTCGCCGTCCAGTGCCGGCCGCGGGCCAGTCGCGCAGCGACGCGCAGCGCCCTTGACGGGGAGAAAGGCTGTGCTGAACTCGGGCCAGACGGCCCTTCGTCCCTCCGATGGCGGGGCCATCCGTGCTCTCGGCCTGCCCGGCCCTGAGGGTGGGCTCCTCCGGTTGCTCGCCGGCTGCCGCGCTCATCGGTCACCGCCCCCGTTCTCGGCCACCGCCGGACCGGCGTCGGTGGGTTGCCTGTCGTTCAGGGCCGGTGTCGCGGCCCGGTCGAACGCCGACACGAACGTCGACACCGCGCCGGGAAGGCCGGCGCCTACCGGCGTCGCCAGGAACAGAACGAGCGCAAGCAGCGAGAACACCACCGCACCACCGGCCGATCGCGCCTTCGCGCAGATCACCGCACCGATAATTGTGATCAGCAACAGAACCCCGACGCTGCCCATCACGCACTCCGCCCGGCGCGAGCGTCGCGGCTGTCCGGGTGTGCCATGACCGAGGCCGGATCGGTCTCCCGGGTCCATTCCTCGGCGACCGTACGGCTGATGTACCACCGGTTCCCGATTCGACGGGCCGGCAGGACGTCCGGTATCAGCCGCCGGATCTTCTGGCAGTTCGAGCTGGCGGACCCGCCCTCACCAACAGCACCGAACCAGAGCTCGGCGACTTCCTCGACGGTGAGGAGCAGCGAGCGCTGTCGTGGTAACGAGCTCTCGGGTAGAGATTCGCGATCGTGAATGGACATCTGTTCCCTCCTGTGTCAGGCACCGGTGAAGCGGTGCGACCACAGGAGAACCCCGGAATGCGCGAGGGACCCGGACAAACTGTCCGGGTCCCTCAGCGATCGCGATTGATCATCAAAAGCTAGCTATCGGCGATGACCCGGTCAACGCGAGTGAGAACTGTGTCCCACGGGAGTTTGCGATCTGGTGGAGCTTGGCGAGGCTCGTGCAGTTCCCAGACCTCCGGCCCGTAGATCAAGTGGACACCACCGGCGCGCAACGTGGTGAGGTGCCCTTCCCACGCCGGATGCCGTGCGTGGGCTGCGTTCACACGGGGAAAGACCACGACCGGGGTGGCCGGATTGCCGATGGCCTCACCGACTGTCGTGAGGGCCTGGTTGTCGGCGATCCCGAGGGCGAGCTTGGCGACCGTGTTCGCCGAGGCTGGCGCGACGACGTAGCAGTCGACGGGTGGATGCGGGCTCCGCTCGTCAGGACCTCGCGGTGCGACCCGTACTCGCAGCCCGGTCGCCGTCTCCAGCTCCGCGAGCTCTCCAGAGTCAGATAGCCAGCTGCCTGCTGTGGGTGTCAGAGTGACGGCCACGCGCCAGCCACGTTCTAGGGCCGGGCCGATGAACGAGTCACGAATCGTCTCGACCCCGCCGACGGCGGTGGCAACCAGGCCGATGACCGGCCGGTCGTCGGTCACCGGACCGCCCGGCAGCGCTGGGCGAGACCGAGCAGCCGGGATGACCGCGCACCAGTGGACACCGGGGCGCGGCGGTGCATCGTCTTGACCGCTTCGCGCACAACGGCGCTGTGTCGGACGAGGGCAGGTGCCGTGCGCTCGGCCTCGAGCAGGAGATCCACCGCGTCATCGTCGCGGGCCAGGTAGGAGAGCGCACGCGCGAGGTCGATCAGGTGCGTCACCTGGCGTTCGACCGGAAGGTGAGCGACGTCGACGTTCTCGCCTCGACGCACGACCCATGTCATGTCGCCGAGATCGAGGCCGGCCGAGAGCCGGTGCAGCTCGACGTTCGTCGGCCCGAACCCGGTTTGCCAGTAGTTGCCGTCCTCGCCGAGCCGGGTCGCCGATTGTTCGGCGTGGCCGAGCAGCTCGGTCGCGACAGCCCGGTCCTGGCGACGAGCGGCCGCGACTGCGGTGCGTAGATGCAGCATTCCGAGCAGGCTCAATGCGTTCGGATCTCCCGCGGCGACCTGCGGGCCCAACCAGTGTGCCGCTGTCTCACCGAGGCTCAGGGCGTCGTCGTAGCGGCCGACGGCGAGCAGCGCGTGTGTGGCGGCCCGCGCCGCGGACGCGAGCACGAGGGGGTCGTCGGCCTCGTCGGCCGCCTTCATCGCTCGCTCCGCGGCGATCCACGACAGGTCGGCCTCGCCGACCTTGCTCAGCGTGGTCGCGGCCAGGTGATGGGTGCGGGCGGACATCGCCCACGCTCGCCGGCGGCCTCCGTCGTCGAGATCGGAGGCGGCATCTTCGAGCTGCTGGGCCGCGCGGATGAGCCGTGGGAGCCGCTCGACGACTTCGCCGATCCGTCCGCGTTGGAAGTCGGCCCACAAGAACTCGACGAGTTGCTCAGCGCGAGCGAGGTCGGGCTGCGCCCCATCGCTCGGCGCGGCGAACAGGACCCGAGAGAGCCGGCCGGGCGCCATGAGCGCGTCGCGGATAGCAGGGATGTCGTCGCGTTCCTCGTCCTCTTCCATGAGAACGGGCTGTCCCATGAGGTCGCCGAGCGTGACCCGCAGTGCGCGGGCCAGTTCGGTCAGGAGATCGACACGGCGCATCTGCCGCTCGCCACGCTCGATCTTGCTCAACCAGTCGGTGCTCCGGCCGACGAGGCCGGCGAGCTGGCTCTGCGTGTAACCACGACGCTGCCGATAGAACGCGATCCGCTCCCCGACCTGCATCTCGTCACCCGCTCCGCGCATCACTTCAGGCTACCGCGCTCCGGCGCCCCGAATCGGACTATCGAACAGCCGACCTGGTGACATCAGGAATCCGCCCACGCCGCGTCCATGACAGCGGCTCCGGCCGGGTGGAGCTCTCCGCGAGCCACGTAGATGTCGGTCAGCGTGCTGATCTTGGCATGACCGGTGAGATCCGCTTTCTGTCGATCGGTGAGAATGCCCGAGTCGTGCCAGATCGTCGCCGCCGTCTTACGGAACGTGTGACTGGTGACCGGCCAATCCATTCCGGCGGCTTTACGGGCATCCCGAATATAGGTAGCCATGTTGTTGGGGTCCTTCCACCCCAGTCCACCGTCCACGGACGCCGCAGGGAACACCGGTACCTCCGGACCGTGGTTCTCTCGACAGCTCAACATTGCCACCACGAACTGCGGGAGTGGAACGATACGAAGTGACGTTTCCGTCTTGCCATCGTGTCGCTGCAGCCCCTTCCCGCGATGACGGACGATGTTGCCCGTGATCGCGACGATCGGGACGGCACGCATCGTGTCGCCTTCGACCACGGGCACACCTTCGAGGTCGACGTCGCACCAACGCACCCCGAGCGCCTCGCCGATCCGGACTCCGGTTCCGATCATGAACCTCACGATGTCCGGCAGGTCTCGCCGGCGGGCCTTCTCCTGCCTTCGTGCCTCGTCGGGGTCCTCCGACGTACCGGTCATCCAGTCGAGGAACCGGCGCCGCTCGGCCGTGGTGAGAGCTCGCGGCTTCCGGGACCCCTTCTCAATGGGATCGAGATGGCGAATCGGGTTGTCGGGGATCGCCTCGTGCTGCGCGGCCATGCGCAGAATCAGCGAGACGATGGTGCGCACCGTCTTGCGGGACTCGGCGCTGTGCCGCGGCGACAGCGATGCGAAGAATCCGTCGAACCGAGACACGGTGCACTCGTAGAGCCGCCACTGCCCGATCGATGGAAGGATCACCGACCGCAACCGCTGCCGGTACAGATCAGCGGTCGTCACAGCGCGGGCGCCGTCGGCGACCTGCGCGTCAAGCTTCACCAGCCACAGCTCGGCCGCACGCTCGAACGTGTGCTCCGGCCGCAACGGCGCGACAGCGACGCTGCGAGTTCGAGTGCGGATCTCGTCCTGGATGGCCCGTGACGCCCCCGCCTTCGTCGAGCCGGCACGCTCGATCCAGCGGGTGACACCGTCGAAGTCCCGAAATCTGCAGCGCGCGACGTAGCTCCCGCCCCGAGAGCCCGCACGCTGCTTGATCCATATCTCGCCGTGGGTTCCCATCGGCAGCGGTGGTCGCGCCATCCGTAACCGTCCGTCGCGCGTGCCCACAGATAGTTTCCGTGGGGTTTCCGTGTGGTTGGATCACTCTACGGCGTCGCCTGCGTCGACAGCAAGGCTATGAACTGGGAGTTTGTGCGGCGGGCCGGGCTCGAACCGGCAACCTGACGGGTTATGAGTCCGCTGCTCTGACCAGTTGAGCTACCGCCGCGGTGTGCGCCGGAGGTTACCGGAGGAGGGTCTCCCCTCCCCCGGTAACCACGCCTAGTCCACCGACGACGACTTCGGCCCGGCGCCTCCTGTGTTCGCCCCCCCGTCGGACGCCCCGGTCGCGGTGGTCGCCTCCTCCGGGGAGTCGCCGACGGCAGCGCCGCTGACGGTCTCCCGGGACGGTGCGTCCTCCTCGGCCGGCTGCTCACGCAGGTGGCCGGAGACGACGACGGTGCGCGGCGGCACCTCCCGGCGGAACCCGACGAGCAGGGCGACGAGCATGCCGCAGACCATGATGAAGATCGGCAGTCCGATCACGGTGATGACCTCCTGCAGGGCCTCGATCGCGGTGTCGCCCCCGAGCAGCAGCAGGACGGCCGCCAGCCCGCCGAGCGAGAGCACCCAGAAGAGCCGCTGGCGCAACGGGCTCGGCTCACCACTCCCGGAGCACAGCATGTCGACCACGAGCGCCGCCGAGTCCGCCGACGTCACCAGGAACAGCACGACCACGACGACGGCGATCGCGGAGATCAGCCCGGCCAGCGGGATCTGCTCGAAGAAGGCGAACATCGCGAGTGAGGCGCCGCTCTCGGCAACAGCCGTGGAGATCGGGCCGCCGTCGCCGCCGATACCGTCGGAGGCCATCGCCGACCACCCGAAGATCACGAACCAGACGACCGTGAACGCAGCCGGGGCGAGCAGGACGCCACCGACGAACTCGCGCACCGTGCGGCCGCGCGAGATGCGGGCGAGGAAGACCCCCATGAACGGAGCCCAGGTGACGGTCCACGCCCAGTAGAAGACCGTCCAGCTCGCCTGCCAGCCCCAGCCGTCCGGGTCCGTGTAGGCAGCGAGCGAGTCGTTCCAGAACGACAGCGGCAGGATGTTGCTGGCGTAGATGCCGACGCTCTCGACGAGCTGACGGAGCAGGAAGACCGTCTGCCCACCGAAGAACAGAACGAACAGCATCAGCCCGACGGCCAGACCGATGTTCAGGTTGGACACTCGCTTGATGCCCTTGTCCAGGCCGGCCGCCACCGACAGCGTCGCGATCAGCGCGACGAGGGCCACGATGCCCACCCGCAGGCCGGTCGAGTCGGCGATCCCGGTCAGGGAGCTGAGCCCGGCACTGATCTGCGACGTCCCGAGTCCCAGCGAGACCGCCAGCCCGAACAGTGTGCCGAGCACCGACGCGACGTCGATGGTGCGACCGATCGGGCCGTGGATCCGCTCGCCGAGCAGCGGGTAGAAGACCGAGGACACCCGCAGCGGCAGCTTGTAGCGGTAGATGAAGAACCCGAAGGCCAGCCCGGGCAGGGTGAAGATGGCCCAGGTGTGGAGGCTCAGGTGGTAGAGCGAGAACGCCATCGCGTCCTCGGCCGCCTGCGCGCTGAACGGGGCGACGCCCCCGAAGGGCGGATCGCTGAAGTGCGAGATCGGCTCTGCGACCCCCCAGAACATGAGGACGGTGCCGATCCCGCCGGCGAACAGCATCGCGAACCACGAGACGTTCGAGTACTCGGGCCGGTCGTCCTCGGCGCCCAGCTTGAAGTTCCCGTACCGCGACAACGCCGCCCAGGCGAGGAAGATCAACCAGGCCGTCACACCGAGTACGAAGAACCAGCCGAGGTTCGTCGTGATCCACTCCCGGCCGACGGTGAACACCGCACCGATCGGTCCGGGGAATATCAGCAGTAGGGCCAGGAGGAACAGCATCAACCCAGCCGACCAGAAGAAGATCTGCGGATTGGTCCGCAACCCCAGCTTGTTCGCGAGTTCCTGCACTCGGCTTCTCCTCCCCCATCCCGACGCCGCACCGCGATCACAGACGTGGGTCGCCGGGAGCGGCACGCAGCACGGCGTCGGCGCAGTCGCGCCAGGATGTCCGATATGGGTGGACGTGTCCACCCGCCCGGGTTCCGCGCAACGCCCCGGCGGCACCTCCGGGAGCCGCTGACCTGCGCCCATCTCAGCTCCGCAACGGTCCGCTCAGGGGGATCACCCGTCCGGTGCCGCGACTCGACACCTACCCTCTGCGGATGCGGCTCGGCTACCTCACCCACGTCACCGGGGACGACCCGGCGCGGGCCTACCGCGAGACCGTCGAACTGGCCGTGCGCGCCGAGGAGCTGGGCTACGACTCGTTCTGGGTCGCCCAGCACCACGACGGCCATCTCGGCGGACGCCTGCCGTCCCCGCTGGTGCTCCTCGCGGCGGTCGCCGAGCGGACCCGGCTGATCCGGCTCGGCACCGCCACCGTCGTCCTGCCGCTGGAGGAGCCGCGCCGGCTGGCCGAGGACGCGACCGTCCTCGACGCGCTGGCCGGCGGCCGGCTGGAGTTCGGCATCGGCGCCGGGGCCGATCCCGCCGCGTCGCACCGGTTCGGCCGCCGGCACGACGACCGGCGCACCGCCACACTCGCCTCGCTCGACATCCTGCTCGAACTGCTGCCGGCCGAGCTGGCCGAGCAGCGGATGTGGTGGGCCACGTCGTCCTCGGTGGACGCCGCCGCGGACCGCGGCCTCGGGGTGATCTCCGGGAAGCCCGCCGGGCCCGGGTCGGACGTCGTCCCCGATCTCGCCCGGTACTGGACCTACGCCCGCGGCCTCGCCCGGGTGGCGCTGTCCCGGCCGCTCCCCGCCGGGCACTCGCCGGGCCGGATCATCGACGACCTGCTCGCCGACCCGGCCCTGCGGTGGGCCGGGGAGCTGATCGTGCAGGCACAGCCGTCGACGGTGTCCGCCGACGTGCACCGGGAGACCATGCAGCGCTTCGCCCGGTACGTGCGGCCCTTCCTCGGGGTGGCCGGGCCGGCCCATCCGGCACCGGTGCCGCAGGCCCCCGAGCCGGACGAGGAGATCGCGCCGCTGCTGCGGCCGCGGCCGGTGGTGCGGTCGCACCGGTAACCGGACGGATCGGCGGCCACCCACTGCACGCCCGACCCGACGGCGACGTACGGTGACCCCGAGCGGACCGCCGGGCACCGGATCCTTCCGTCGCTGCCTCCACACCCGCACGCCGATGACGCGTGTCCTGTGGAGGTCTCCCCGTGGCCCTGGTGCGCCACAGTGCAGCCACCCTCCGCGCCAAGGCCGATGCAGGTGAGCTGGACGATCTGCTCGTGAGGCAGGCGCGGATCGTGTTCGACAGCGCCGTCGGGGCGGGCGAGGTCCGAGCCTGGCGGGAGAGCCTGCCTGCGCTGCTCGCCGACGTCCACGACGCCGGGCTCGATCACGTCGAGGTCCTGCTCGAGCACAAGCTGCCCTTCTCCCCGAAGCGGGTGGACGCCGTGCTCTGTGGCAACAGCCCGTCCACGGGGCGCCCGAGCTATGTCGTCGTCGAGCTCAAGCAGTGGACGAACGCGGTCCAGCGCGAGGACGGACTCGTCGACCTCCCGCAGTACGGCGAGCCGGTGCTGCACCCGGTCGCCCAGGTGAAGGGCTACTGCGACTATCTCGTGGACTTCGTCCCGACCCTCGCGCCCGAGCACAGCGATGTCCACGGCATCGCCTACCTGCACAACGCCTCGGCGGCCGGCTGGACGCTCGACAGGTTCGAGGTCGACGCGCACGGCCGGCTGTTCCGGGGCGACCAGCGAGGCGGGCTCGTGCGGGAGCTCCGCCGCCTGCTCGATCCCGATCCCGGCTCCGCCGACGCGGCCCGGCTCGCGGCCGACCACCTCCTCGATGCCGCCCCGCGTCCGTCGAAGCCGCTGCTGGCGGTGGCCGCCGACGAGGTCCGCAGGCGGGAACAGTTCGTGCTCGTCGACGAGCAGCAGGTGGCCTACACGCTGGTCGAGCATGCGGTGGACCGGGCGCACCGGCACAACACGAAGACGGCCGTGATCGTCCTCGGCGGCCCGGGCTCCGGGAAGAGCGTGCTGGCGCTCAGCCTGCTCGGCGAACTGTCCCGCAAGGGCCGAGAGGTCATGCACGCCACCGGGTCCAGCGCCTTCACCCAGACCCTCCGCAAGATCGTCGTCGGCTCCCGGTCCCAGCGTTCGCAGAAGGTCTTCCAGTACTTCAACAGCTTCGTCGGCGTCGAACCCAACACCCTCGACGTCGTGATCTGCGACGAGGCACACCGGATCCGGGAGACCAGCGTCAACCGCTTCACGAAGGCGGACAAGCGTGCCCGGGCCCGGCCCCAGGTCGACGAGCTGATCAACGTCGCCCGGGTGCCGGTGTTCCTGCTCGACGAACACCAGGTGGTGCGTCCCGGCGAGATGGGCACCGAGGCCGAGATCCGCGCGGCCGCCGAGCGGGCCGGGTGCCGGGTGGAGGTCGTCCGGCTCGCCGGCCAGTACCGGTGCGGCGGGTCCGAGTTCTACGAGCAGTGGGTGCTGCGGCTCCTCGGGCTCGACCCGCGACCGCCGATCCGCTGGTCCGATCTCGTCGGGTCGGCGCCGGACGAGACCTACCGGGTCGCGGCCCTGCCCTCCCCCACGGCGCTGGAGGGCTGGCTCCTCGCGCGGACCGACGGGACGTCGACGAGCGCGCGGCTGGCCGCCGGATACTGCTGGCGCTGGAGCGACCCGGTGACCGGGGACGGCGGCCGCCGGCTCGTCGACGACGTCGTCGTCGGCGACTGGTCGCGGCCGTGGAACGCGAAACCCGAGAAGGCCGTGCCGGGCGCACCGCCGTCGCACTTCTGGGCGAGCGATCCGCGCGGTTTCGGCCAGGTCGGATGCATCTACACCGCGCAGGGCTTCGAGTACGACTGGTCCGGCGTGATCATGGGACCGGACCTGGTCCGGCGGGACGACCGGTGGGTGGCGGACCGGTCACGCTCCTTCGACGGGCCGGTGAAGAAGGCGGGCGACGAGTTCGCCGCGCTGGTCCGCAACACCTACAAGGTGCTGCTGACCCGGGGCATGCGGGGCACCGGTGTCTTCTCCACCGATCCCGAGACCCAGGCGTTCCTCGAGGACGTGTGCCGCTGAGCGCCGACCCCGGGAACCGTGTCCGGTCCGGACTCGTTCACCCCGCATGTACGAGTACACGGTGGTCGAGCTCCGCGAGGGTCTCATCGGCGGCAAGATGTCCGGCGACAAGCTGGAGCGGATCCTCAACGATCACGCGGCCAAGGGCTGGCAGCTCAAGGCGATCACCTCGGTCGAGGTGAAGGGCCGGATCGGCCCGGGCGGCGTCGACGGCATCCTGGTCACCTTCGAGCGGCAGCGCTGAGGCCCCTCACCACGCCCAGGACCCGGTCACCAATCCGACCCCGGTCACCGCGAGCAGCGCGACGACGACGTGCTCGCCGCGCCCGCCGGTGCGGAACCGCAGCACGTCCGGCCAGCGGATCCGGGCCAGCGGCCAGAACGCGAACCGGTTCCCGGCCGACGTCAGCTCGTCGCCGATCGCGCCGATCCAGCATCCGGCGCCTGCGGCGATCCCGGTCCACACCGCGGTGCCGCCCGGCAGCACGAAGCCGGTCGCCCACCAGGCGAGCAGCCCGATCCCGGCGGCGAACACCGGCGAGTGCGAGAACCCGCGGTGCGAGACGCCGGTGAGCAGCCGCGACAGCCACCGGATCAGCCGGCACAGCAGCCAGGTGACCGGGGGCAGCGCCCGGGTCGCCGTGCTGTTCGGGTGGTCGAGATCGGGTGCGAACGCGGCCAGCGCGCACACCAGCACGACGACCGGGACCAGCGCGGGCGGCGGCGGCACCGCCGCGCAGACGGCGAGCCCCAGCACGGCCCCGGACAGCGCGTGCGTCCGGCCCATCACCTGGTCATCACGGTGTCGCGCTCCCCGGCGGTGTCGTCGAACGGCGGTCCCGGGGACGGCCGGGCCGGTGCCGATCCTATCGGCGGGCCGGGCCCGGACCCGGCCGTCGACACGCGTCGCGGACGGGATGATTCGACCGCCGCCGGCGAGGTACCCGGGGGCCGTGACCGACGGGCTTCCGATACCGGGCCACGGCCGTGTCCCGGGGAACGGGCCGGCCCGCCGGATCCGCTGAACGACACCCGGCCGAACCGGACAGGAGGGTTCCGATGACCTACCGCGACGATCTCCGCGTCGACAAGTCCCTGCAGGGCGCCGACTTCCCGCGCACCCGGCAGCAGGTGCTCGACTACGCCCGGGAGCGCGACGCCGACGACAAGACGCTGGAGGCGCTGCGCGCCCTCCCCGAGGGCACCTACGACAACGGTGCGCAGGTCGTGCGCGCCGTGCCGCAGGAGCCCGAGGGCGACCGGCCGGGCGGCTCCGACCGCTGAGCCGGGCTCAGAGCTCCGCGCGGACCTGGGCGGTGCCCCCGACGAGGGCCCGCAGCTTGCCCTCCGCCGTCGCCCGCGGGAGGTACTTCATCCCGCAGTCGGTGGAGGGCACGATGCGGTCCGGGGTGGTGTGGCCGAACGCCCGGCGCACCCGCTCGGCGACCACCTCGGCCGTCTCCACCTCCGGATCCGACAGGTCGATCACCCCCAGGATGATCGTCTTCCCGGACAGGTCCGCCAGCACACCCAGATCCAGCCCCGACTGCGCCGTCTCGATCGACACCTGGTCCACCGGACAGTCCGCCAGCTCCGGCAGGAACGAATACCCCTCCGGCCGCTCGTGGATGATCGCCGCATACCCGAAACAGATGTGCACCGCCGTCGTCCCCGACACACCCTCGAGCGCCGCGTTCAACGCCGCCAACCCGTACGCCCGCGCCGCATCCGGCCGCGCCTGCATGTACGGCTCGTCGATCTGCACCACGTCCGCACCCGCCGCGTGCAGGTCCCGGATCTCCGCGTTCACCGCCGCCGCATAGTCCATCGCGGCCGCCTCGGCGTCCGGGTAGTGGTCGTTCTGCGCCTGCTGGCTCATCGTGAACGGCCCCGGCACGGTGATCTTGACCGTCCGGTCGGTGTGCGCGCGCAGGAACCGCGCGTCCGCCACCTGCACCGGCGCCGGGCGCCGGATCGGGCCGGTGATCCGCGGCACCGGGTTCGGGTGCCCGCTGCGGTCCAGCGCGGTGCCCGGGTTGTCCACGTCCACCCCCTCCAGCGCCGTGGCGAAGTGGTTGGAGTAGCTCTCCCGGCGGATCTCCCCGTCGGTCAGGATGTCCAGGCCGGCCTCTTCCTGGGCCCGGATCGCCAATAGGGTCGCGTCGTCCTGCGCCTCCGCGAGGTGCTCCGGCGCCGGTCGCCACAGCTCCTTCGCCCGCACCCGCGGCGGGAACCGGTCGGCCAGCCGGGCACGGTCGATCAGCCACTCGGGCTGGGCGTAGCTCCCGACCAGCGACGTGGGCAGCACGGGAAGCGGCACGGGTTCTCCTTCGCGACGGGCCACGGTGGGGCATGCACCCCACCGCATATCGGACAGGTGTCCGATCCTCAGGCACCGTCGGGGACGGGTCAACCCGCCGGCAGGCCCAGCTCCACCTGCGCGAGCCGGCGGTACATCGGCTCCCGGAACCCGGTGTTGCGGTGACCGGCGATCGTCGACAGGTCCCGCCACACCCGTTCGAAACGCTCGCCGGCCCGCAGCGCGCTGGAGCCGACGACCGGGACCAGGCCGCCGACCGCCTCCCACGCGGCGACGATCGCCTCCCGGGCGACGACGGTGAGCCGCAGCTCGTCGTGCTCGCCGTAGGGCTTCCCGCCTGCAGCGCCCCGCGCGCTCAGCTCGGCGTGCTCCTCGGCGCAGCGCAGGACGACGGCGTCGGCGACCGCCAGCCGGCTCAGCGCGGTGCCGTACCAGCGCTGGAAGTCCGGGTCGTCGATCCGCGGCCGGACCGGTGGCACCGACGTTCCCCGGCTGCGCATCAGGCGTCCGAACTCGTCGAGCGCGCCGAGTCCCGCTCCGACGGCGAGCGCCGCCAGCGACACGGTGAAGGGGGCGAGGGCCCGTCCGGCGTAGAGCGGGTTGCCGTGCAGCTCCAGGCCGGGCGTGCCGCCCCCGACGTCGACCGAGACCAGCCCGGCACCCTCGACGACCTGATCGGCGGGCACCACGGCGCCGTCCAGAACGATCCCGTTGGATCCGCTGCCGCGCAGGCCGAGCGCGTCGCCCCAGTCGTCCAGCACGGTCCACGCCGACCGCGGCGCGACGAACACCAGCGGCCGCTCCGGGTCCCCGTCGGCGAACGCCTGGCCCATGAAGTGGGTCGAGTACCCGATCCCGGAGCAGTACCGGACCGTCCCGTCGAGCCGCCACCCGCCGTCCGCCCGGACCGCCCGCACCTCCCCCGACGCCGACGAGGCGCACCGGACGTCGCCGCCGGCGAAGATCCGCTGCTGCGCGGACTCCGGGAGGTACGAGCCGAGTTGCATCGCGTGGCTGGTGGCGAGCGCCCACGACCACGCCGTCGACGCGCACCCGCGGGCCATCTCCCGTTGCAGCCGGACGAACGTCGGCAGGTCCAGCTCCAGCCCGCCGAACCGGCGCGGCTGCAGCACCCGGTACAGGCCCGCGGCACGGAACCGCTCGTGCAGCTCGGGCGCGTAGCGGGTGCGCCGCTCGGTGGCGGCCTGCTCGGCGAGCAGCGTCGGCCGTAGGTCGACGACGGTGCGCAGCAGGTCGTCGGCGGTGCAGGTGGTCCCGGTCATCGGCGTCCCCGTTTCGCGTCGACGCGGACGCTAGGAGCCGGGACCGGTCCGGCGCGAGACCCGTCCCACCGGGCGGAAGCCGCCGGACGGACAGATGTCCGCGGTACCGGGGTGGTGTCGGACGATCTCCTCCGGCGAGGATGTGAGCGTGAACGGCTCCTGGCGCAACTGGGCGGGCAACCAGCGGACCCGGCCGGTCCGCACGGTGCACGCCCGGGACACCGGCGAGGTCGCCGACGCCGTCCGCGCCGCCGCCGAGGACGGCCTGCGGGTCAAGGCGATCGGCAGCGGCCACTCGTTCACCGGCGTCGGGGTCGCCGACGGGGTCGCGATCGCGGCGCCGTCCGATCCGGCCGGCATCCGGCTGGACGGCGAGATCGCGCACGTCCCCGCCGGGGTCACCCTGCGCGCGCTGAACCGGCGGCTCTGGGGGCTGGGCCGGGCCCTGCCGAACCTGGGTGACATCGACGCGCAGACCGTCGCCGGGGCGATCTCCACCGGCACGCACGGCACCGGCGCCGGGTACCGCGGCATCGCCGCGCAGGTCGAGGGCGTGCAGCTGGTGCTCGCCGACGGAACCGTCCGGCATCCGGGCGGCGACGAGCTCGCCGCCGCCCGGATCGGGCTGGGTGCGCTCGGCGTGCTGACCGGGGTGAGCCTGCGGACCGTGCCCGCGTTCCGGCTGCACGCCGTCGAGTCGGTGCGGCCGCTGCCGGAGGTGCTCGACGGGCTCGACGCGCTCGCCGCCGCGCACGACCACGTCGAGTTCTACTGGTTCCCGCACACCGACCTCGCCGTGCTCAAGACCAACGACCGCACCGACGCCGAGGGTCCCCGGCGCGGCCGCGCGGCCGGCTGGATCGGCGACGAGCTGCTCGGCAACGGCGGGTTCGGCCTCGCCTGCCGGGCCGGTGAGCTGGCCCCGCCGCTGGTCCCCCGGCTGAACGGCTTCATCGCCCGCCGGATGCCGGCGGGCGGGTACGTCGGCCGGTCCTACGAGGTGTTCTGCAGCCCGCGCCGGGTCCGGTTCCTGGAGATGGAGTACGCCGTGCCGCGCGCCGCCCTGCCGGAGGCGTTCGCCGGGCTGCGCGCCGCCGCCGACCGGCACGGTCACGGCGTCACCTTCCCGGTCGAGGTCCGGGTGCTCGGCGCCGACGACGTCCCGCTGTCCACCGCGTACGGCCGCGACACCGCGTACCTGGCCGTGCACGTGCGGACCGGACGGCCGCACGAGACGTACTTCGGCGCCGTCGAACCGGTGCTGTCCGCGCTGGACGGGCGCCCGCACTGGGGCAAGCTGCACACCATGACCGCGGCGACCCTGCGGTCCCGCTACCCGGCGTACGACGATGTCGTCGCCGTCCGCGACCGGCTCGACCCGGAGGGCCGGTTCCGCAACCCCTACCTGGACCGGGTCCTGGGAGTGCCGTGCGCGTCGCCGACCTGACCACCCCCGCGCTGCTCGTCGATGCGGGTGCGCTGGAGGCGAACCTGACCGACATGGCCGCCGTCCTGCCCGGACCGCGGTTGCGACCGCACGTCAAGGCGCACAAGACGACCGCGCTCGCCGCCCGGCAGGCCGCACACGGCCACCACGGATTCACCTGCGCCACCGTGCGCGAGGTGGAGGGCATGGCGGCGGCCGGCCTGGGTGCGGACCTGCTGCTCGCCAACGAGGTGCTCGACGCCCGCAGGCTGGGCGCCGTCGTCGACACCGGTGCCCGGGTGACCCTGGCGATCGACTCGGCGGACACGCTGCGGGCGGCCGTCGACGGCGGGGTGCGCGAGGTGCTCGTCGACGTCAACATCGGGCTCCCGCGCTGCGGGATCGCACCGGGCCGGGCCGGGGAGCTCGCCGACGCCGCCCGCGCCGCCGGACTGACCGTGCGCGGCGTGATGGGCTACGAGGGGCACCTGCAGATGCTCGCCGACCCGGCCGAACGCGCCCGGCTCACCATCGAGTGCACCGACCGGCTGCAGGCCGCGCACGCCGACGTCGGCGGCGAGGTGATCTCCGGCGGCGGGACCGGCACGCACACGATGAACACCGCCTGCACCGAGATCCAGGCCGGCTCGTACGCGCTGATGGACACCGCCTACACCGCCGCCGGGCTGACCTTCCGGCAGGCGCTGACCGTGCTGTCCACCGTGCTCTCGACGACCGCGCCGGCCGGCGACATGCCCAGCTGGGCCGTCGCCGACGCCGGGCTGAAAGCGTTCGGCATGGACCACGGCAACCCGACCGTGCCCGGCGGCGACGTCTGGTTCTGCTCCGACGAGCACCTGACCTTCGCCGCGACCCCGCTGCCCCGGCCCGGGGACCGGATCAGGATCGTGCCCGCGCACGTCGACCCGACCGTCGCGTTGCACGAGCGGATGCACGTGGTGGACGGCGACGGCCCGGACGCCGAGGTCCTCGACACCTGGGCGGTCGATCTCCGAGGCTGGTGAGCTGCGCCCGGGCCGACGCCCGCCGCCGGGCCGCGCCGGGCCGCACCGCACCGGGCCACGCCGCACCGGGCCACGCCGGGCCGCACCGCACCGGACCGGGCCACACCGGACCGGGCCATGCCGGACCGGGCCGCACCGGGCCGGATCGCGTCGCGCCGGACCAGGCCGCGTAGCGCCGGGCCGCGTCGCATCAGGCCGCGTCCCGCACCGCCCCGCCCCGTTCACACTTGCTCATCGTGGCCGCGGACCCAGCGCGTCCGCACCGGTCGCCACGTCCGCACGGGATTGCCACGTCCGCACGGGTTTGTGGCGTTCGCACGGGATCGGATCCCGTGCGAACGCAGTGAACCCGTGCGGGTGTGCCGGCTGCGCGGACACGCCCGCGAGCGCGGGCCCGGAACCGATCCGCTGCGTCGGGCTGAGGGATGCGCGTGCACCGCTGCCTCACGGCACACCGGTCATGCGTATGCACCCCAGCAGGCGTCGCGCCCCGGTAGCGACCCCGACGTCAACACCGACGCCGACACCGGCGCCGGAGCCGGAGCCGGAGCGGTGCCGGACCCGCGTTCGTGGCGGCGCACCGGACCGCGCTGGACAGCGGCCCGCCCCGGCGCACCGGGCCGAGCGCCGCACCGGACCCAGGCGACAGCACCACGCCGAGCGCAGCACCGGACCCGGGCTCGCCGATGCATCCGCACAGGTGCGACGCATTCGCACGCATTCGTCGCGTTCGCACGGGATCCGATCCCGTGCGAACGCCACAAACCCGTGCGAACGCCACAAACCCGTGCGAACGCCACAAACCCGTGCGAACGCCATGATCCCGTGCGGACGCCGGGCCCGGCGCGAGGCGCGCGGCCTCGCGCGGCGCGCACCTCCCGGTCCGGCCCGGGTCAGCCGTACCGCTGGGCCAGCGCGGTCAACCCGGTGGCGAACACCCCGTTCGCGAACAGCTCGACGAGGTCCCCCTCGGCGGCGGCGTCGGCGTCGAACTCGGTCCACCACTCGCCGAAGGTGTGCCCGGCCGTGGTGACCGGGGCCAGCCGCAGGGTGGAGATGTAGCGGCGCACCGGGAACGGCGACTCCAGGATCTCGTAGGTGACGGCATGCCCGCGTTCGTCGAGGGCGAGCAGCTCCTCGACGACGACGCCGCCGTCCCCCAGCACGAGCCGGCGCTGCGCCCCGATCTCGGTGCCGGACGCGCCGCGGATCAGCTCGCAGCCCTCGATCGCCGGGTGCCAGCGGTGGATGCCACCGAAGTCGCGCACGTGCGGCCAGACCTCGGCCAGCGGCGCACCGATCACGGCGCTGGAATAGGGACGGGGCATGGCGTCTCCTCCTCGGGAGTCGTCAGTTCTCGGTGCGCAGGTGGGGTGCCTGGGCGGCGAGCGTGTCGAGCTGGGCGCGCACCTCGGCGAACCCGGTGTCGGAACGCAGGTCGAGCGCGATCGACGCGGCCTGTTCGGTGGTCTGGCCGAACGCGGTGCGGGCCTCGTCGAGCCGTTCGGCGATCGTGACGGCGGTGGGCCCGCCCGGGGCATGCCCGGAGTCGAGGCTCTCCCCCAGCACGGCCAGCCGCAGCGCCTCGTCGAGCTGCCAGTCCAGCCGGCGTCCGACGTCGACCAACCAGCTGCGGGCCGGGCCGTCCGGGGTGGTCCGGACGACGGCGTGATAGGCGGTCACGGCGCGCACGCAGTCCTCGTAGGCGCCGGCCCACCAGCTGCCGGCGCGCAGGCCCGGCGGCAGCACCGGGCGGGCCTCGCCCTGCGCGAGGCGCATCGCGGCGAGCTCGTCCGCGCTGGGCGAGCGCAGCCAGGCGCGGGTGGCGAACTGCACCGGCAGCCCGACCAGCAGCCCGATCGGGATCCCGACGAACAGCACGGTCACCACGAGGATCGCCAGCATGCCCGGCACCCCGTCCAGGCCGCTGGACTCCTCCGACACCGCCACCCCGATCATGCCGAGGATCCCGAACCCGAGGGCCGCGAACCCCGCCGATGATCAGGGCACCGAACCTGGCCAGCGCGTGCTGCGGCCAGCGCCCGCGGACCCGCATCCGGCGCCGCCAGTCACCGCCCGGCGGCGGCGCGGGCCGCCTGGGTGCCATCACCGTTCGAGCGCGTTCTTGAAGGCGCGGGTCTGCGCGGTCAGCGCCTGCTCGGTCGGCAGCCGCTCCATCGACGACGCCCCGTAGAAGCCGTGGCAGGACGTCGCGCGGGAAAGCACGTAGGCGGCGTCCTCCGGCATCGCGATCGGGCCGCCGTGGCAGAGCACGAGCACGTCGTCGCGGACCTCGCGGGCGGCGGCGGCCCAGTCGTCGACCAGCTCGACGCAGTCGTCGAGGGTCTTCGAGGTCTCCGCGCCGATCGCGCCGCCGGTGGTCAGTCCCATGTGGCAGACGACGATGTCGGCGCCCGCCCGGGCCATCTCGCGGGCCTGCTCGGCGGAGAACACGTACGGCGTGGTCAGCAGCTCCTTCACCCGGGCCGCGGCGATCAGGTCGACCTCCAGGCCGAAGCCCATCCCGGTCTCCTCCAGGTTCGCCCGGAAGACGCCGTCGATCAGCCCGACGGTCGGGAAGTTCTGGATGCCGGCGAACCCGAGCGAGGCCAGCTCGTCGAGGAACCGGTCGGTGAGCAGGAACGGGTCGGTGCCGTTGACGCCGGCGAGCACCGGTGTCCGGCGGACCACCGGCAGCACCTCGGCGGCCATCTCGACGACGATCTCGTTGGCGTTGCCGTAGGCCAGCAGCCCGGCCAGCGAGCCGCGTCCGGCCATCCGGTAGCGGCCGGAGTTGTAGATGACGATCAGGTCGATCCCGCCGGCCTCCTCGCACTTGGCGGACAGCCCGGTGCCGGCGCCGCCGCCGACGATCGGCTCGCCGCGCGCCGCCATCCCGGCGAAGCGTTCCATCAGCTCGGAGCGGGTGAACCGCCTCATTCGTGCACCTCCCGCCACGCGGTGAGCACCGCGTCGGCGAACTCGGGGTCGTTGACGTGGTGCGGGATCCGCCGCACCCGGCCGGTGTCGGCCACACCGGACTCGATCGCGGCGAACAGCGCCGCGTCCGCCGCCGGATCGTGGAACGCCCGGCCCGGCGTGTCCAGCGCGGACACCCCGCCCAGCGGCAGCAGGAACAGCCAGCGGCCGGTGAAGGTGTTCAGCTTGCGTGCCAGCCACTCCCCGATCGCGCGGTTCTCCTCCACGGTGGTCCGCACGAGGGTGACGTTGGCGTTGTGCTCGTAGCGCAGCCGCCCGGCGAACCGCTCCGGCACGGTCGCGACCGCGCCGAAATTGACCATGTCGAGGGCCCCGCAGGACCCGACCCAGGGGATCCCGGTCCGGGCGACCGCGTCGAGCCGGTCCTCGCCGGCCGCCATCACGCCGCCGACGAGGAGATCCGCGATCTCGGTGGTGGTCAGGTCCAGCACCGAGTCGACCAGGCCGTCGTCGACCAGTTTCTCCAGCGACGCGCCGCCGGCGCCGGTGGCGTGGAAGACCAGCGCGTCGATCTCCTCGCCGAGCAGCTCACGGACCCGGGTGACGCACGGCGTCGTCACCCCGAACATGGTCAGGCCGACCGCGGGCAGGTCCGTCCCGGCCGGCGCGGCGGGGGCGGCGGCCGCACCGGCCAGCATGTGCGCGGCGTTGCCCAGCACCGCCCGGGAGATCCGGTTCAGCCCGGCGATGTCGGTGACGGCGTGCAGCATCGCGATGTCGCTCGCGCCGACGTAGGGCGCGGTGTCGCCGGACGCCACGGTGGACACCATCACCTTCGGCACGCCGACCGGCAGCGCCCGCATCGCCGGGGTGACCAGCGCCGTCCCGCCGGAACCGCCGAGCCCGAGCACCCCGGCGACGTCGCCGGCGCGGGCGAGCAGGAACGCGCGCAGCGCGACCGCCATCGCCCCCACCGCGGTCCCCCGGTCCCCGGTGAACACCGCGGCGGCGCCGTCCGGGTGGTGCGCGGCCACCTCGGCGGCGGACACCTCGCCGCCGGGCGCCAGGGCGGGCCCGGTGGACACGTCGACCCGGCACACCGGCACCCCCGCGGCGGCCACCGCGTCCGCCACGAAGTCGATCTCGGCGTGCTTGGTGTCGCGAGTCCCGATCACATACGCGCTCCGCACACCGGAGTTCTACCGGTACCCACCGCCCCGGGGCGAGGGCCGACGCCGGAACGACACAGGGCAGTATGGGTGGGCTCTCCCCGGAAGCCGGGCTCGTGACCTCGCGGCCCCCGACGTCGTTGGAGTGACATGCACGGTCAACCGGACGACCACCACGGCATCGTGCTCCCGCTCGAGGGGCGGCCCGGCGGCGCCGTTCCCGGCCCGCCGGAACGCAACGGCGGCCCCCGCCCCGGCCCGGCTGCGCCGCCGCCCGGGCCGGCCCTGCTGCTGAGCTGGGTACCGGCCGACGGCGCCGACGAGGCCCGGCACTGGGGCGAGCGGATCACCGCGTCCAGCGAACTGGCCCGCCATCTGGTGCGCCCGCGCGCGCCCCAGACCGATCTGGCGGTGCGGCTCGCGCTGCCCGAGGCGTTCGGCGCGGAACCGCTGCTGCGGGTGGTCGGCGCCGAGCCCCGGCCGGTCCGGCCCGGCCCGTCCACGCTGCTGCCGGTCGGCGCGCCCGGCTCCGGGCCCGCCCCGGGCGCCCCGCTCGGGGCGCTGGTCCTCTCGGTCGCCGTGGAGATCGCCGCCACCGGCACCCAGCACCGGGTGCTGGACGCGATCACCTCGGCGGCCGCCGCGCTCACCCGGTCCGGCGTCACCGGGCCGGACTCCCGGCTGCGGGCCGCCGAGGAGGCGCTGCGGGCCGCCCAGACCGACCTGCTGGAGCACGGCGGGGTGGGGGCGGGCTCCGGGCTGGAGACCGCCGTCGCGAACCTGTCGGTGCTGCGGCACCAGACGCACGCCCGGCTCTCGGGCTGGGAGCGGGTGGTCGCCGCCGCCGATCCGGCCGGGACCCCGGGGATCGCGCTGCGCGAGCAGCTCGGCGAGGTCGGCAGGCTCGGCTGGGACGGCTTCCCGGCCGCCGTGCACGGCGCCTACCAGGCGCTCGTCCTCGACGCGCGGCGGATCCTGCTCTCCGCAGGCGATCAGCTGCTGCGCTCGCCGAGCCGGCCGCTGGCCGCGCTGCGCCCGCTGGTCGAGCCGGACCTGGCCGGACGCGCGTCCGACATCGCCCGGCTGCACCGGCTGCTGACCACGCTGTCGGTGCTGCCGCTGACCGTGCGCAAGCGCTCCGGCGGGATGCTGCCGAACCTGATCGCCGAGCAGGCGACCACGAACGCGCGCACCCAGGCGCTGTTCACCAGGATGGCGAACGCGCTGCACCCGCCGTCGTGGTGCGGCCAGGTGGCGGTGGAGGTCCGGGCGCTGCCGACCGGCGAGCTGCAGATCCTGCGCCCGGCCTGAGCACCCGCACGAACGGGCCTCCGTGGCGGTCCGGCCCACGGAGGGCCCGTTCGTGCCGGTGCGGGTGGCTCAGTGCGCGGCGGCCTTGGCCCGCTTGCGGGCGTCCTTCGCGGCGCCCTTGGCCTGCTTCGCGGCGTCGGCACCGGCGCTCGACGCGCGATCGGCCAGGTCCGACCCGAAGCGGGCGGCCTGCGCCTGCGCCTGGCTCGCCAGGGTGCTCAGCCGGTCGGCGTACTCGGGGGCGCGCTTCTCGGCGCGGGCGACGGCCTTCTGGGCCTGCTTCTCCCAGCGGGCGCGCCGCTTCTCGGCCTCCTTGAGCCACCGGTCGCCGGTCTTGCCGGCCGCCTTGCGGTACTGCGCGCCGCGCTTGTCGACGGCCTTCTCCAGCTTGTCGCCCTGCTTCGCGGCGGCCTTGGCGAGCTTGGCGCCCTTCTTCTCGGCGGCCTGGGCCTTCTTCTCCGCCTTCTTCGCGGCCCGCTGGGCGGCCGCCGACAGCTGCTCGGACCAGGTGGAGGCGCGCTCGGAGGCGACCTCACCGAGGTGCGCGGCCTGCTCGGACGCCTTGCCGCTCCACTCGCTCGCCCGCTCCCGGACGACCGGGCCGTACTCCTCGGCGGCGTCGTGCAGCTTCTCCCGGGTGCCCGCGGCGGCGGCCGCGATCGAGGTCCCGGCACCGGCCAGGCCGGCCGCGAGCTGCGCCCCGGTGTCCGAGTCGGACGCGGACGACAGGCGGGCCTGGGCCTTCGCCGCGGCCTGGCGGGCGCGGTAGGCGTTCGACGGCTTGCCGTGCGTGTCGGACGCGGCGATCAGCAGCCCGCCCAGCAGCCCGACGTTCTTCAGGAAGTGGATCTGCTGCTCGGTGCGCTTCTGCTGGTCGGTCTCCTCCCAGAAGCGGTGCCCGGCGAGCGTGGTGGGGATCACGGTGGCGGCGAGCGCGGTCGACGCGAGCCGCGGGAACCTGCCCAGCGCGAGCAGCGATCCGGCGGCGATCTTCACGCCGGCGTCGACCTTCACCAGGGTCTCGTAGTCGGGTCGGCGGTCCAGCGGCGCGTTCTCGACGACCTTGTCGATCGCCGGTGCGGCCTGGTCCAGCACGGGCTTGGCGGCTTGCGCGTGGCCCTCGGACTGGCGGAGCGCGGTCACGCCGCCGTAGATGAAAACGGCCGCGAGCATCGGCCGGGCAACTCGTCGCAAGACTGGCATGGGTCACCTTTCCCCGGTTCACCGCGTCCGCAAACCCCGGGGTGCGCTGGCATCACAGCGGCTGTGCCGCAATCATGCCCGGGTGACGAACGGACGGCGGGCTATCGGGCTCGACATCGGAGGAACGAAGGTCGCCGGAGCGATCGTGGGCGAGGATGGCACGGTCCACGCGGAACTGCGGCGCAACACCCCGGACACGTCCGACGCGGGCACGATGAACGTCCTCCTCCAGGGGATGGTCGAGGAGCTGCGCTCCGGCGAGGCGGGCGAGGGCGTCTGCGCCATCGGCGTCGGCGCGGCCGGGACGGTCGAGTGGCCGGTCGGGCGGATCCGCTGGGCGCCGAACAACAACTACGAGAGCTGGGACGTCCGCGGCGACCTGGAGCGGACGACCGGGCTGCCGACCGTCGTCGACAACGACGGGAACGTCGCCGGGCTCGCCGAGGCCCGCCTCGGCGAGCGCCGCTACGACGACATGCTGCTGCTCACCGTCGGCACCGGGGTGGGCGCCGGGATCGTGCTCGGCGGCCGGATCTACCGGGGCGCGCACGGCCTGGGCGCCGAGGTCGGGCACATGAACGTCAACCCGGACGGCCCGCAGTGCGGCTGCGGCAACTTCGGCTGCCTGGAGTCGGTCGCGTCCGGCACCGCACTGACCCGGATGGGCCGCACCGCCGCCGCGCACGACCCGGACGGGATGCTCGCCGGCCTCGCCGCCGAGGACGGCGGCGAGGTCACCGGCCGGCACGTGACCACCGCGGCCACCGCGGGCGACCCGACCGCGCAGTCGCTGTTCCAGCGGCTCGGGCGGGCGCTGGGCACCGGGATCGCCGGCCTCAACGCGATCTTCGAGTTCGAGGTGGTGCTGATCGGCGGCGGCCTGGTCGACGCGGGCGAGCTGCTCCTCGGCCCGGCCCGGCGCGCCGCGCGCGAGTTCCACTACGGCCCGCCGCACGTCCGGCCGATCCCGCAGGTGCTGCCCGCCACCTACAAGGGCGACGCCGGGAAGATCGGCGCCGGGCTGCTCGCGCTGGAGGAGACCGTCGGCCCGGAGCGGGCAGGTCTACCCTCGATCGGGTGACCCTCCTGCTCGGGCCGGTTCTGCGGCACGTCGACGAGACCTCCGCCCTGGTCTGGGTGCAGACCGACCGGTCGTGCACGGTCGAGGTGCTGGGGTGCACCGCGCGCACCTTCGAGGTCGCGGGCCTGCACTACGCCGTCGTCGTCGTGACCGGTCTGGAGCCGGACACCCGGTACCCGTACGAGGTGCACCTGGACGGGACCGTCGTGTGGCCGCAGCCGCACTCCCCGTTCCCGGCGAGCGTGATCCCGACCCGCGGGCCGTCCACCGAGCGGCGGCAGCGGATCGTGTTCGGCTCCTGCCGCTACGTCAAGCTGTCCGACCCGAGGACCGCCCGCAGCTACGGGCTGGACGCGCTCGACGTCTACGCCGCCCGGATGGCCGGGCTGCCGCCCCAGGAGTGGCCGAGCGTCCTGCTGATGCTGGGCGACCAGGTGTACGCCGACGAGCTGACCCCGCAGACCCGGCGCCGGATCGCCGGGCGCGGGGACCGCCGTCCCGAGTGGCCGGACGACGAGATCGTGTCCTTCGAGGAGTACTCCGGGCTCTACCGCGACACCTGGTCCGATCCGGAGGTGCGGTGGCTGCTGTCCACCGTCCCCACCGCGATGATCTTCGACGACCACGACGTCCGGGACGACTGGAACACCTCCGGCGTCTGGCGGGCCCGGATGGCCGAGCTGCCCTGGTGGCGCGAGCGGATCCGGGCCGGTCTGGCCTCGTACTGGGTGCACCAGCACCTGGGCAACCTCACCCCGGCCGAGCTCGCCGCCGATCCGGACTGGCAGGCGGTGCAGGCGTCCGGCGGCGACGTGTGGCCGCTGCTCGCGGAGCGGGCCGACCGCTGGGACCGCGAGGTCGGCGACGGCGGGGACCGGCACAAGGACGAGCGGTTCTCCTTCTGCTGGGAGCTCGGCGGCACCCGGCTGATCGTGATCGACTCCCGGAACGGCCGGATCGTCGAGTCGCTGCCCCGCAAGATGGTCTCCGACGCGGAGTTCGACTGGGTGCGCGAGCGCGCGCTGGCGCCGGGCCGGATCGACCACCTGGTGCTGGGGTCGTCCATCCCGTGGCTGCTGCCCCAGGTCATCTCCGACCTGCAGGCCGGTGTGGAGACGAGCGCGAACCGGCCCGGCCGGATCGGGCGGGCCGCCGAGTTCCTCCGCCAGGAGGCCGACCTGGAGCACTGGCCCGCGTTCGGGCACTCCTTCGCGCGGCTGGCCGACCTGGTCCGCGACGCCTGCCTGCCGCGCGCCGGGGACCCGCCGCCGGCGACCGTGTCGGTGCTGTCCGGCGACGTGCACCACTCCTACGCGGCCGTCGCCGACGTGCACGCCGACGCGCCGGGCGACCGGCCGGGGCGCGGCGTCGACGGCACCCGGGTGCACCAGCTGACCTGCTCACCGGTGCACAACGTGGTGCCCGGCTTCATGCGGGTGCTGTTCCGCGTCACCTGGTCGCGGCTGATCGCCCGGGCCAGCAACCGGTGGGCCCGCGACCACGACACCGACCGGGCCGGGGTCTCCTGGGAGCGGACGGCGGGCCCGCTGTTCGGGAACCTGATCGCCACCCTGACCCTGGACGGGCGGCGCGCCGCGGTCCGCTTCGAGCGCCCGCGGTCGGCGTCCACACTGGACCTGGCCGCCGAGGTGGCGCTGACGCCACAGGCGCCGCCGGAGCGCTCGCCCGCGGAGGTCCCGCTGGGCGCGCGCCACTAGCCCCGGGCCGCCGCGCTCAGAAGTCCGTGCGGGACAGCCAGGTCGTCCAGACCGCCGGGTCGCCGAACACCTGCAGCCGGTCGTCGTCGGCGGGGATCCGGCGCAGCACCCCCTGGAGCAGGTCGACCGCGGTCCCACGGACGGCGGCCGCGCCCTTGCCGTGCCCGTTCTCCCAGACCACCCGGCCGCCGGAGGTCCGGATCATCCACTCCCCCGCGGCGCCCAGCTCGTCGTCCACCGCGTGCAGGTGCAGCGTCACGCCGTCGGGCAGCGGCGGCTCGGCGGCCGGCGGGCGGGCGGTCAGCAGGTCCAGCCACTCCGCGACGCCGTCCGCCGCGACCTCCGGCGCGATCTCGAACGGCGCGCCGAGCGCGATCGCCGCGTCGGCCCGGTGCACGGTCGCCTCGTGCAGCCGGCGCCGGATCCACCAGGCGGCGGGCCTCGGCCCGGTGAAGGTCCACACCGGAGCGTCCCGGCCGGCGGCCGTCACCGCGTCGAGCAGCTCGGTGACGCCGTCGCGCAGCCACTGAGCCCCGGCCTCCGGGCCGTCCTCGGCGGGCTTGCCGCCGGTGACGGCGCGCGGGTCCAGGATCTCGGTGGCCCCCGCGGCGATCATCTGCGCCGCCCAGCGGTGCCCGCGGCCGACGTGCCGCTCCAGCTGGAGCAGGCTCCATCCCGGGCAGGTCGGCACCGGGACGGACAGGTCGGCCGTCTCCAGCAGGTCGGCGAGCCGGTCGTTCTCCGAGATCAGGAGCCCGGCGTAGGGGTCGATGGTGCTGCCCTGGGATGTCCCCGGCATGAACTCGGGCCTCCACTCAAAGAACTGACGAGGTCGTACCGGCGAGTCGCGCATGACGATCTTGCCGGTCGGGTAGGTATAGATCATGCCTCCGCACCGCGACTGGACGCGACGGGGAGTCGGGCGCGCGCTGCTGTACTGGCCGCTGGTGGCCTTCCTGCTGGTGGCGGCCTTCCCTGCCGTCGCGGTGCCGCTCGTCATCGTATCCGGGTTCGCCCTGCTGTTCCTCGGCCTCGTCGGCGGATTCGCCGGGAAGCGCTGGCGCGCAAGGCGACTCGCGAAGGCGCGGCGTGCGCTGGCCGAGCTGGCCGACCAGGTGACCCCCGGGACCGACGAGCCGGCCGGACAGCCGGCCGATGCCGCGGCCGACGGCGCCGACCGGACCGGGGCCCGGCCGGATCCCTGCCCCGCGGCCTGGCCCACCGGCCGGCACGCCCGGCGCACCCGGCAGCCGCACACCCCGGCGCCCGCCCGTCCGGCCGCCGTCGCCGAGGAGCCGGCCGAACAAAGCGCCGCCTGACCGCCGCCACACCCCCTGGCCCCGCCACACACCTGTCGCAACGGGTGTGCGGCGGGGCCGTGGGGTGTGCGGCCGGCACGGGGAGTGATCGCAATGTGACCCGTGACCCGTTTCTTGTACGTCCAATACTAGGATGTCAAACTAAATGGGCCGGGGCCGTCGTCCGCACACCCGGCGGGAGGAGCGGGTCATGGCCGACAGCCGCGGAGCGAGCACCGACACCGAGCTGCACGTCCCCACCCATCCCGTCCGGTTCGTCACCGCGGCGAGCCTGTTCGACGGCCACGACGCCGCGATCAACATCATGCGGCGGATCCTGCAGAAGCAGGGCGCCGAGGTGATCCACCTGGGGCACAACCGGTCCGTCGACGAGGTCGTCACCGCGGCGATCCAGGAGGACGTCCAGGGCATCGCCATCTCGTCCTACCAGGGCGGGCACGTGGAGTACTTCTCCTACCTGGTCGAGCTGCTGCGCGAGCGCGGCGCCGGCCACGTCCGGGTCTACGGCGGGGGCGGCGGCGTGATCGTCCCCGAGGAGATCGAGCTGCTGCACTCGCGCGGCGTCTCCCGGATCTTCTCCCCGGAGGACGGTCAGCGCCTCGGCCTCCCCGGGATGATCAACATCATGATCCGGGAGTGCGACACGGACCTGGGCGAGCAGCCGCCCGCGTCGTACGACGGGCTGATCTCCGGGGAGACGGCGACGCTCGCCCGCGCGCTCACCCTCGCCGAGACCGGGCGGCTGCCGGCCGAGGTCCACCGGCGCATCGCCGCCCCCGAGCGGACGGTGCCGGTGCTCGGCATCACCGGCACCGGCGGCTCCGGCAAGTCGTCGCTGACCGACGAGCTGGTCCGCCGCTTCCGCCTCGACCAGGAGGACAAGCTGCGGATCGCGGTCCTCGCGGTCGACCCGACCCGGCGCCGGGGCGGCGGCGCGCTGCTCGGCGACCGGATCCGGATGAACGCGCTCTCCGGTCGCGGGCCGGCCGGCGGCGGGGGCCACGACAGCGTCTACTTCCGGTCGCTCGCCACCCGCGGCGGCGACGGCGGCTCGCTGCCCGAGCGGCTCGGCGACGCGATCGCGGTGCTGCGCAGCGCTGGGTTCGACCTGGTCATCGTCGAAACGCCGGGCATCGGCCAGGGCGACGCGGGCATCGTCGGGTTCGTCGACCACTCGCTCTACGTCATGACACCCGAGTTCGGCGCCGCGTCCCAGCTCGAGAAGATCGACATGCTGGACTTCGCCGACGTCGTCGCGATCAACAAGTTCGAGCGCCGCGGCGCCGAGGACGCCCGGCGCGACGTCGGCCGCCAGCTCGTCCGCAACCGCGAGGAGTTCGGCGCGAGCTGGGAGGACATGCCGGTCTTCGGCACCTCGGCCGCCACCTTCAACGACGACGGCGTCACCGCCCTCTACCAGCACCTGCGCGACCTGCTCGCGGCCGGCGGGCTGCCCGTCGGGGAGGGCAGGGTGCCCCGTGTCGACACGAAGACCTCGTCGCACCACGCCGCGGTGATCCCGCCGGAGCGCAGCCGCTACCTGGCCGACATCGCCGACACGGTGCGCGGGTACCACGCCGACACCGAGCGGCAGGCGCTCGCCGCGCGCACCCGCCAGCACCTGCGCACCGCCCGCGAGCTCGTCGGCGAGCAGGTCGCGCCGGCGCTGGAGAAGGCCGAGCGGGAGCTGCCCGCCGAGGGCGCCGCGCTGCTGGACGGCTGGCCGTCGGTGGTCGCGGACTACTCCGGCGACGAGTACGTCTACACCGTGCGGGACAAGGAGTTCCGCACCAGGCTGACCCGCGAGACGCTGTCCGGCAACAAGGTCCGCCGGGTCTCGCTGCCCCGCTACGATGACGACGCGCAGCTGCTGCGCTTCCTGCGCCGGGAGAACCTGCCGGGCCGGTTCCCCTTCACCGCCGGGGTGTTCCCGTTCAAGCGGGAGGGCGAGGACCCGGCCCGGATGTTCGCCGGCGAGGGCGACCCGTTCCGCACCAACCGCCGGTTCAAGTACCTGTCGCAGGACTCCGAGGCCAAGCGGCTCTCGACCGCGTTCGACTCGGTGACCCTCTACGGCCACGACCCGGACACCCGCCCCGACATCTACGGCAAGGTCGGCACCTCGGGCGTCTCGATCGCCACGCTGGAGGACCTGAAGGCGCTCTACGACGGCTTCGACCTCTGCTCGCCGACGACCTCGGTCTCGATGACCATCAACGGCCCGGCGCCGACGATCCTGGCCTACTTCCTGAACACCGCGATCGACCAGCAGACCGACCGCTTCCGCGAGGAGCACGACCGCGAGCCGGATGCCGCCGAGCGCGAGCAGATCACCGCCTACGCGCTGGCGAACGTGCGCGGCACGGTGCAGGCCGACATCCTCAAGGAGGACCAGGGGCAGAACACCTGCATCTTCTCCACCGAGTTCTCGCTGCGGATGATGGCCGACATCCAGGAGTGGTTCATCGCGCACCAGGTGCGCAACTTCTATTCGGTCTCGATCTCCGGCTACCACATCGCCGAGGCCGGGGCGAACCCCATCTCGCAGCTCGCGTTCACCCTCGCGAACGGCTTCACCTTCGTCGAGAGCTACCTGGCCCGCGGGATGAGCATCGACGACTTCGCGCCGAACCTGTCGTTCTTCTTCTCCAACGGGATGGACGCCGAGTACACCGTGATCGGCCGGGTCGCCCGCCGGATCTGGGCGGTCGCGATGAAGGAGCGTTACGGCGCGAACGAGCGCTCGCAGAAGCTGAAGTACCACGTCCAGACCTCTGGCCGCTCACTGCACGCGCAGGAGATGAACTTCAACGACATCCGGACCACGCTGCAGGCGCTGTGCGCGCTCTACGACAACGCGAACTCGCTGCACACCAACGCCTACGACGAGGCGATCACCACGCCGAGCCAGGAGTCGGTGCGCCGCGCGATGGCCATCCAGATGATCATCACCAAGGAGTGGGGCCTCTCGATGAACGAGAACCCGCTGCAGGGTTCGTTCGTCGTCGACGAGCTGACCGACCTGGTCGAGGAGGCCGTGCTCCGCGAGTTCGAGTCGATCGCCGAGCGCGGCGGCGTGCTCGGCGCGATGGAGACCGGCTACCAGCGCGGCAAGATCCAGGACGAGTCGATGCTCTACGAGCACCGCAAGCACTCGGGCGAGCTGCCGATCGTCGGTGTGAACACCTTCCTCAAGCCCGAGAACGACGACGAGCCGCAGGAGATCGAGCTCGCCCGCGCCACCGAGGAGGAGAAGCGCTCGCAGCTGGAGCGCCTGGCCGACTTCCAGTCCCGGCACCGCACCGAGGCCGAGCAGGCGCTGCGCCGGCTGCAGGACGTGGCGACCGGCGACGGCAACGTGTTCGACGAGCTGATGAAGGCCGCGCGGGTGTGTTCGCTGGGCCAGCTCACGACGGCGTTCTTCGAGGTCGGCGGGCAGTACCGGCGCAACATGTGACGGACCGGCCGGGCGGCGCGGCACCGGGTCCGGTGCCGCGCCCGTCCGCCGCGCCGGGGGCGTCCCGGCGCCCCAGTCGTTTTGCTTGCTTCAAGATAACTACCATGGTGGGCGACCCCGACGAAGGGCACGCCGACCGTGACCGAGAGCGTCCGCGACACGCCGCACACCGCCGCCGAGCCGCTCCCCCGCCGGCACGCCGTGTTCGCCGTCGTCGCGCTGGCGCTGCTGATGGCCGCCCAGGACCAGACCGCCGTCGCCACCGCGCTGACCACGGTCAGCGCCGACCTGCGGACCGACCTGGCCTGGACCGGCTGGATCATCACCGGGTACGCGGTCGGCCAGATCCTGGCGCTGCCGCTGGGCGGGCGGCTCTCCGCCCGGTTCGGCGCCCGCCGGGTGTTCCTGCTGGCGATCGCCGCGTTCACCGTCCTGACCTGCCTATGCGCGCTCAGCCCCGGGATCGGCCCGCTGATCGCCTGCCGGTTCCTGCAGGGCGTCGCGGGCGGGGTGATGCTCCCGGCCGCGAACGCGATCGTCGCCCACCACTACGGCCGCGACCGCGACCGCGCGCTCGCACTGTTCACCAGCGTGCTCCCGATCGGCGCGATCCTCGGCCCGCTGCTCGGCGGCCTGGTCCTGACGATCTGGTCCTGGCACGCGATCTTCCTGATGAACGCCCCGCTCGGGATCGTCGTCGTGGTCGCCGGGGCGTTCCTGGTCCTCGACCCGCCGCGGTCCGCACCCGGGCGGCTCGACGTGCGCGGCATCGCCCTGCTGCTCGGCACGCTGGTCACCGGGATGGTCGCGATCACCGTGCTCGGCGCGGCCGGGCTCGAGCCGGCCGGGATCGCGGTCGTGGTGCCCGCCGCGCTGCTCGCCGTCGCCGCCGGGTACCTGTTCGTCCGGCACGCCCGGCGGCGGACCGACGCGGTGGTGCCATGGCGGCTGATCGCCGGTCGCGGGCTGGGCATCATGAACTCGACGAACCTGCTGCTGGGCGCCGCGATGATCGGTTTCGGCGCGCTGCTGCCGCTCTACGCCCAGACCCGGTACGGGATGGCGCCGCTGGCCGCCGGTGCGCTGCTGGCCGGGCGCGCGGCCGGCTCGGTCGTCTCGTCCGGCGTGTCGGTCGCGCTGCTGCGCCGCACCGGGCACCGGCCGCTGCTGCTCTGCGGGATGGGGATCGTGGTGACCGGGCTGCTGCTGGCCGCCGCACCGCCGGTGGGGACGACGCCGGAGATCTGGCTGCTCGTCGCCGCCACGCTGCTCGGGATCGGCACCGGCCTGACCGCCCCGGCGGCGAACAACGCCGGCATGCACCTGGTGCCCGGCGACGTCGCGGCCATGTCCGGGCTGCGGATCATGTTCCGGCAGGTGGGCGGCATCGCCGCGGTGTCGGCGACCACGGCGGCGGTCGCCGCGGCGAGCTCGCCCGGGATCGCGGGCGCGGTCGCGCTGGTCGTGCTCGCGGCGCTGCTCGCCGGGATCACGCTGGTCGCGGCCCGCCTGCCCAACCGGCGCGGCCGCTGGTGAGGGTGCCCGCCCCGACCCGGGCGGGCACCGGCGGATCAGCGGCGGGACCGGGACCTGCTGCCGCGACGGCCGCGGTTCCAGCCGCCCAGGATGCCGATGGCCTCGACGAACGACTCGGCAGCCTTGGAGAGCTTTCGACCGGCCTTCTTCATCGGGTGTCCTCCACGCGGGTTCGGTACTGCTCGGGGTGGTGCTCGGGAGCGGGGTCCACCGTCTCAGAGCGCCGGACCGGACTTGGCGAGGGGGCATTGCTCCATCTCGGTGACACCGGCCGGGCCGGTTCGTTCCGGATCGGAAGCACCTCACCCGGCTGCCGCACCGGGCCCCGGCGTGTCCGCGCGACGACCGCCGTCCGGAGCAGCCGCTGCGTCCGCGCCGGGGCCGATCACCCTCGCCCGGGTGACACCGCCGCCGTGTGTGACACGTGCCGTGCGGTGGTACTCCGGCCGGGTCACCCGGCGGAGTGACGCAGGAATCGCCGCCGGGCACGACGGAACGAGGGGGCTCAGGTGACACCGGACGTACTGATGTGGGTCGTGATCGCGGCGGTCGTGCTGCTCGTGCTGGGCGCGGTGCTGGTGATCGGCGCACGGTTGCGGGGGCGGCGCCGCACCGCGGCGCTGCGCAGGCACTTCGGCCCGGAGTACGACCACGTGGTCGAGGTCTCCGGCAGCCGCACCCAGGGCGAGGCCGAGCTGCGGCGCAGGCTGTCCCGGCGCAACGAGCTCGACGTGCGCGAGCTCGACGCCGACGAGCGGGAGCAGTTCGCGGCCCGGTTCCAGCAGGCCCAGAACTCCTTCGTGGAGACGCCGCGTACCGGCCTGCGCGACACCGACCTGCTGGTGCAGCAGGTGATGCGCAGCCGCGGGTTCCCGGTCGAGCACTTCTCCGAGCGCGAGGCGATGGTGTCGGTCGACCATCCCGATCTGGTCGCGCACTACCGGGCCGCGCACGCGATCGCCGTCGCCGACACCCAGGAGGAGGCCGACACCGAGCAGCTGCGGCAGGCGATGGTCGACTACCGGTACCTGTTCGACGAGCTCATCGGGGCCGGGCACCCGGAGAGCACGCACCGCGATCTCCGGGCGTCGTGACCGGACCGGGCGAGCCGACGACCCGGTTCCCGGCCGTCGAGGGCGACCTGCTCGGCGGCCGCTACGAGCTGCGCGGGGTGCTCGGCGAGGGCGGCATGTCCCGGGTGCACCTCGGGCACGACCGTGAGCTGGACCGGCCGGTCGCGGTCAAGCTGCTGCACTCCACCGATCCCGACGACATCGCCCGGATCGGCGACGAGGCCCGCGCCGCCGCGGCGGTCGACCATCCGGGCGTGGTGACCGTGCACGACGTCGGTGGCACCGCCGACGGCGTCTACCTGGTCATGTCGCTGATCGAGGGCGAGACGCTCGGGCAGCGGATCGAGCGCGACGGCCCGCTCGACCCGGCCGAGGTGGTGCGGATCGGCGTCGCGGTGTGCGACGCGCTCGGTGCCGCGCACCGGGCCGGGGTGGTGCACCGCGACGTGACGCCCGGCAACATCGTCCTCGGCCCGGACGGCCGGGTGACCGTCACCGACTTCGGCATCGCGCGGCTCGGCGAGGGCGCCGGGCGCACCCGCACCGGGTACGTGATCGGCACCCCGCTGCACATGGCCCCCGAGCAGGGCCGCGCGACCGGCCGGGTGGACGGCCGGGCCGACCTCTACGCGCTGGCCTGCTGCCTGTTCACCGCGCTCACCGGACGCCCGCCGTTCACCGACCCGGACGCGTTCAGCGTGGTGCTGGCACACCTGCGCGACGCCCCGCCGCGCCCCTCCACGCTGCGCGCGGGGATCCCGCCCGCGCTGGAGGAGACACTGCTGTGGACCCTGGCCAAGGACCCGGACCGGCGCCCGCCGGACGCGGCCGCGCTGGCCGCCGCGCTGACCGCCGGGACCGGGGCGACCGTCCCGGTCCCGCAGCCGCGCCGCGGGTCCGGCTCGACGGTGGCCTCGACGGTGGCGCTGCCCGGCGACGGCGGGCCGGTCGCGTCGCACGCGCTGCACAGCACGCTCGACGACGTCGAGCACGACGACGTGGCCGCCGCCGACCGGCGGCGCCGGGTCGGCCTGGCGCTGATCGTGCTGGCCGCGCTGCTGGTCCTCGGGGTGCTCGCCGCGGCCCTGCCGCTCTGACCCGGCCGCTCCGACCCGGCCGCTCCGACCCGGCCGCCCGGCTCGGCCCCGCCCGGGCGGCACGGTCACGGGGTGGGCGGGGCGCCGGGCAGCCGGGTGTCGAGGGCGATGCCCGCCCGCAGGACCGGGCCGAGCAGGGCGGGTGCCCCGCGCCTGGGCAGCGCGGCGAGCCGCCCCGCCAGCCCGGGCAGGGCCCGGTGCGCGCCGGCCTCCACGATGTGCGCGACGTTCAGCGCGGCCAGCCGGTGGGTGTCCAGCGCGCTGTGGCCGTGCGCCGCGAGCGGGACCAGCACGGCGTCGGGCAGCAGCTCGGCGACCCGCTCGGCCACCGGTGGTGGCGTGCGCAGGTCCCGGTCGCCGGACACCACCGCCACCGGCCAGGTGAAGCGGCCCAGCTCGGCCGGGATGTCGTAGGGCGGGGTGCGCGACTCCGCGGCCGGGGCGAGCGCGAACAGCTGCTGGGGGTCGAGCGGGTGCCCGTCCGGCGGGGCGTCGAAGCCGAGCTCGCCCTGCCCGATCGGCCGGACCAGGTCGGGTTCGAACACCAGCGGCTGCCCGGTCGGCGACTCGACCTCGGCCCGGCCGAGCCCGGCGATCCGCGCCCAGCTGCGCCGGCCCCGGCCACGCAGCCGCGCCGTCAGCAGCCGCTCCAGCGGCGCGCTGCCCGCGAACTCGTACACGTGCTGGACCACGCCGGACAGCTCCAGCGGGTCCTCCCCCGCGGCGGCGAGCTCGCGGACCAGCGCCGCGCACCGGGCCGTCGCCGGATGGTGCCCGTCCCAGAACAGCGCGCGCAGGTGCGCCCGGACGTCGGCGACGTCGCCGGCGTCCAGGCCCGGCGAGTCGAGCACCATCGCCGCGATCCGGTCCGGGTGCCGGACCGCGAACACCTGGGCCAGGTAGCTGCCGTACGAGGTGCCGTAGACGATCGCCCGCGGCACCCCCGCCGCGTCCAGCACCGCGGCCAGGTCGTCGGCGGCGGAGGTGCTGGTGACGTCGTCGACGGTGAGGTCCGCGCCGGTCGAGTCGTGCCGGGACAGCCCGACACCGCGGTGCTCCACCATGATCACGTCGAGGCCACGGCGGGCCGCCGCCCGGCGCAGGCCGCGGTAGGGCAGCACCGAGGCCAGGCCGGGCCCGCCGGGGACGGCGAGCACCGGCGTCCGCTCGCCGGGCCCGTCCCGCACCCAGGCCAGCGGCAGCTCGCGGCCGCCGGACAGCGGGCGCGGCACCCATCCGCCGGACCGCTGCACCTCGGCGCGGCCCATCGCGGTCCACGCCGCCGCCGGGTCCCCCATCGTCGTCACCTCCCGGCCCGGTCCACGAACGGGGGACCCTGCGGGTTCCCGCCCCGGCCGTGACCCGGCGCGCCGATCCGGCGCAGCACCAGTGCCAGCGCGAGTGCGGCGAGCAGCAGGCCACTGACGTAGCCGGCCAGCGCGGGCCAGCCGCCGTGGTCGAAGGCGATCCCGCCGATCGCGCCGCCGACGCTGGAGCCCGCGTAGTAGCCGACCAGGTAGAGCGACGACGCCTGCGCGGGCACCGCGCCGGGGAGCAGCCGGGAGCGGCGGCCGACCCAGCTGCTGGCCACCGAATGCGCGCCGAAGAAGCCGACCGTGATCATCAGCAGCCCGGCGAGGACGGAGCCGAGGACGTCCGGCACGGTCACCCAGACCCCGGCCAGCGCGAGCAGGGTGGCCGACCACAGCACCGGACGGCGGCCGAACCGGTCGCCCAGCCGGCCGGCCCGGGTGGACGCCCAGCTGCCCGCCAGGTAGCCGAGGAACACCAGGCCGACCAGCGTGCCGGGCAGCGAGAACGGCGCGGCGAGCAGCCGGAACCCGAGGTAGTTGTAGACCGTCACGAAGGCGCCCATCAGCAGGAACGCCATCCCGAACAGGCACAGCAGGCCGGGATCGGTGAGATGGCGGCGCAGCGGGCCGCCGAGATCGCGCAGCCGGGTCCGCGGCGGGGCGGGCGCGGTCGGTGCCGGCAGCAGCAGCCGGAACGCGACGGTCGCCAGCACCGACAGCCCGCCGACGGCGGCGAGCCCGGCCCGCCAGCCGCCGAGCTCGGCCACCCAGGACGCGACCAGCCGGCCGGACAGCCCGCCGAGCGTGTTGCCCGCGATCAGCAGCCCGACCGCGCCGCCGAGGTGCCGCCCGGCGACCTCGTGGGTCAGGTGCGCCATGGACAGCGCGGGCAGCGCGGCGAGCGCGATCCCCTGCATCGCCCGGACCGCGACGAGGGTCTCGAAGGTCGGTGCCAGCGGAGCCAGCAGCGCGAGCACGGCCGACGCCGCGAGCGCCCAGGTCATCACCCGGGCGCGGCCCCACGCCTCGGTGACGGCGGACAGCGGGAGCACGGCGAGCGCCAGCGCCCCGGTCGTCGCGGACAGCACCAGGCTGGCCGTGGACGATCCGACGCCGAACTCGGCGGACAGCGCGGGCAGCAGCCCCTGCACGCTGTAGACCAGCACGAACGTCGCCATCCCGGACAGCCACAGTGCAGCGCCGAGCCGCCGGTAGCCGGGCGAGCCGCGCTCGTGCGGCGGGGCGGCGAGCGCGGCGGGACGTTCGGTCGTTGTCATCGCACACGACCGTAGGCGCGACCGTTGCCATGCGTCCAATGCATGTGATGACCGATTAGCATGCAGATGTGCATGAGTCTCTGGCGCCCGCGCTGCACCGCTTCGTCGCCGTCGCGCAGGACGGGCACCTCACCCGGGCCGCCGAGCGGATCGGCGTGCCGCAGCCGACGCTGTCCCGCTCGATCGCCCGGCTGGAGGACGAGCTGGGCGTCGCGCTGTTCCGCCGCGTCGGCCGCGGCCTGCGGCTCACCCCGGCCGGCCGGACGCTGCAGGCCCGGGCGGAGGCGGCGCTGGCCGAGCTGGCGGCGGCCACCGCCCAGCTGGCTGGCGACGCGGACCCGGTCACCGGGCTGGTCACCTTCGGCTTCCTCGGCACGCTCGGCCCCGAGGTGGTGCCCCGGATCCTGCGCGGCTTCCGCGACGCGCACCCGGCGATCCGGATCGATCTCGTCCAGACCCTCCACACCGCGCTGCTCGACCGGGTCCGCGACGGCACCGTCGACCTGGCCCTGACCTCGCCGATGCCGGACGAGCCGGGCCTGGTCGCGACCGCGCTGGCCGAGGAGGAGCTGCGGCTCGCGGTGCCGTCCGGGCACCGCCTGGCGAACGGGCCGGGCGCCGATCTCGCCGAGGTGGCGGGCGAGCCGTTCCTGCAGTTCGCCCGCGGCTACGGACTGCACGGCATCGTCCGCGCCTGGTGCGAGCAGGCCGGGTTCCGGCCCCGGGTGGCGTTCGAGGGCGGCGAGACGGCGACCCTGCGCGGGCTGGTCGGGGCCGGGCTCGGGGTGGCGCTGCTGCCGCTCGGGCCGGACGTCCCCGGCGTCGTCCAGCTGCCGGTGCGCGCCCCCCGCACCGTCCGCACGCTCGGGATGGTGCACGCCGCGGGCGGCCGCCGGACCGCACCGGTCCGCGACCTGTGCGACTTCGTCGCCGAGCACGGTCCGGGGCTGCTGGGCCACACCGACCCCCGGTGACCCGGAGCGGGTCCTCGGCGTCGGCGGCACCGGGCCCCGGAGGCTACCGTCGGAGGATGACCCCGGTGATCGACGACGAGGGCCGCACGGTGCCCGTCCCCGGCGAGGTGCGGCGGGTGGTCTCGCTGGTCCCGTCACTGACCGAGGCGGTGGAGGCCACCGCCCCCGGCCTGGTGGTCGGTGCGACCGACTGGTGCACCCATCCGGAGGGGCTGGCCGCCGAGCGGGTGCGCGGCACGAAGAACCCGGACGTCGAGCGGGTCCTCGCGCTCGCCCCCGATCTGGTGCTCGCCAACCAGGAGGAGAACCGGCTGCCCGACCTGGACGCGCTGCGCGCCGCCGGTCTCGCCGTGTACGTCACCGACATCCGCGACGTGGACGGCGGGCTGGTCTCGCTCGGCCGGATGCTCGACGCCTGCCGGCTGACCGAGCCGGCCTGGCTGCGCGAGGCCCGCGAGCTGTGGGCCGCGGTCCGGCCCGCCTCGCCGCGGCGCCGGGTGGTCGTCCCGATCTGGCGCAGGCCGTGGATGGCGGTCGGCTCGGACACCTTCACCGGCGCCGTGCTGGACCGGCTCGGGTTCGACAACGTGCTCGCCGGCTCCGCCGAGCGCTACCCGCGCATCGACCCGGCCGAGCTGCCCCCGCACGATCTGGTGGTGCTGCCCGACGAGCCGTACCTGTTCACAGCCGACGACGGCCCGGAGGCGTTCGGCGCACCGTCCGCCCTGGTCAGCGGGCGACTTCTGACCTGGTACGGCCCCAGCCTGGTGGAGGCGGCGCGGGAGCTGCCCGGCGCGCTGGGCCTGCCGGCCCGCACCTGAGGCCCGGCGGGGCCCCGGCGCGGGCCCGGCTCAGGACCGGAGCAGGTCGGCGCACTTCTCGCCGATCATCATGGTGGTGATGTTCGGGTTGATCGCCGGCAGGAACGGCATCGCCGAGGCGTCCGCGACCCGCAGGTTCCGCACGCCGCGCACCCGCAGCTGCGGGTCGAGCACGGCGTCCGGGTCGCCGTCGACACCCATCTTCGCCGTGCACGCCGGGTGGTAGACGGTGTTGTGGGTCTTGGAGATGTAGTCGGCCAGCTCGTCGTCGGTGACGGCGTCCGGGCCGGGTGCCAGCTCCGCGGCGATCCACTCCTTGAGCACGGGCTGCTCGGCGATCCGCCGGGCCAGCCGGATGCCCTCGGTCATGATCCGCATGTCGTGGCCGTCCGGGTCGGTGAAGTACCGCGGATCGACGCGCGCCCGGTCCCGGAAGTCCCGGGTGCGCAGCCGCACCGTGCCGCGGGACCGGCCGCGGGTGACGTTCGGGGTCAGGCAGAACCCGTTGTCGGTGGTCGGGTAGCCCCAGCGCAGCGTGTTCATGTCGAACGGCACCGAGCCGTAGTGCATCATCAGGTCCGGCCGGTCCAGCCGCGGGTCGGTGCGGTGGAACAGGCCGATCTCCCACCACTGGGTGGACTCGGTGACCATCGGCCGGGCCGCGTCCCAGAAGACCAGGCCCTCCACGTGGTCGTCCAGGTTGGACCCGACGCCCGGCGCGTCCACCCGCACGTCGATGCCGAACTCGCGCAGGTGCCCGGCCGGCCCGATGCCGGAGAGCATGAGCAGCTTCGGGGTGTCGATCGCGCCCGCCGAGAGGACCACCTCGCGATCGGCGTGCACCGTCTCCCGGCCGGGCCCGATCCCGCGCTGGTACTCGACGCCGGTCGCCCGGTCGCCGTCGAACAGCACCTGGGACGCCCAGCAGTCGGTCCGGACCTCCAGGTTCGGCCGCGAGTCCAGGATCGGGTGCAGGTAGGACGCCGACGACGAGGCCCGCGTCCCGTCCGGGAAGGAGTTGATCTGGAAGTAGCCGGCGCCGTCGGTGACCGTGCTGCCCTCGTTGAACCGCACCGTCGGCATGCCGACCGCGGCGGCGGCCTCCAGCACGGCGTTGCCGCAGGGATCGTGCGGCGGGATCTGCATGAGGTTGACCGGGCCGGAGCGGCCGTGGCCCGACCACTCGCCGTCGTTGGTCTCCAGGCGGGCGATCAGCGGCCAGCACTCGTCGGCCGACCAGCCGGTGAGCCCGGACGCGGCCCACTCGTCGAGGTCCTCGCGCGGCGTCCAGAACGCGATGCACGAGTTGTGCGACGAGCAGCCGCCGAGCACCTTCGCGCGGGCGTGCCGCATGTGCGAGTTGCCGCGCTCCTGCGGCTCGACCGGGTAGTCCCAGTCGTAGCCGGAGTCGAGCAGGTTCATCCAGTCGGCGAGCCGCAGGACGGCCTGGTCGCCGACGTCGGACGGGCCGGCCTCCAGCAGCAGCACCCGGGTCGACGGGTCCTCGGACAGTCGCGCGGCGACCGCGCAGCCCGCCGAGCCGCCGCCGACGACGACGTAGTCGAAGCGGTCGCTCACTTCTGCTCCCCCTCGGTGCTCCCGGCGAACCAGCGCTGCGGCTCCGGCGCGGTGTTGTGCCAGACGTGCTTGATCTCCTGGTACTCGGCCAGCCCGGTCGGGCCCAGCTCGCGACCGTTGCCGGAGCGGCCCATGCCGCCCCACTCCGCACCCGGGAAGTACGGGTGGAAGTCGTTGATCCAGACGGTGCCGTGGCGCAGCGCGTTCGCGACCCGGTTGGCCCGCCCCATGTCCTGGGTGAACACGGCGCCGGCCAGGCCGTACTCGGTGTCGTTGCCGAGCCGGATCGCCTCCTCCTCGGTGCTGAAGCGCTCCACGGTCAGCAGCGGCCCGAAGGTCTCCTCCTTGATCAGCCGGGAGCCCGGGGCCAGGTCGGTGATCACGGTCGGCAGGTAGAAGTAGCCGTCCTTGAGCTCCGGGGCGTCCGGCCGGGCGCCGCCGCAGCGGATCGTGGCGCCCTCGGCGCGGGCGGCCGCGACGAAGTCCTCGATCTTGGCCAGGTGCGCGGCGGAGACCAGCGGGCCGACCTCGACGCCGTCGGCGAGCCCGTTGCCCAGCCGGATCCGCCGGGCCCGGCGGACGATCTCGTCGACCACGGCGTCCGCGATCGGGTCCTCGATGATCAGCCGGGCACCGGCCGAGCAGACCTGCCCGGAGTGCAGGAACACCGCGAGCATCGCGTAGTCCACGGCCAGCTCGAAGTCGGTGTCGGCGAAGACGATGTTCGGGTTCTTCCCGCCGAGCTCGACGGCGGTGCGCTTCACCGTCTCCGCCGACGCCCGGATGATCGCCCGGCCGGTGTTCAGCCCGCCGGTGAACGACACCATGTCGACGTCGTCGTGCTCGGTCAGCGGGGCGCCCACGGACGGGCCGTCGCCGAGCACGATGTTGACGACGCCGGGCGGGATCCCGGCCTCGGCGCACAGCTCGACCAGCTTCACCGACGTCAGCGGGGTCACCTCGCTGGGCTTGATCACCATCGTGTTCCCGGCGGCGATCGCCGGGGCGACCTTCCAGGACAGCTGCAGCAGCGGGTAGTTCCACGGCGTGATCAGCGCGCAGACGCCGACCGGCTCGTGCACGATCCGGGACACCACGGTGGCGCTGCCGGTGTCCACGATCCGCCCGGCGTCCTTGTCGGCCAGCCCGGCGTAGTAGCGGAAGACGGCGGTGACGTCGTCGACGTCCTGCCTGCCCTCGGCGATCGTCTTCCCGGTGTCCAGGGTCTCGGTGCGGGCGATCTCCTCCCGGTCGCGGACCAGCAGGTCCGCGATCGTGGCGAGGATCGCGCCGCGCTCGGCGGTGGACGTGGCGCGCCACGGCCCGGTGTCGAACGCGCGGCGGGCGGCGGCGACCGCCCGGTCGACGTCGTCCGGCCCGGCCTGGTCGACCTCGGTCACGGTGGACGCGTCGTACGGGTTGATCACCGGAGCGGTCCCGGCGGAGCCGCCGGTCCAGGTTCCGTCAATGTAGAGGCTCGGCACGGGGGGCAGCGTTCACCTGCGGATGAGCGAACGCAAGCCGGGGTCGGAACCGGATGACATCCTCACCGGGCGGGTGGGGGTCACGCTTTCCCGGACCGTCCGGGCAGGCATCCCGGCGGCCGCGCAGTTAGGGTTGCGCCATGGGCAACCCGGTGCGGAGTCGCGAGTCCGGGGTGCAGTCCGTCGACCGCGCGATCACCGTCCTGGAGCTCATCGCCGGGCTCGGCGAGGCCGGGGTCAGCGAGCTCGCCGCTGCGCTCGAGGTGCACAAGTCAACGGCGTTCCGGCTGCTCGGGGCGCTGGAGGAGCACGGCCTGGTCGAGCAGATCGGGGACCGCGGCAAGTACCGCCTTGGCTTCGGCCTGATCCCGCTGGCCGGCCGGGTCGCCGAACGGCTGGAGGTCACCACCCAGGGCCGCCCGGTGTGCGACGAGCTGGCGGCCCGGCTCGGCGAGACGGTGAACATCGCGATCCCGGACCGCGGCTTCGCGGTCAACGTCGACCAGGCGCGCGGCCCGGCGATGGTCACGACCTACAACTGGCTCGGCCGGATCACCCCGATGCACAACACCTCCAGCGGCAAGGTGCTGCTCGCGGCCGCCGTCGCCGACGACCCGAGGGCGCTGCCCGAGGAGGTCCGGCCGGCCGACCGGAACGCGCTGTCCCGGGAGCTCGCCGAGGTCGCCGCGGCCGGCTACGCATGGTCGCTGGAGGAGCTGGAGACCGGTTTGAACGCGGTCGCCGCGCCGGTGCGCGACCACAGCGGGAGCGTCGTGGCGGCGCTGTCGGTGTCCGGGCCGTCGTACCGGCTCCCGGTCGAGCGGATCGAGGAGATCACCCCGGAGGTGGTCGCCGCCGGGCGCGAGATCAGCCGCCGGATGGGCTTCTGGGAGCCGGTCTAGAGCCGCTCGAGCACCGTCGGGAGATTGCGTTCGATCTCGTCGCCGAGCCGCTCGAACTCCCGGCGCAGGAACGGCACGGCCAGCTTGAGCAGGCCCTTGAAGCGCAGGTCCGCCGTGTAGGTGACGACGCTGCCGCCGTCCGGTGCCGGATCGGTGGGCTCCGCGACGATGTCCACGGTCGCGGTGACCGTGCTGTTCTCCCCGACGAACTCCAGCCGGGAGTCGCTGCGGCCGGCCAGCGTGTAGGTCAGCTCGGTCTCCCGGCCGTTGTACACCGCGACCGCCTGCCAGGTGGACCCGACGTCGATCGGGCCGCCGTCGTCGGACCGGGTGCACGTCTTGGTACCGGGGTTCCAGGTCTCGCTGTGCCCGAGATCGGCCAGGTAACCGAGCACGGCACCGGCTGGGGTGGACACCGTCATCACCCGCTGGAAGCCGACCACGTCGCTCCTCTCACCCCGACTCGGACGGCAAAGATGGTCTCACGTCGCGGAACCTTGATCGAGAGTGCCGCCCGGTGCCTGCTCGGCGATCGCGGGCGCGACCCGGTTCCGGCGTTCCGCCGCGCCGACGGGGCCGTCCGGCGCACACTGCGGAACCTCAGCGGGTCGTACCGGACGCCCGCGCCGCGCCCGGGAGGCCGACCGGTGGTACCGATGGACCCGACCGTCACGACCGGGACGGTGTGCGTCGAGCCCGACCTGCTGATCGCCTCCGCGGAGCGGCTGACCGTGCTCGCCGATGCGCTGGCCGACGCCGCCGACGCGGTGCCCGCGCTGCCGGCGGATCCCGGTTTCGGCTCCGGCACCGCGGCCGCCGAGCTGGAGGCCGACCTGCTCGACGCCGTCCGCGGGCACGCCGAGCGGGCCCGGCACACCGCCGGGGCGGTGCGCGCCGCCGCCGCGGGCTGGCGCGAGGCCGACGAGTCCGCCGCCGCGTCGTTCGCCGGCTGATCCGGTGCCGACGCTCACCGAACTGCTGGCCGCCGATCCCGGTGCCTGGCTGCGCCGCAGCCGCTCCTGGGACGCGCTCGCCGACCGGCTCGCGGCCCACGCCGACGACCTCGGCCGGGCCGGGACCGCCGCGCTGCCCGGCCGCTGGGCCGGCGCGGACGCCGATCGCGCCCGCGAGCAGCAGGACGCGCTGCGCAGCAGGCTGGTCGCCGGCTCCGCGGTCGCCACCCGGGCCGGCGACGTGCTGGGCAGGCACGCCGGCGAGGTGCTCGCCGCGCAGCGCCGGATCGTGGTGGCCGCGCTGGCGGTGCATCCGCTGCTCGACGTCGATCTCGGCTCCGGCACGGTCTCGGTGCCGTCGGTGGTGCGCGGTGCCGCGACCGCGCTGCCGGCCGGGGTGGCCGCGACGGCCGGGCTGCTCATGGTGGACAGCCTGCGGTTCGGCGCCGCGGTGCGGGCGGCGCTGGCCGACGCGGCCCGCTCGGACGCCGTCGCCAACGCCGCGCTGCACGCGCTGCGCCCGGCGCCCGGCGGCGCACCGGCCGTCGCACCCGCCGGGGTGGGTGCCGCCCGCGCCTGGTGGACCGGCCTGCCCGACGGCGAGCGCGACCGGCTCACCCGGACCCGGCCGGAGCTGGTCGGCGGCACCGACGGGATCCCCCCGGCGGCCCGGGACCGGGCCAACCGGATCCGGCTGGACGCCGAGCGCAGCAGGCTCCGGGCGCACGCCGACCGGCTGCGGCTGCTCGGCGACGACCGCGGGGCGGCCCGCGCGGAGGCCGACCTGGCCGGGCTGGCGGCGGTGCACCACAGGCTGGCCGCGGGCGACGCGCTGCTCCTCGATCTCGCAGGCGGCACCGGGAACGGGCAGGTGGTGCTGGCCGTCGGCGACCCGGAGCGGGCCGCGCACGTCGTCACGCACGTGCCGGGCACCGGGGCGGGCTGGGCCTCTGCCGGGGAGGACCTGCGCCGGATCGACGCCACCCGGGACGCGGCCCGCGCCGCCGGACCGGACGGCGAGGTGGCCGCGGTGCTGTGGACCGGCTACCGCACCCCGGCCGACCTGATGGCCGCCACCGACCCGCGGGAGGCCGGCCGGGCCGCCGCGGACCTGCGCCGGTTCCAGGAGGGGCTGCGCTCCGGGCACGACGGGCCGGTGCACCTGACCGCCGTCGGGCACTCGTACGGCTCGCTGGTGCTGGGCCGGGCCGCCGGGCCCGGGATCGCGGTGGACGACGTGGTGTTCGTCGGCAGCCCCGGGGTCGGGGCCGGGAAGGCCGGCGAGCTCGGGGTGCCGGACGGCCGGGTCTGGGCGACGACCGCGGCCAACGACCCGATCCGGCTGGCTCCCGGCCCCGAGCTGTTCGGCACCTCGCGCGGGTTCGGACCGACCGGGCCGGTGCACGGCGCGGACCCGGCCGGCCCCGGCTTCGGCGCGACGGTCTTCGAGTCGGTACCGGGGCCGCTGGGCCGGAGCCTGCACGACGACCCCGCGACACCGACCGACGAGTCGGAATGGGCGTCCGCGCACAGCGCCTACTGGGATCCGGGGACGCCGGCTCTGCGCACCATCGGGCGGATCGTCGCGGGCACTGCGAGGGGATGACGCTGAGTGATCGACACGGCGCTCTCAGGGACGCCGATCCGTCCGTCCGGCCGAATGAGCGACCGCTCAAGGAACCAGTAATGGCGCAGGTCACAGATAGTCGTCAGATAGACGGCGACTACCCTCCCACCGGACCGGGCACGGGCAGTAGCATGCGGACGTGACCGAGACCGAGAGCAGACCGGCGCGGCGCACCGGACGCCCCCCGTTGACCGACCGGGCCACGCTGCTCGCAGCCGCCCGTGAGCTCGGCTTCTCCGACCTGACGGTCGGCGCGGTGACCGCCCGGGTCGGCGTCAAGTACTCCACGTTCTACCGGCACTTCCCCAGCCTGGAGTCGCTGGTGGCCGCGCTGGTCGACGACGTCGTGACCGAGGACGTCTTCCCGGACGCGGAGGGCCGCTGGCAGGAGCAGCTGCTCGCGTTCGCCGCGGCGACCTTCGACATCATGGCCGCGCATCCCGGCCTCGCACCGGCGATGGTCCGGCTGCCCGAGGCGCCCGAGGCGCTGATGTCGGTGATGCAGCGGCTCACCGACCGGCTGCTCGCCGCCGGGCTCAGCGCGGAGGACGCGGTGCTGGCCGCCAGCACCGTGTTCCAGATGGGCATGCACCCCTGGCTCAGCGCGAACGGTCAGGGCGTGGGCGACGTGCGGCGCCGCGACCAGGTGATCGAGTCGACGCAGCCGTTCGACCCGCAGATCCGCGCGGTCTTCCGCGACCAGATCGACGACCCGCCCCGCAGCTGGACGCTGCGCCGGACCGAGCTGTTCATCGCCGGGCTCGAGACCCGGCTCGCCGACTGACCGATCCTCCGACACGGGAACGCCCGGGGTGCGCGATGCACCCCGGGCGTTTCCGTCGGTGGGAGGTTCTCCCGCTCAGGTGGGCACGACCTGGTCCGCCTGCGGACCCTTCTGCCCCTGCGTGACCTCGAAGGTCACGGCCTGCCCCTCGTCGAGGGTGCGGTATCCGGAGGACTGGATCGCGCTGAAGTGGACGAACAGGTCCTGCCCGCCTCCGTCCGGCGTGATGAACCCGTACCCCTTCTCCGCGTTGAACCACTTGACGGTTCCCTGTGGCATCCGGATGTCTCCTCGCGTCTTGCCGGTACCTACGAGGTGGACCCTAGCCGCCAACACGCCCGAGGGGCACCGGGCGAGAGCATCAAACTCGGGCGCGTCGCGGAGCGATGTCCGCTTCGTCCTGATCTTGACCTGGATGTCAGCCGATCTCCACGTGCGCGCGCACCATCGCACCGTCGTCGGTCAGCCAGCCCTTCCGGTCGGCGTAGGCCAGCATCCCGGCGAAGCCCTCCGCCCAGTCCGCGCCGACCCGGCCCTCGGCCATCCTGCGGACCGCGTCGACCCGGACCAGGACGTCGTCGCCGTCGGGCCGTCCCACCTCGTGCCCGGCCAGCGCCGCGGCCAGCGCGTCCGGGCTCATTCCGGCCGGCCGGACCACGTGGAAGGCGGTGAACACCTCCGGCTCGGCCAGCCGGACGTCGGACTCGGTGACTTCTACGAACACGGGACTCCTCAGAGGCGGTAGCTGCGGATCTTGGCGTAGAGCGCGGTCCGGGAGATCCCCAGCTCGCGGGCGGCGGTCGACTTGTTGCCCCCGTGCGCACCGAGCACGGTGCGGATCACCTGCGCCTCGGCCCGTTCGAGCGGGGTCAGCGCGCGGCGGGCGGCGGCGGCGCGGATCCCGTCCGGCAGCGCGGCGGCGGGCAGCACCGGCCCGGGATCCTCGGCGACGGCGTCCCGGACCGCCCTGGCGAGCTCGGCGAGGTTGCCGGGCCAGTCGTGCCGGCGCAGCGCGGCGAGCGCGTCCGGCGCGAACGACAGGCCCTCGCCGTGCCGGCGCAGCAGCGTGCGGGCCAGTACGGCGATGTCGTCGGGCCTGCTGCGCAGCGACGGCAGCGTGACGGTGCCCGCGCCGATCGCGTCGAGCAGCAGGGCCGCGGCCGGGCCGGGCGGCTCACCGTCGGCGACGGTGGCGGTCAGTCCGACCGGTGACCGGCCGGCGAGCACCGCGGCGACCACGCGTGCCGCGGCCTCGTCGAGCAGCTCGACGTGCCGCAGCAGCACCGCGCCGTCGGCGAGCGCGGCCCGCAGCCGCCCGATCCAGGCCGCCGTCCCGTCGACGGCGTGCGTGGCGGCGTCCAGCACGGTGTGCGGACCGAGCGCGCCGGCCAGCACGGTCGCCTTCCCGGTCCCGCTCCCGCCGCGCACGACGACCGGGCCGGTGCCGATCAGCCGGGCGGCGCGGGTGGCCGCGGCCGACCACGGATCGGCCTCCGGTGCGGGGCGGCGGCGCGGCCCGGGGACCGCGGCGTCGGGCTCCCGGCCGGCCACGGTCAGCAGGGCGCCCGCCGTGGTGCCGCCGGAGCGCACCAGGCGCACCCGGGCGGTGAGGTCGGCGGGCAGCTCGATCGAGGTCCCGTCCACCACGTCGCTGTGCGGTGAGCGGAGCTCGTCCCAGACGTCGAGCCGGTCCAGGCCGATGTCGGCCGCCTCCGAGTTGGTGATCAGGACGCCGTCGCCGACCACCGCGACCGGGCCGCTCCCCCGGCGCTGCTCGGCCAGGAAGGCGTCGAGCAGCAGCCGCTCGCGGACGCTCGCCTGGTCGAGCAGGGCGGCCCGGATCTCCTCGACCAGCTTGCGCACCACCACGGCGAGCAGGTGGTTCGCGTCGCCCGCCCGGCAGGTCACGTTGACCGCGCCGACGGTGCGCCGGGTGACCGGGTGCCGGACCGGGGCGGCGACGCACGTGACGTCGTGGAAGCGCTGCACGTAGTGCTCGGTGCCGTGCACGACGGCGAGCGTGCCGGTCTCCAGCGCGGTGCCGAGGCCGTTGGTGCCGACGTACTCCTCGCCGAAGCAGAAGCCCTCGATCACCGACAGCTCGTCGAGCGTGCCGCGCAGCATCGGCTCGGACACCCAGCGCCAGATCACGCTGCCGTGCTCGTCGGACAACGCCAGGCAGGACCGGTCACCGACCAGCAGCCCGGCCATCCCGGTCATGATCGGGACGGCGACCCGGGCGAACGGCGAGTCCGCGTCGGTCTCGACGTAGGGGACGTCGACGTACTCCGGATCGACGCCGCTGAACCGGGAGCGGCGCCAGGACGTGAGGAGGTCGCCGCGCAGCTCCCGCGGTTCCTCGCCGGACTGGAACAGCTCCCAGACGCTCCTGGTCGTCATCGACCCTCCCTTCACCGCTGATCCTCACCCGTACACCGCCGGGACGCCAGGGCCGGGCCCCTCGGCGGAGGGCCCGGCCCCGGCGCGGGGAGGCCGGTCAGCTCCCGGCCTTCTCCTGCTCGTAGCGCTTGGTCATGATGTCGACGGCGTCGAGCTGGGTCTTCGCGTGCTGCTCACGCGTCGAGGTGGCCCGGTCCTTCGCGGCGAGGGTGCCGGCGGCCTGGCCCTGGAACTCCGGCATCACGTGCTGGGCGATCAGCTCGTAGGACCGCTTGGTGGCCTCCGGGTTCGCCCACTCGTGACCCAGCAGCAGGAAGGCCCCGAAGCCGCCGGACTGGTCGACGAGCTTCTGCACCTGCGCCTTCGCGTCCTCGACCGTGCCGATCGCACCGATCCCGGCCTCGTTGATGAAGTCGATCATCTCCTTGATGTCGCCGCCCTCCACCGCCATCTGCGGGAACGCGGCGACCTTCTGGAAGTACCGGAACCAGTGCTCGATCCCGTACTCGACCTCCCGGTAGGCCTGCTCGCGGGTCTCGGCGATGTGCATCAGCCCGACCAGGCGCCACTTCGACCGGTCCGGGGCCGGCTGCCCGAAGTGCGCGGCCCGCTCCTCCACCACGCTCCAGTGGTGGGCGAGCGCGTCGAAGCCGTCCTGGGTGAGGGTCGCACCGATCGAGAGCAGCCCGACGCCGTGCTGCCCGGCCATCCGCGGGCCGGTCGGCGAGGCGACCGCCGCGACCGCGACGTCGAAGCACGGCTGGGTGTAGGGGGCGAGCTGCAGCTGGGCGTCGATCAGCGTGTGCGTGCGGGTCTCGGCGTTGACGACCTCGCCGCGCAGCAGCCGCATGATGATGTCGAGGTTCACCTCGAGCAGCTCGCGGGTGTCGGTCGGGTTCAGCCCGATCATCGCCGAGTCGGTGGGCAGCGAGCCGGGCCCGCAGCCGAGCATCGCGCGGCCGCGGGTGAGGTGGTCGAGCATCACCATGCGGTCGGCCACCCAGAGCGGGTTGTGGTATGAGATCGAGGTGACGCCGGTGCCCAGCCTGATGTTGCGGGTCCGCTCGGCGGCGGCCGCGATGAAGATCTCCGGCGACGCGATGATCTCCGAGCCGGCCGAGTGGTGCTCGCCGAACCACGCCTCGTCGTAGCCGAGCCGGTCCAGGTGCTCGACCAGCTCGAGATCGCGCTGCAGGGCGAGCGTCGGGTTCTGACCGGGCTGGTGGAACGGGGCCAGGAACGAGCCGAATCGGATTCGGGTCACGGGGTCCTCCTGAGGAGCTCTCGGGTGCGGCCGTGATCCCGACCGCGCTGTCCGGAGCCTCAGGATGACCCCGGTCACTCCCGCCGAGGTGTACGAAAAGTTGACACCGGGGCGACGGCGCGGGACGCCGCCGTCACCTGCCGCGCTCGCGGATCTCGATCCCGGCCGGCGTCGTCGCACCGGCGAGCCCGCACACCAGGTCCAGCTCGGCGACCACGTTCGCGATCACCTGCGCGACGCCGCGGGCGCCGTCGAGTGCCAGGCCGTGCACGAACGGCCGCCCGAGCAGCACCGCGCGGGCGCCGAGCCGCACCGCGGTCGCGACGTCCGCGCCGGTCCGCACCCCGCTGTCGAGCAGCACCGGCGCGCGGTCCGCGACCGCGCCGACGACGCCGGGCAGCGCGTCCAGCGAGGCGATCGCGTGATCGACCTGCCGCCCGCCGTGGTTGGACACGATCACCCCGTCGGCGCCGGAGTCGAGTGCGCGGCGGGCGTCGTCGGGGTGCAGGACGCCCTTGACCAGGATCGGCAGCCGGGTGCGTGCGCGCAGCCCGGCCAGGTCGTCCCAGGACAGCCGGGGCCGCGAGTAGACCTGCAGGAACGTCTCGACCGCCGCCCGCGGGACCGGTGAGCGCAGGTTCTCCCAGAACCGGCCGGGCGCGTTGCGGGTGATCTCGAGGAGCGTCCGCACGGCCTGCGGGGTGACCTTCGGCGCCGGCCCGGACCGGGGCCTCGACAGCCGCTCCTGCACCAGCCCGCGGAACACCGGATCGGAGGTGTACTGGGCGATGCCGATCCCGCGGGCGAACGGCAGGTGCCCCAGGTCGAGATCGCGCGGCCGCCAGCCGAGCATCGTGGTGTCCAGGGTGACGACGACGGCCTCGCAGCCGGCCGCCTCGGCCCGGCCCAGGAAGCTGTCGACGAGCTCGTCGGAGGTCGACCAGTACAGCTGGAACCAGGTGGGGCCGCCGCCGGCCCGGACGATCTCCTCGGTCGGCGTCCCGGCCTGGTTGCTGATCACCATCGGGACGCCCGCGGCGGCCGCGCCCGCGGCGACCGCCCGGTCGGCGCCGCGCCGGACCAGGTCGAGCGCGCCGATCGGGGCGAGCAGCAGCGGGGCGGGCAGCGTGCGGCCGAACAGCTCGACCGACAGGTCCCGGTCGCCGACGTCGCGCAGCACCCGCGGCACGATCTCCCGGCGGGTGAACGCCTCCCGGTTCGCGCGCACCGTCGTGCCGCCACCCGCGCCGCCGGTGACGTAGGCGTCGGCGCGCCGGCTCATCGCCCGCCGGCCGCGGCGTTCCAGCTCGTCCGGGCCGGTGGGGACGCGGGACCGGATGCCGACGACGCCGTCGGAGTAGATCCGTTCCTGCCGCGCCCGTCCCGGTGCCTGCTCCGCCATGTGGCCCCTCCCGCTGATCCGGACGCCCACGTTACGGTCCGGCGGCGGCCGGGGCGCCGAGCCGGACCGGGAGCCGGGTGCGGCCGTGGATGAGCGTGCTGATCCGGTGCGGGCCGGGTGTGCCGGCCGGCGCGAGATCCGGGAAGCGGGACAGCAGGGTGCGGAACGCGATCTCGCCCTCCAGCCGGGCCAGCGGTGCGCCGAGGCAGTGGTGGATGCCGAAGCCGAAGGCCAGGTGGCCGGACGGGTCGCGGCCGACGTCGAGCCGGTCGGCGTCCGGCCAGCGGTCCGGGTCGCGGTTCGCCCCGATCAGCGAGACGAGCACGAACGCCTCCGCCGGGATCGTCGTGCCGGAGTACTCGACCGGCTCGGTGGTGAACCGGAAGGTCGCCAGGTTGACCGGCCCGTCGTAGCGCAGCAGCTCCTCGACGGCGGCGGGCACCCGGTCCGGCTCGGCCCGCAGCAGGGCCAGCTGGTCCGGGGCGCGCAGCAGCGCGAGCACCCCGTTGCCGATCAGGTTGACCGTCGTCTCGTGCCCGGCGACCAGCAGCAGGAACGCCATCGCCGTGGTCTCGCCGGGGCTCAGCGAGTCGCCGTCCTCGGCGGCGCGGACGATCTCCGACAGCATGTCGTCGGCGGGGTGCGCCGCCTTGTCCGCGACCAGCTCGGCGAGGTAGGCGGCGGTCGCCGCGCCCGCGGCGGCGCGCTCGTCGTCCCCGGCGTCGGAGAGCAGGGTGTTCGACCAGCCGCGGAACTCGTCCCGGCGGTCCTCGGGGACGCCGAGGATCTCGCAGATGACGGTCATCGGCAGCGGATAGGCGAACTCGTCGAGCAGGTCGACCTCGGGGCCGGCGGCCGCCATCGAGTCGGCGAGCCCGGCGGCGATCTGCTCGATCCGCGGCCGCAGCCGGGCGATCGCGCGCCCGGTGAACGCCCGGCCGACCAGCCGGCGCAGCCGGGTGTGGTCCGGCGGGTCGGCGTTGAGCATGTGCCCGACCAGCGACTCGGCGATCGCCCGGGCGGGCGGGCCGGACTCCTGGCGGCTCAGCAGCTCGGGGATCCGGCGGGCGTCCTTGGCCAGCCGCGGATCGTTGAGCGCGGCCCGGGCGTCGGCGTAGCGGGTGATCATCCAGAACGGCAGGCCGTTCGGGCCGACCGCCCGGGCGACCGGCCGCTCGGCGCGCAGCTCGCGGTAGAGCCGGTCCGGGTCCTCGAAGAAGGTCTCGTCGAGCACCAGCGGCTCGCCGGCGTCGGTCTCGGTGGCGTGTGTCATCTCGGTCCCCCCCGGCTGTCGCGGCGGACCGCCGGCGCGGGCCGCACCCCCGAGCGTGGCACAGCGCGCGGCGCGCGTCCTCCGGGTTCGGCGCGCGGGTCCGGCGCGGGCCGTGCGGGGGTTCAGCGACCGACGGCGGCCGGGCGCACCCGGACCAGCTGGGCGATCAGCGCCAGCACCGGCAGCTCCAGCAGCGGCCCGACGACGAGCGCGACCGCGATCAGCGGCCGGTCCGGGAACGCGGCGACCGCGACCGCCAGCGCGATCGGCGAGTTCCGCGCGGTGGTCACCATCGTGAGGGTGACCCGCTGGTCGGCGGGCAGCCGCAGCAGCCGGGCGGCGCCGGTCGCGAGCAGCGGCAGCAGCATGAAGAAGACCGCCAGCGGCGCGAGCAGGGCGAGCAGGTCGCCGGCGTGCGCGACGACGGTGCGCGCCTGCCAGGCGAACATCGCCAGCACCGCCAGGTACAGCATCGGCAGCACCAGCCGGGACGCCGGCGCGACCACCACCCGGTCCCGCCAGGCGGCGCCCCGGCGGCGGGTGGCGAGCACCCGCAGTCCGGTCGCCAGCAGCAGCGGGACGACGAGCACCAGCAGCACCGACTCGGCCAGCGTGCCGGCGTCGACCATCGCCGCCTGCCCGCCGAGCAGCAGCACGTACACCGGCAGCAGCGCGAGCTGCAGCACCAGGTTCACCGGGAGCAGCGCCGCGGCGATCCCGGTGTGCCCGCGGGCCATCGCGGTGAAGATCAGGTACCAGTCGGTGCACGGGGTCACCAGGAGCAGCAGCAGGCCGATCCGCAGGTCCGGCTGGTCCCCGAGCAGCCCGGCGCCGAGCGCCCAGGCCAGCAGCGGGGTGACCACGAAGTTGAGCAGCAGGCTGACCGCGACCACCGATCTGGCCCGGCGCACCTCCCCGACGTGGCCGGCGTCCATCTGCACGAAGACGGCGGTGACCATGACCAGCAGCGCGGGCAGCACGACGTGCCCGGCGACGTCGCCGACCGGGAGCAGCAGGCCCAGCCCGAGCCCGGCCAGCGCGGCGAGCGTGACCAGCACGCTCTGCAGCCGCTCGGCGAGTGACACCGGTTGCTACTCCTCTGGTCAGCGGGGCGGGTGGCGCTGCGGGACGGTCCCGAGGGCCAGTCCGGCGGCGAGCAGGGCGGCGGCGCCGAGCAGCACGAAGACCTGAGGGTAACCGCCGAGCGGTCCGGCGAGCGCCGAGCCGGCCCACGGCGAGACCGCGACGGCGACCATCACCGGCGCCGACGCGATCCCGTTGAGCCGGCCGTAGACCCGCGGGTGCCAGCGGTCGGCCAGCGCGGTGGCCTGCAGCAGGGTGAACATCCCGCGGGCGGCACCGGCGAGCACCGCCGCGGCGACGAGCGCCCAGGCCGGGCCGGGCAGGGCGGCGAGCAGAACGGTGGTCGCGGCCAGCACGGCCATCAGCCAGGACGTCCGGCCGCGGACGCCACTGTGCCGCGCCAGCAGCGGGTAGCCGAGGCGGCCCAGCACCTGCCCCAGGCCGCCGAGGCCCAGCGCCCAGGCCGCGAGCCCGGTGGACAGGTCGCGGTCGAGCAGCAGCGGGACCTGGTTGACCGCGACCGCGAACGAGGTGAAGGCGCCGAGCGTCACCGTGACCGTGGTCAGCACGAACGCCCTGCTGCGCAGGATCCGGGACGGGTCGTCGTCGGGCGGGGCGACGGCGGCGCCGGGCGGCGCGGGATCGGCGACCGGATCGGGCCACTGCCCGCGCAGCCCGAACAGGTGCGCCGGGACGCACACCGCGGCCAGGATCGCGGCCAGCACCAGGTAGCTGCCGCGCCAGCCGAACGGCTCCAGCAGCGCCGCGGACAGCGGGGCGAACACGGTGCTGGCCAGCCCGGCGACCAGGGTGAGCCCGGTCAGCGCACGCACCCGGTCCGGGCCCCACCAGCGGGTCAGCGCCGCGAACGCGGGCGGGTAGAGCGTCGCGGCCTGGGCGATCCCGGCGAGCAGCCAGGCCGCGACGAAGGCCGGGTACGACCCGGCGGTGGCGATCAGCGCCACCGCGGGGACGCCGACGACCGAGCCGGCGGTCATCACCCAGCGGGGGCCGTGCCGGTCCAGCAGCCGCCCGACCGGGATCCCGACCGCCGCCGACACGAGCAGGCCGGCGGAGAACGCCGCGGTGACCGCCGGGACCGACCAGCCGGTGTCCGCGGCGATCGACGGTGCGAGCACCGGGAAGGCGTAATACAGCACCCCCCAGCTGGTGATCTCGGTGACGCACAGGACCAGCAGCACGCGTCGTCGCCCGCGCCGGGACAGCCCGTCCATCCGGGCCACGATGCCCGGGCAGCGCACGGACCGCACGACCGGCGCCGATCCCGCGCCGAGATGCGGCTCAGCGCCGTTCCGCGCCTCGGCGCCCCGTGTGCTGCATCTCGGCGGTCGCGGAGTGGCGGCCGATAGGCTCCGCGGGCGCTCGGGTACGACGCGACGCTGCCGCACCGCCCGCGCCGGGTGGCCGTCGCCGGACCCGCCGGCGCCGCACCGTGTTGTGGAACGGGAATGTCGAGCTACCGCTGCGGGCGCTGTTCACCGATTCCGAGCACATTCTCCGCTGGGCCGTCTCGACCCGGGGGAATTACACCGACCAGGTCCCGGGCGGCGCGGGGCCTGCCGTCGCTCACCGTCGTCCGCCTGCGTTCGGCGGGGCAGGTGGAGCGGTGGGTCGAAGGCCCGCTCCGGAATGCAGTGAATGGGCACCGGGAATGAACCCGTGAATGCCGGACGCCCCACAGCCGTCGGGCAGGGTGAGGGCCGCATCGGAGACGGTCAGCGGGACGTCGCCGGTGTTGGTGACGTCGATCCCGGTGCGGCGGAGCTTGACCGTGCCGTAGCGGCATCCTGTCTGCTGTCGCCGAGCAACGAGCTCGACAGAGGAGCGACAGATGGACGACATCATCGTCGTCGGAGCGGGATCCGCCGGAGCGGCGGTCGCAGCACGACTCACCGAGGACCCCGACCGGCGGGTGCTGCTGCTGGAGGCGGGCCCGGACTACCGGTCGGCCGAGGCGTCGGCGGAGCTGCGCAGCGTCGAACCGGGCAAGATCGGGCTGACGGTCCAGCTGGCGGCCACCCACACCTTCCCGGACCTGACGGCCACCCGGTCGTCGGCGCAGGAACCGCGGCCCTACATCCGGGGGCGCGGGGTGGGCGGGAGCTCCGCGGTCAACGGCCTGTTCGCGATCCGCGGCACCGTAGAGGACTTCGACGGCTGGGCCGCGCACGGCGCCACCGGCTGGGGCTACGACGACGTCCTCCCGCTGCTCAACCGGCTGGAGAACGACCAGGACTTCGCCGGCGAGCGCTACCACGGCGGCGACGGGCCGATCCCGGTCGTCCGGCCGAAGCGGGAGAACCTCGCCACCGTGGAGGCCGCCGTCGACCGGATCACCGAGCGGCTCGGTCACCCGTGGGCGCCGGACCACAACGCCCCCGGCTCGACCGGCGTGTCCCCGTACGCCTACAACAGCTTCGGCACCGAGCGCGTCTCGACCAACGACGGGTACCTCGAACCGGCCCGCGACCGGCCCGGCCTGCACGTCCTGGGCGACGCGCTGGTCGACCGGGTGCTGTTCGACGGCGGTCGCGCCGTCGGCGTGCGCGCGATCGTCGGCGGCGAGCCGACCGAGTTCCGGGCCGCCGAGGTCGTGCTGTCCGCCGGGGCGATCCACTCCCCCGCGATCCTGCAGCGCTCCGGCATCGGACCGGCGGCGGAGCTGCGGGAACTGGGCATCGACGTCGTCGCGGACCTCCCGGTCGGGCACGGCCTGCAGGACCATCCCGGCATCACGCTGGCGCTCGGGCTGAACGAGGAGGCCGACTACCGGGGCCTGCCCGAGCGCGGCCAGCTCTGCGTGCGGTTCACCACCGGGATCGGCGACGAGCCCAACGACGCCATGCTGGCCACGCCGGGCGCGCTCGGCATCGGGCTCCCGATGGCCGGGATCCTCGGCTGGGCGAACCGGGTCACCTCGACCGGCCGCGTGCGGATCACCGGCACCGATCCGGCGCTCGACCCGGCGGTCGCTCTCGACATGCTGTCCGATCCGGACGACCTGCGCCGGTTCCGGGCCGTCGTCGACGAGCTGCGGACCATCGCCGCCCAGCCGGAGCTGCAGAAGATCGCCGGCTTCATCGCGCTCGGGACCGAGCTCGTCGCACCCGACACGGTCATGTCCGACGCCGAGTTCGCCCGGTTCGCGCTCGCCAACGTGACCGACACCGTGCACGCGTCCGGCTCCTGCCGGATGGGCGCCCCGGACGATCCGGACGTCGTCGTCGACCCGGACGGCCGGGTGCTCGGCGTCGACGGCCTGCGGGTCGCCGACGCGTCGATCTTCCCCTGGGTGACCCGGGCCAACACGCACCTGACCGCCGTCCTCGTCGGCGAGAAGATCGCCGACTCGATCCGCCACGGGAGCGCCGCATGACCGGCACCGTCCGCGAGCTCGTCGGCGGCACGATCGCGGTGCCCGGGGTGGAGCTGACGCCCGTCCTCACTGACCCGGACACCGGCGCGTCGCTGTACCCGCAGCGGGCCAGCACGCCGGAGCGCGTCGAGGAGGCGATCGCGACGGCGTGGGCCGTGCACACCGACGGCGCCTGGTCGGAGCTGCCCCGCAAGGAGCGCGCCGACGCGGTACGCGCCCTGCAGGCCGAGCTCGCCGCGCGGGCCCCCGATCTGGGACTCGCCGACAGCCTGGACACCGGGGTGCCGCAGGCGGTCACGCCGCTGTTCATCGGTGCGGTGACCGGCCTGCTGGAGTCCGCCGCGAGCCGGATCGAGGATGGTTTCGGGCACGTCGAGCTGACGTCCTCGGCCGGTGGCTGGGACCGCTGGCAGCTGCCGTGGGGGCCGGCGGCGATCTTCCTGCCGTGGAACGCGCCGACCGCCACCGCGATCCTGAAGATCGCCGAGGCGCTGGTCGCCGGCTGCCCGGTCGTGCTCAAGCCCTCGGAGTGGGCGCCGCACTTCTCCGGTCCGTTCGCCGAGGCGGTGCTCGCCACGCTGCCGGCGGGGGTCGTGCAGATCGTGCACGGCGACCGCGTGGTCGGCGCCTCGATCGTCGAGGACGTGCGGATCGCCGCCGTCTCCTACACCGGCGGCGTCGAGGGCGGGCGGGCCGTCGGGCAGGCGTGCGCCCGGAACTTCACCCCGGCCGATCTGGAACTGTCCGGCAACAACCCGGTCGTCGCGCTGCCCGACGCGCAGCCGGCCACCGTCGTCGAGCACGTCGTGCCGGGCATGCTGCTGCTGAACGGCCAGTGGTGTGCCGGGCCGCGCCGGCTCGTCGTCCCGCAGTCCCGGCTCGACGACAATCTCGCCGCGCTCGCGGCCGCCCTCGACGAGCTGCCGATCGGCCCGACCACCGACCCGGCGACCGTGCTGGGCCCGCTCGGCCACGAGTCGCACCGCCGCCGGGTCGAGGAGCAGCTCGACGCGTTCGCCACCCGCGGCTGCGAGGTGCGGCGCTACGGCGCCCTCCCGGAGGCGGGCGGGCACTTCGCGGCGGCCGCCGTCGTGCTCGCCGACGACGCGCCGGAGCTGACCGAGGAGGTGTTCGGGCCGGTGCTCGTGGTGCGGACCTACCGCGACGTCGACGAGGCGGTCCGGATCGCAAACGACCACCCGTACGGCCTGAGCGGCTACGTCTTCGGCGACGACCGGGACGCCGCCCGGGCGGTCGGGCGCCGCGTGCGCGCCGGGCTGGTGACGCTGAACGCGGTGCTCGCCGGGCCGCCCGACATCTCCCGGGTGGGGAGCATGTGGGGCTCGAGCGGCATCGGGATCGCGGGGCTCGGGCAGGGCGCCTCGTTCTTCAGCGGTCACCGATCCGTCGGCTGAGCGCCCGGCGCCGACGCCGTGCCGCATCAGCGCGGGCGCCGTGCCCGGTCGGCGCAGGCCCCGTGCCGGGTCGGCGCGGGTCCGTCGCCGGCGCACCGGATCGGCGCGCGTACGCAACGGGTTCGGCGCGTCCGCACGGGTTTCGTCGTTCGCACGGGATTGCCACGCCCGCACGGGTTCGGCGCGTTCGCACGGGTTCGGATCCCGTGCGGATGCGACGATCCCCTGCGGACAGCGACGGACGGACCGGCCGGTGCGGCCGGGGACCGGCGGCGCAGGCGGGAGCACCTCGTGACCGGCACACCTGACGTCCGCCCGGTGGGTGATCTGCCCGACCGGATCGGCCGGACCGCGGCGCGGGAGCTCGCCGTGCAGGGCATCACGAGCCTGCAGCTGGTGGCCGGTCACTCGCGGGAGGAGCTGCTGGCGATCCACGGCGTGGGACCGAAGGCGGTCGCCGTGCTCGCCGAGGCCCTCGCCGGGCGGGGGCTGGACTTCCGGGCGCCCTGAGCGGGGCGCGTCATCCCCCGAGAGCGGCGGGGTGTCCGCGGCGAGCCCGAGGTACGCGGCGAGCATCGGGTGGATCCGGAACTCCTCGGCGCGCCGCACCCCCGCGTGGGGGAACGTGGGCCTGCTGATGAACTCCTGGTTCGATGCGCCCGAGCGGCGCACACCGGCCTGCAGGAAGCCAACGTGCCGGAGGACCTCCACGATCCCCTGCTCGTCGAAGCGTTCGACCCATGCCTCGGCACGCCGGTCGACACCGACGTCGCCGTCGGCGATCCGGAGGCAGGTGTACTTCAGCTCCTCGCGTGACAGCCGCTGCGGCCCGCCCCGGAATCTCGAAGACCGACGCGGGTCCGGGATGGGAGAACCGGAACTCGGCGGCGGTGTCCTGCAGCCGTTCGTGCGAGTACCGGTGCTCGACCTGCTCGATCATCTCGTGGTCGATGCAGGTCGTCGTCCCGCTGCGGTGGGCCTCCTGGATCACCTCGCCCAGAACTGGATGACCTCTCGCGGGCGGTGGAACGTCCGGGCGAGGACGTCGTCGAACATCGTGGTCCCGTCGGGCAGACGGCACTCGAAGAGCTCGCGCTCGCCCCAGGCGATCTTCTCGACGACGTCCCGGTGCCTCTGGACGGGATTCACCCGATGCCGGCGAGGAAGGCCCGGACGCGCCGGTTCAGCAGGGCCGCGGCGTCGTGGTCGTAGGCGGCCAGGCTGCTGTCGGTGAACAGGTGCCGGTCGCCGGGATACAGGAACAGCTCGGCGTCGTCGTTCGACGCTACGATGTCGCGCGCCGCGTCGAGGTCGCCTTCGGAGCGGAACAGCTCGTCGCCCTCCATCGCGTGAATCTGGACCGGGACGCCCTGCCGCCACGGGACGTCGAACTCGGCGGTCGGGATGCAGGAATGGCACAACAGGGCCCCCTGCGCTCCGGGCCGGGTCTGGGCCAGCATCTGTGCCGGAAGCACCCCGAGGGAGAACCCGAGGTAGACGACCTCGGCCGGACCGCCGTCGACGGCGTCGCGACCGCGTCCGACGAGGGTGCCGAAGCCGATCTGCCCGGCGTGCGCCACCCCGGCGTCGAGGCTGTCGAACGTCGCCCCGTCGTAGAGGTCGGGCACCGTGACGTCGTGTCCGTCGGCACGCAGCTCGTCGGCGAACGACCGGATGCCGTCGGTGAGCCCCTGGGCGTGGTGGAACACGACGACATGAGCCATCGGGGCACGGTAGCGGACCAGGTGCGGCCCGTCCCCGACGACGGGATGGTGGTTGTCCTGGGCTCGCCCGACGGCGGGACCCCTCCTACTTCACGAACCGGGAGACGAACTCCAGGCAGGACTGTGCGACGGTCTGCCAGCCCGACTCGATGGTCAGCGAGTGGCCACGGCCCGGGATCTCGACGAACTCGGTGACGAAGTGTTCGTTCTTCTTCTGCGCGTTGTAGGTCGCCCAGGCGATGGCGTGCGGGCCTGGTGGTCGAGCTCGCCGGAGACGACGAGCATCGGGCCGCGATCGGCGCCGGTCTTCTCGGCCTTGACCTCGGTGGCCGGGTTGAGGTTCGCGAACGCGGCCTGGAACAGCGGGATGCCCGAGCCGGCGACATGGAACTGCTCGTACAGCTCGTGCGCCTCCTCCTCGCCGACGGCGTTGGCGAAGCCGTACCGGAACTGGTCGAAGGTGAGTGTGACGGCGCGGGGCCGGTTGGCCGGGTTGACCAGCACGGGAGAGGCGGCCTTCAGCGCGGCCACCGGCAGCGGCAGGACCCCGCGCGACGGCGCCGGATCGATGGCGCAGGGTGGCGACGGACCCCCCGCCCGGCGACGATCTGCCGAGCACCCCGCCGAACGTATGGCCGATGATCGCGGGCGTGCGATCCAGCTCGATGATCATCTGCTGGTACCCGGCGCCGTCGCCGACGCTCTTGCCCGCGAACACCTCCGGATGCGCGTGCGCCTCCGCGACCGACGCCGGTCGTCCAGCCGGCCGGGCGTGACGGCCACGTAGCCGGCGTCCTCGAAGAAGGCCGCCCACCGGTCCCAGCTGGAGTCCAGCAGCCACAGCCCGTGTGCCGGCGAGAACTGTGTGATCCGCGGTTCGCCCATCTCGCCGTCGCGACGATCGGCAGCCGGTGGGGAACCGTCGCCCCGTCGCACTTCGGCCGGTTGTTCAAGGCCGCCTACGGCACGACGCCCAACGAGTGGCGGCGAGGCGGGGCGCGGGCGGCCGACGCCCCGGACGCGTAACCGACGACTGCCCGTACGTCCCCGGCGCCGAACGACACCGCAGTCAGCCAGCGTTGACTTATATAAGTTCCGTTTGGCATTCTCCTGCGCGTGCACGCGTTCGACGTTCTCGGCGACCCGGTGCGCCGACGCATCCTGGAGCTCCTCGCCGACGGCGAGCGGACCTCCGGCGCGATCACGGAGGCGATCCGGGCCGAGTTCGGGATCTCCCAGCCGGCCGTCTCCCAGCATCTGCGCGTGCTGCGTGACGCCGGGTTCACGTCCGTGCGGGCCGCCGGCACCCGCCGGTTCTACGCCGTCGAGTCCGCGCCGCTGAGCGAGATCGACGCGTGGCTGGACCGGTTCCGCCGATTGTGGGACCAACGCCTGGACGCCCTGGGAACCGAGCTGGCCCGGGGCCGGCGTGCAGCCCGGCGCCCGGCGGGCGACGGGCCCGCCCCACCGGCCGGGCCCGGTGATGCGGCCGCCGATCCATCAGCGAAGGGGACATGACGATGAAGGACGTACTCGACGAACTGGCCGCCACACGCCGCACGATGGGGAGGGCGGAGCTGCCCGCCGGCGACGCCTACACCATCGAGCTGAGGCGTCACTACGACGCGCATCCCGACGACGTCTGGGACGCCCTCACCAGCCCCGAGCGGCTCAGCCGCTGGCTGGGACCGGTCTCCGGCGATCTCCGCCCCGGCGGGACGTTCGCGCTGGACGGCGGCGAACACGGCGCCATCCTCCGCTGCGAGCCGCCGCACCTGCTGCGGGTGTCCTGGATGTTCGACCCCGAGGCCGACGAGTGGCCAGGGACCAGCGAGGTCGAGGTGCGCCTGTCCCCCGGCCCGGCCGGCGGCACCGCGTTCGAGCTGGTCCACGCCGCGGCCGTCGGGGAGCCCATGTTCCCCACCTACGGCCCCGGCGCCGGCGGCGTCGGCTGGGACCTGCACCTGCTCGCCCTCGCGACGCTCCTGGGCGGCGCCGGGACCCTCGACCACGAGGAGTTCCAGGCGTCGCCCGACGGACGCGAGTTCAGCCGGCGCAGCGCCGCGGCCTGGGGCGAGGCCCATCTGGCCGGTGGCGGCGATCCGGACCAGGTCGCGGCCGCGGTCGGGGCCACCACCGCCTTCTACCTGCCCGACCCGAACGCGCCGACCCGCGGGACTGTCGACCTTCCCGTGTAACTGAGGTTGGTCGAGCTATCGGCGTCCGGCGGACAGTCGTCCGTCGAAGGCCATGTCGAAGGCGTTGAGGGCGGGCTTCCAGCGGATCGCCCACCGCTTCTGCCCGGCTCCGCTCGGGTCCAGGCTCATGATCGCCATGCAGACGCACTTCAGCGCGGCGGCCTCGGTCGGGAGGTGCCCACGGGCCTTGATCGCCCGCCGGATCCGGGCGTTGACGCTCCCGATGGTTATCTGGAGTCGCTCGGCGGCCGTCCGCGACGTCGTCGACGGGCACGTGAGGTCCCGGATCTTGCCTGGTGGACGTGGTTATCTCCCGCGGTC
>NZ_JBZFLK010000021.1:0-107703 GCF_058448985.1 Pseudonocardia sp. DxW | reverse complement strand
TCGATATCGACCATGTGTTCGATTCTATCGGGTTGGGCTGGTTGTTCTCTAGAAGAAAGTCGGGGGGAAATCCACTCAGGACAGGGTTGTTGTCGTGTCGGGTGCCGGGGTGTGGCGGGCTCTCCCGTTCGCGATGGGTCCGGGTCGGTGGTGGGTGGGCGCGGGTTCGCGGCCCCGGGGCTCACCCGGGTCGTCCCGCGGCCGCCCCGGCAACGGATGCGCGGCGTAGCTCGACGACCGGGGCCGGCGGCCGGTGACCGGGCTGATCACCGACCGGATCCGCACCCGGTGATCGGCCCCGTACCGATCACCGACCCGACCCGACCCGACCCGACGATCGGCGCAGTGCCACTCCCGACCCCAACGCCCAGCGCGGCGCCACTCCCCCACCGGAGCCGGGCTCGCGAGGGACCGGCACCCGACGCCGGGCGCCGCGGGAAACCCGCACCGCGTCGAACCGGCGGGCGGGTCCGGCTCGCCGACCGCAGGACGTCGTCCACCCCACCCCGGCCATCGGCCGACGACCCGCAGATCGTTCCGCTCCCACCCGTCCGAGCTGCGGACACGTGATCGGGACGGTCGGGATGGACAGCCGGGACCGGAGCGGGTCGACTCCGACATCGACACCCGGAGCCCGACATTCGACGCCCGACGTCGCAATCCCGGCCGACGGTCTCCCCGACGCCGGCGACCGGCGTCGTCCGGCACCGCAACCCGTCCGGCACCGCAACCCGCCCGGCACCGCAACCCGTCCGGCACCCACCCCGACGGACGGACGGACCACGGGCTCAGGCCGCGGCGAGCGCGGCGTAGCGGCCGGATCCGGCCAGCAGCTCGTCGTGACTGCCCGCCTCGGCGATCCGGCCGTGGTCGAGCACGACGATCCGGTCGGCGTCGCGGACGGTGGACAGCCGGTGCGCGATCGTGATCGTCGTGCGGCCGCGGGACAGCTCGTCGAAGGCAGCCTGCACGGCCCGTTCGGTGCGGGTGTCCAGCGCGCTGGTGGCCTCGTCGAGCACCAGCACCCGCGGGTCGCGCAGCAGCGTGCGGGCGATCGCGATCCGCTGCTTCTCCCCGCCGGAGAAGCGGTGCCCGCGGGACCCGACGACGGTGTCGTACCCGTCGGGCAGCGCGCTGATCAGGTCGTGCACCTGCGCGGCCCGGGCGGCGGCCTCGATCTCGGCGTCGCTCGCGTCCGGCCGGGCGTGCCGCAGGTTCTCCCGGACGGTGGTGTGCAACAGGTACGTCTCCTGGCTCACCACACCGACGATCCGGGTGAGATCGGCGGTGGCCAGGTCCCGGACGTCGACGCCGTCGATCGTCACCCGGCCCGACGTCGGGTCGTGCAGCCGGGCGACCAGCCCGGCCAGGGTCGACTTCCCGGACCCGGTCTCGCCGACCAGCGCCAGGGTGCTGCCGGCCGGCACGTCCAGGTCGATCCCGGCGACGGCGGCGGTGCCGCTGCCCGGGTAGGCGTAGGTGACGTCCTCCAGCCGCACGTGCCCGCGCACCCGCGCGTGATCGACCGGGACCGGATGCCGCGGCTCGGCGACGTCGACCGGCAGGTCCAGGTACTCGAAGATGCGCGCGAACAGCGCCAGCGACGCGACGATCTGCACCCCGGTCGAGAGCAGTCCCATGACCGGCCGGAACAGCCCGGCCTGCAACGCGGTGAAGGCGACCAGCGTGCCGATGCTCAGCGTGCCCGCGGTGAACGGCAGGCCCGCGGACAGGTAGATGACGGCCGGGACGGCGGCGAACACGACCTGGGTCACCGCCATCGACCACCGTCCGGCGAGCTGGGCGCGCAGCTCCAGCCCGATCAGCCGGGACGACGAGCCGGTGAACCGGCGGGTGAGCTCGGGCCCGCTGCCCAGCGTCCGGGACAGGGTCGCACCGCTGACCGAGAGACTCTCCTCGACGGCGACGTTGAGATCGGCCAGCTCGCGCTGCTGCGCGGCGGTCACCGCGCGCCGGGTGCGGCCGACCCGGCGGGCCAGCAGCACCGCGGGCGGTAGCACCACCAGCGAGACCAGCGTGAGCTGCCAGGACAGCGCCAGCATCGCGACCAGGGTGGCGACCGTGGTGGTCAGGTTCGACGCGACCGAGGTGGCCGTACCGGTGACCACCGACTGCATGCCGCCGATGTCGTTCATGATCCGGGACTGCACCTCGCCGGTACGGGTCCGGACGAAGAAGGCCGGGCTCTGCCGCTGCAGGTGTGCGAAGACGGCGGTGCGCAGGCCGTGCATGACCTCCTGCCCGATCCGGGTCGAGATCCAGGTCTGGGCGACGCCGAGCGCGGCGGTGACCGCGGCGACCGCCACCATCCCGCCGGCCAGCCAGGCGAGCAGGACGACGTCGCGCTGCGGCAGGGCGACGTCGATGACCTCGCGCAGCAGGAACGGCGACGCCATCCCGACGACCGAGGAGACGGCGATCGTCGCGACGACGACCGCGAGCGGGCCCCGGTGCGGCTCGAACAGGGCGCCGATCCGGCGCAGCGAGACCGCGCGGGCCTGCTCCCGCTCCTCCGGGGACGGGGTGCGGGTGTCCGGCCGTCCGGGCCGGTTCGGGACACCTGGCTCCAAGTGGGACTCCTTCGCGAACAGGTACTGTGGTTACCTCACTATGAGGCAACAACACCGTTGGTTGCTAGCTTGTTCCCGTGCCCGATCCCGATCCCGCTAGCGAGCTCGTCGACGCCTTCTGGGCGGTCGCCCGCCAGGTGCGGCACGCCTCGGCGGCGGCGCTGACCACCTGGGACCTGACGCCGTCGCAGGCCAGGGCGCTGATCACGCTGGCCCGGCACGGCGAGATGCGGCCCGGTGAGCTGGCCCGGCACCTGCGGATAACCCCGCGCTCGGCGACCGAGGTGGTCGACGGGCTGGCCGGTCCGGGACTGGTGGAACGGGTGGCGGATCCGGGCGACCGGCGCGCCGTGCGGCTGCGGCTCACCGAACGGGGCGCCGGCACCGCCGGGGCGATCCGCGAGGCCCGCGCCGACGGGGCCCGGCAGGTGTTCGACCGGCTGCCCGATCGCGACCGGGCCGAGCTCGCCCGGATCCTGGGGGTCCTGCGGCACCCGCCGGAGCCGGCCGCCCCGCACGCCCCGCACGGCACGGACGGCACGGACCGGCGGGAGGTACCCGGCGGGACACCGGAGCCCGGCCACGCCCGCTGAGCTGCGCGGCGGACGAGCCGCGTGCGGCGTCAGCGCTCCCGCAGGGCCACCTCGTAGCGGGTGTGCTGCAGGATCGTCCACGCCACGAGGGCCGGATTGTCCACCATCGGAACGTGCCCGACGCCCGGCAGCACCACCAGATCGGCGTCCGGCACCGCCGCCATCATCGGCTCGGCGTAGCGGCCGAACGGGATCGTGCGGTCGGCGCCCGCCCAGGCGATCCGGACCGGGCACGGCGCCCGGTCGAACGGCGCGATCATGGTGTCCATCGTGGCCGCGCTGAGCAGCGGATCGAGCGCGGTGCACCCGGCGAGATCGTCGAACAGCACGTCGACGTCCTCGGCGGAGTAGCGGTCGGCGTGCTCGGACACCGTGCGCAGCAGCAGCCGGCGCAGCGACCGGCAGGACGCGAGCACCCGCACCGGCGCCCAGCCGGCGAGCAGCGCGCCGATCCGGAACGTGGCGAGCAGCCGGTACAGGTCCGACGGGACCGCCCACGCCCCGGCCGGTGAGAGCGCCACCACCGACCGGGCCCGGCCGCGCCGGGCCAGCTCGAGCGCGGCCCAGCCGCCGAGCGAGTTCCCGACGACGTGCGGCGTCCGGTCGATCCCCAGCTCGTCGAGCCGCTGCACCAGCGCGTCCACCAGGAGATCGAGCGAGAAGTCGCCGTCCGGGAGCTCGGGGCCGCCCAGGTGGCCGGGCATCGTCACCGCCCACACCTCGTGGTGCTCCTCCAGCAGCGGCAGCACCGGCCGCCAGGCCCGCCACGACGACGTCATGCCGTGCAGCAGCAGCAACGGCTCGCCGGAGCCGCTCCGGTGGAACCCGGTCACCGGACGATCACGGGCTCCGCGGCCCCCGGACGCAGCGACAGCACCTCCGCGAACCCGGCGGCGAGGCACTCGGCGAACAGCTCCCGGTCGGTGACGGCGGCGGCGTCGAGATTGGCCCCCACGCAACACGTGTCGCCGTGGGTCACCACCGAGATCATCGCGGCGCAGCCGGGCAGCGGCGCGAACGGGTAGACGCGGTCGATCCGCGCTCCGCACAGGAACGCGTCGGACCGCAGTCCCGGCACGTTCGACGCCTGCAGGTCGTTCCCGGCGGTCGAGCCGCCGGCGACCAGGGTGAGCAGCGGGCCGGGCAGCCGGGCCAGCAGCGGCGCGACGACGTCCGGGCTCTCCAGCGCCGGCTCGTCCCGGGCGGCCCGCATCTGCGCGCCGACGGCGCGGATCCGTTCCGCCGGGTCGACGACGCCCATCGGCGCGGCCAGCCGGGCCGGCGCCCAGCGGTTGCCGCCGGCGGCGTCACCGCTGCGGCGCACCGACACCGGCACCGAGGTGCGCAGCGTCGTCTCCGGCGCGACCGGCCGGCCCAGCTTCTCGTGGTAGAGCCGGAAGGCGCCGAGCAGCGCGGCGACGTAGGCGTCGTTGAACGTCCCGCCGACCGACTTCCCGGCCGCACGCAGGTCGGCGAACCCGGTGTCGAGCGCGACGAACCGCCAGGACAGCCCGCGCGGGCGCAGCAGCTCCGAGGCCCCGCCGGGCGGCGGCGCGAGCACCCGGGTGGCGGACTCCACCCAGCGGACGGTGTCCCGGACCGCCGATACCGGATGGGTCAGCGCGCCGAGCACGTCGCGGGTCATCCGGGCGGCCGCGGGCAGCAGGCCGGCCTCGCGGCGGACCAGCCGGTCGACCTCGGCGAGCGGATCGGGCGCCTCGGCCGCGGGCGCGGCGGGCTGCGGCTTGTCCGGGTCGTGCTCGCGGCGCCGGCTGTGCAGCTGGGACAGCAGCTGGACGACGCCCATGCCGTCGGTGAGCACGTGGTGCAGCTTGAGCAGGAAGGCGGCCCGCCCGCCCGGCAGGCCCTCGACGAGGGTCGCCTCCCAGGGCGGCCGCTCCCGGTCGAAGGGCGTCATCATGAACTGCTCGGCGATCGGCGCGAGCTCGGCCCAGAAGCCGGGCCCGGAGCCGGGGATCCGCACCCGGCGCAGGTGGTAGTGCAGGTCGAACTCGACGTCGTGGATCCAGTAGGGGGTGCCGAGCCCGGCCACCGGCTCGCGGACCCGCTCCCGGAACCGCGGCACCATCCGGGTCGCCCACTCGGTCGCGGCGACCAGCCGTTCCCAGTCCGGCTTCTCGTCGAGCAGCTCGACGGCCAGCACCGGTGCCCGGTAGCGGGGATCGGACTCGGCCCGCCACATCATCACCTCGAACGGCGACATCTCGCGGACCGATCCCCAGGTCAGCGACGTCTCACTCATCGTGCCCACCGAGGTGCGGACGACGCTCCGGCCACCGGGCGAGGGTGTCCAGGAACAGCGTGCGGACCTCCTCGGCGTGCTTGCCCGCGTCCTCGGGCACCCAGTGCGTGGTGTCGATCGGCGGATGCACGACGACCTGCACGGTCCCCCCGCGCAGCGTCTGCGCACCCCGCCACATGATCTCCCCGGCGTTGCGGATGACCAGCGGGACGATCGGGACACCCGCCTGCATCGCGATGTGGAAGGCGCCCTTCTTGAACCGGCCCAGGCGCGGCGTCGGCGAGCGGGTGCCCTCCGGCGCGATGGCCAGCGAGATTCCCTCGTCGCGGAGCTTCTCGACGGCCGGCTGCAGCGCCTCCCTGGCCTTCGTGGTGTTGCCGCGGTCGACGAACGCAACGTCGGCGATCTGGAACAGCTGCCCCCAGACCGGGATCGCCGCGGCCTCCTTCTTCGCCACCCCGGTGAACCCGTCGCGGAGCAGCTTCATCAGGATCGGGACGTCGAACTTGGACTGGTGGTTGAACACGAACACGCACGGCCGGGCGGACACCAGGTGCTCGGCGCCGGTCACCTCGACGTCGATCCCGGACAGTCCGAACGCGACGTCGGCGCCCACCCCGGCGGCCAGGTCGACGAACTTGCGCCGCGAGCCGTGCAGCAGCCCGGCGCCGGCCGCGGCGGCGAGCCCGCCGGCCATGCCGCCGTAGAAGATGGCGGTCCGGGCGACGTCGGTGGCCCCGGGGAACAGCCCGCCGCGCGGGGCGCAGTCCAGGATCGGCCAGCCCTGCCGGGTGGCGAGCGCGCGCAGCGAGTCGGTCGGCGACACCGCGACCGGACGGCCGACGGAGGAGAGGAACTCGGCGTCCTCGGTGCCGTTGGCGTAGCCGAAGCAGTCGGCCGGGTCGACGCCCTGCGCGGCGGCGTCGGCACGCACCGCCTCCGCCTTGCCGGGCCCCCACAGCGACGTCCCGACGACCCGGCCGGTGAGCACGCCGTCGTCGACCTCCAGCTCGGTGCACAGCACCCGGTCGGCGCCCAGCTCGTCGGCCATCGGCTGCACCTGGAACCGGGTCGCCGACGACGCCATCACCACCTGGTGGCCCTGCTCCTGGTGGGCGGCGACGAGCTCCCAGACCTCGGGGTGCAGGGCGCCGGCGATCTCGTCCCGGAACAGGTCGTTGCCGAGCGCGACCAGCTCGGCCTCGGTGCGGCCCTGCCAGGTCGCGAGGGTGATGGAGAGGAACTCCTTGAAGTCGTCGTCGGTGCGGATCCCGCGCATCCCGGACAGCACGGTGCGCACCATCTCGACCGGGCCGACGTCGAACTCGCGCAGCCGTCGCCGGTAGAACGCGCCCGCCGAGTAGCCGTCGATGACGGTGCCGTCGTAGTCGAAGTAGGCGATGGTGCCCGGCCCGGGCGGCGCCGCCCGGACGGCGGCGAGCCGCTCGGCCCGCGCCGTACCGGCTCCGTCAGCTCGCGACACCGCTGTCCCCCTCCGCACGTTCCTTCGTCCCCCGGTCCGGCACGACCGGCTCCGGCGGCGGATCGTCGCCGTCGCCGAGTACCACCTCCAGCCGGGCCCGGTGCAGGTCGGCGAGCCGTCCCAGGTCGTCGATCACCGCGCCGACCTCGGCCAGCCAGTCCGCCCGCCGCGCGCCCGGCGACGCCGGGTGCAGCAGGTCCCGGTTCTCGGCCAGGCGCAGCGCCGTCGCGTACAGCTCGCGCGACACCGAGTCTGGCCGGTCCAGGCGGCGCTGCATCAGCATCTGCCTGCCGACGCCGAGGCAGTCGTTCAGGAAGTCGTCCTCGTCGCCGAGCGGGTCGTCGCCGAGCGCGGCGAGCCGGTCGGCGACGACGAGCTGGGCGTCGAAGAAGGACCGCAGCACGCCGGGCGCGACGAGCAGCGGGGCCCGGCGCAGCGCGGCGCGCGCGTCCGCGGGCTGCCCGGCGCGCCGCCGCCAGCCGGAGTCGACGAGATCGGCCTCGCGCAGGATCTCGTCGCGGAACTCGCGGCGGGTGGAGAAGAAGAACTCGAACTTCAGCAGGTCCCGCAGCCGGGCGAGCTCGCGCCACGCGACGTCGACCGGATCGTCCTCCTCGCCGGCGTCGCCGACCCGCAGCAGCGCCAGCTCCAGCATCGCCCGGTTCAGCAGGTGGTGCAGCGCCCCGTTGCGGTAGAACGCGGCGACGTGGTGGCGGCCCGAGCTGATCGAGAACACCGGCTCGGTGCCGCCGGAGTAGATGGTGACGACGCCCGCCTCGGCCAGCCGGTCCAGGGTCATCCGCAGGCCGTGCCGGGTGCGCAGCTCGGCGATCGGCACCGGGACGCCGCGCGCCTCCAGGTAGTCGGCCAGCGGGGCGACGACCTCCCGGACCTGCTGCAGGGTCAGCGCCCGGTCCCGGGCGCTGAGCAGCGCGAAGGTCGCCAGCGAGGTGGCCGTCGCCGGGGTGACCCGGTTGATGCCGGCGCACACCCGGAACGCGACCTTCTCCAGCCGGGCCGATCCGTCGCCGGCGTCGGCCAGTGCCCGGCGCAGCGAGAGCGGCTCGGCGAACCGGACGCGGGCGGTGCCGACGTGCCGGCGCTGGTCGCGGAAGTAGCCGTAGAGCCAGCCCAGGCCCTCGGCCTTCTTCTCCCCGCCGCGCTGCTCGGCGGCCATCGCACCGACCTCGTGCAGCTGGTCGTAGACGATCGAGACCGGGACCAGCACCGCGTCCAGCTCGGGCCGGTCCTCCATCGCGGCGACCAGGTAGCGCAGCAGCCCGTAGCGGGGGCGGCGCAGCTTGCCGGTGCGGCTGCGGCCGCCCTCGATGTACCACTCCAGGTTGAACCGCTTCGCCAGCAGATGGCCGAGGTACTCCTGGATGGCGGCCTTGTAGACGGTGTCGCCGCCGAAGCTGCGCCGGATGAACACCACCCCGGCCCGCCTGCCGAGCGCGCCCATCGGCCAGAACGACAGGTTGTTGCCGCCGAGCACGTGATTGCGCGGGAAGTTCCGCTCGTGCAGCACCTCGGCGAACACCAGCGGATCGGCGTAGGAGCGGTGGCTCGGCAGGAAGACCAGCGCGTGCTCCCGGTTGAGCTCGCGCAGCCGCTCCAGCCCGGACTCGTCGACCTGCACGTCCCAGGCCTTGGTGTGCATCGGGCCCATCATCGCCCGGAAGACGTCGATCGCCGGCGGGCTCTGCACCGCCGCCATCTCCTTCAGGCAGCTCCCGAGCTGCTGCTCGATCTCGGCCTTCGTCGAGCCGGTCTGCCGGACGAGCCGGTCGACCAGCTTCGGGAACCGGGTGGACGAGGTGATCTGCTCGACCATCCGGCGGGGCACCTTGTAGCGGTCGCCGAGGATGCGCCGCTCGGCGCGGTCGCAGGCCAGAACGGCCTGCCGGGCGACGAACCGGCTGAACCCGACGGAGCCGGGGCGGCCGTTCTCCTGGGCGACGAACCGGGACACCAGGTCGGCGACGGTGGCCGGCTCGCCCGCGACGACCCGGGCCGCGTCCGGCCGGTGCCGGGCCATCGTCGGGTGCAGCGGCGACCAGGCGACCCGCATCGCGGCGGTGGTCGCGAGCCCGGCCAGCTTGCGCAGCGCGCCGGACGCGTCCGGCTCGGGCGTCACCCAGGTGACCCGGGCCGGGACGATCACGGTGTCGTCGCCGTCGAGCGCCTCGCCGAGCGCGGCCGGGGCCTCCAGACCGGCGCCGATCGACACCACCCGGGCACCCGGGTGCTCCCGCTCCGCCCAGCGTTGCAGGATCGACCGTTCGGTGAAGGAGCGGGGCTGGGTGATCACCACCTCGCGCGTGCCGAGCAGTCCGTCGGTCGTCATCGATCCCCCTCGCGCCGGCCCGCCGCGTCGCGACGCATCCCCCGGCACAACGTAGTTACCGGGCGGTTGCCGAACAACTTCGCGACACGGTCTGCCGGGCCCGGGACGCGGGGTCAGATCACGCGCTGCGCCTCGGTGAGGGTGTGCCGCAGGATCTGCTCCATCTCGTCGAACTCGGCCTGCCCGGCGATCAGCGGCGGCGCGAGCTGGACGACGACGTCGCCGCGGTCGTCGGGGCGGCAGTAGAGGCCGTTCGCGAACAGCGCCCCGGGCAGGAACTGCTTGACCAGCCGCTCCCGGGCGGCGGCGTCGAACGTCTCCCGGGTGGCCTTGTCCCGGACCAGCTCGATCGCCCAGAAGTAGCCGTCGCCGCGGACGTCGCCGACGATCGGCAGGTCCAGCAGCCGGCCCAGGGTGTCGCCGAACGCCTGCTCGTTCGCGAGCACGTTGCCGTAGAGGTCCTCGCGCTCCATCAGGTCCAGGTTGGCCAGCGCGACGGCCGCCGAGACCGGGTGCCCGCCCCAGGTGTAGCCGTGCGGGAAGGTGACGCCCGGCTCCAGGAACGGCTCGATCACCTTCTCCGAGGCGATCATCGCGCCGAGCGGGCCGTAGCCCGAGGTCATGCCCTTGGCGCAGGTGACGATGTCCGGGGTGAAGCCGAACTTCGCGCAGGCGAACGGATGCCCCTGCCGGCCGAACGCGTTGATCACCTCGTCGGAGACCAGCAGCACGTCGTGCCGGTCGCAGATCTCGCGGAGCCGGGCGAAGTACGACGGCGGCGCGGTCAGGCAGCCGCCGGAGTTCTGCACCGGCTCCACGACGACCGCGGCGACGGTGCCCGGGCCCTCGAACAGGATGGCCTCCTCCACCCGGTCGGCGGCCCACCGGCCGAGCGCCTCGGCGTCGCCGTCGAACTCGGGATGCCGGTAGAGGTTGGTGTTCGGCACCCGGAACCCGCCGGGCGCGAGCGGCTCGAAGTCCTGCTTCATCGCGGGCAGCCCGGTGATCGCCAGCGCCCCGTGCGGGGTGCCGTGGTAGGCCGTCATCCGGCTGATCACCTTGTGCTTGGCCGGCTTGCCGCGCAGCTTGAAGTACTGCTTGGCGACCTTCCACGCCGACTCGACGGCCTCGCCGCCGCCGGAGGTGAAGAACACCCGGTTCAGGTCGCCCGGTGCGAGATGCGCCAGCCGCTCGGCGAGTTCGGCGGCGGGCGGGGTCGTGTACCCCCAGACCGGGAAGTACGCCAGCTCGGACGCCTGCTTCGCGGCCGCCTCGGCGAGCTCGCGGCGGCCGTGGCCGGCCTGCACGACGAACAGCCCGGCGAGCCCGTCGAGCACCCGGTGGCCGCGGTCGTCCCACAGGTAGGCGCCCTCGCCGCGGGTGACCACCGGGATCGGCTGGTCACCGTCCCGGCCGTGCATCCGGGCGAAGTGCATCCACAGGTGCTTCCCGGCGGCCTGGGCGGCCGCGGACATCGGCGGCCGGTCGGCGGCGGGGGTGCGGTCCTCGAGTGCGGTCATGGGGGACTCCTGTCGGTGTCGGCGCCCGTGCCGTGCGGCGGTCGCGGTCGTCCGTCCGATCGTCCGGCCTGCACCTCCGACCCCACGGATACGATTCGTATCGTCTTCGACCCGGACGAGAACGGAGTGCGTCAGGTGTATCCGACGATCGCGGACGTGCTGGCCCGCCCGGAGGTCCGGGCCGGGGCACCGGCCGTCCGCGCCGGGCGGGCCGCGCTGGGCACCGAGGTCCGCTGGGTGCACGTCAGCGAGCTGGCCGAGCCCGCCGGGACGCTGCCGGACGGCGTGCTGGTCCTGTCGGTCGGGCTGCCCGCCGCCGATCCGACCACCGATCCGGCCCGCTACGTCGCGGCGGTGCGCGCCGCCGGCGGCGTCGGGCTGGTCGTCGAGATCGGCCAGCACCTCGCCACCCTGCCCGATCCGCTGGTGCAGGCCGCCCGGGCGGCGGGGTTCCCGCTGGTCGAGCTGCGCCGCACGGTGCGCTTCGCCGACGTCGTCGCCGGGGTGCTGGAGACGATCCTGGTCGAACGGCACGCTCGCGCGTCGTTCACCGAGCACGCGGGCAGCGCGTTCCGGACGCTGACCCTGCACGGCGCCGACCCGCAGCGGGTGCTCGCCGAGGCCGCCACCCTGCTGGACGGTCCGGTGGTGTGCGAGGACCTGGCGCACCGGGTGCTGCTCACCGCGGGCGAGCCGGACCTGCGGGACTGGCCGGCCCGGTCCCGGCTGGCCGGTCCGGCCGGGCCGGAGGGCTGGCGGACCGCGCCGGTCGGCCTGCCGGGTGCGCGATGGGGCCGGCTCGCCGTCCCGGCCCGGCCCGCCGCCGACGCCGAGGACCGGATCGCCGCGGTGCTCGGGCACGCCGCCGACGCGCTGTCGCTGCTGGTCCGCGACGGCGCCCCGGCCGGGCTGCTGCGCGCGGCGCACGACGCGCTGCTCGGCGCGCTCGCGGACGCGACACCGGTGGACACCGATCGGCTCGCGGTGCGCGCCCGCGCCGCCGGGATCGACACCACCGGGGAGTTCGAGGTGGTGCTGCTCGACGGCGGGTCCGCCGGGACCGCACCGGCGGTCGTCCCGGACGCCGTGGTCGCGACCGCCGGCGGGGCGGAGATCGTGCTGGTGCCGCTCCCCCGACGGGCCGGCGCCGGTTCCCGCGCCGACGAGCTGGTCCGGCTGCTCCCGGCCGGCGCCGTCGCGGCGGTCGCCGGGCCCGGCCCGTTCGACCGGCTCCCGGAGCTGCTGCGGGAGGCCCGCGCCGCGGCCGCGGCGTACCGGTCCACCTCGCCGGACGGCGCCCGGCCGCCGGTACCGCCGCGCGGTGGCCGGCTCGGCGTGCGCGGCCTGGTGTGGCGGCTCGGCGACGATCCGCGGCTGCTCGGCTTCGTCGAGGAGCAGCTCGGCCCGGTGCTCGCACTGCCCGGGCCCGAGCGCGAGCAGGCGCTGGCCGGGCTGGACGCGCTGGTCGACGCGGGCGGCGTCGTCGCCGAGTTCGCGCGCCGGATCGGCACCGGCCGGCCCGCCGCCTACGCCCGGCTGCGCCGGCTGTCGGCGCTGGTCGGTGCCGACCTGACCGAGCCGGAGGTGCGCACGTCGGTGCACCTGGCGCTGCTCGGGCTGCGCCGGGCCGGTCACTGAGCGCGGTCCGCCCGCAGCAGCTCGACCTCACCCATCGCCTCCGCGACGCCGCCGTCGAGCGGCCGGCCGTACCCGTCCGCGACCTCGGCGACCGGGTCCACCCGGACCGTCCAGCCGTACCCGCGGAGCCGCTCGGCCGGAGTCCGCGCGCGCGGCTCGTCGAAGAACAGCTCGCGCACGTCGATCCCGATCAGCCGCCGCGACAGCGACCGCAGATCCGGATCGGACACGATCCGGCGGGCCGCGTCCCCGAAGTGCTCGACGGCGATCCGGCTGCCCGGTGCGGACAGCGCCTGTACCCGCTCGAACAGCAGCGCCTCGGCGTCGGCGGGCAGGTAGGGCAGCAGTCCCTCGGCGAGCCACGCGGTCGGCCGGGCGGGATCGAACCCGGCGCCGGTCAGTGCGGCCGGCCAGTCCTGCCGCAGGTCGGCCGGGACGCCGACCCGGCGGGCGGTGGGCGGGTGGCCGACGGCCGCGAGCACGTCGTCCTTGAACGCCAGCACCTGCGGCTGGTCGATCTCGAAGACGGTGGTGCCGGCGGGCCAGCGCAGGCGCAGCGCGCGGGCGTCCAGACCGGCGGCGAGCAGCACCACCTGGCCGGTACCGGCGCCGAGCAGCGACTCGTCGAAGTACCGGGACCGCACCCCCTGGTAGGTGGCCTGCGCCTCCCGGGGACCGGGCGGGTCGTCGGGCACGTCGAGCACCGGCCCTGCGGCGTCCACGAACGCCTGCGCGAACGGGTCGTCGACCAGCCGGTCGGCGCGCCGGCTCTCGGCGGCCCGCCCGGCGGCGACCGCCAGGGCGGTGGCTCCCACGCTGCTGGTGATGTCCCACTGGTCGTCGGCGGTACGCATGGGGCCACCGTACGAGATGTAGTTAGCAATGCTCATTGACTGCGGGATGACCACCCGGGTGGGTGAGGACGACCCGGACATCCGGGCAGCCATCGCCCCGGTACACCCCGGCCCTAGCCGAGCAGCTCCAACTCGGTCGCGGTCTCGGTCTCCGTCTCGGTCTCCGTCTCGGTCTCGGCCTCCGGCGGCACCCCGACCAGCCCGCCGTAGAGCGCGGTCAGCGTGACGGCGATCCGGGCCCGGTCGAAGCGGGACACCGCGCGGTCCCGCCCGGCGATGCCGTAGCCGGCCCGCATGGCCTCGTCGGCGAGCAGGTCGCGCACGGCGGCCGCGACGTCGGCCGGTCTCCCGGGCCGGACCAGCAGGCCGGTCACCCGGTCGACCACCGCATCGGCCGAGCCGCCGACCGAGGATCCCACCACCGGCCGGGCGCAGGCCATCGCCTGCAGCACCGGGGTCACCGGGACGTCGCGGCCGGGCACGTCCAGGACGACGTCGGCGGAGCGCAGCAGCCGCGGCCGCAGCGCGTCCCCGACCGGCCCGAGGAACCGGACCCGCCCGGTCACCCCGGCCTCCTGGGCGATCGCGAACAGCCGGTCCCGGTCCGGATCGTCGCCGGCGGCGCCGCCGGCGACGAGCAGCTCGGCGTCGCGGACCCGGGCCAGCGCGCGGATCGCGGTGCCCGCCCCCGCGCCGGGGGCCAGTGACCCGATCAGCACCAGCCGCGGATGCTCGCTGCGGCGCAGCGCCGGGCCCGCCGCGGTGTAGACGTCGGTGTCCACGCAGGCCGGCACGGTGCGCAGCTGCGAACGTGGCACCCCGGCGGCGAGCAGTGCGGCGTGCCGGTGCTCGGAGTCGGCCAGCACCGCGACGACCCCGGCGGGCGGGTCGATCGGGTCCGGGCCACCGGTCGGGTACGACGCGACGACCGGCGCCCCGGTCCCGGCCGCCCACCGGACGGCCGCCGGGCCGACCGCGTGCACCAGGTCCGGCGGGTCGTCGCCGAAGCCGGCGCCCGCGGCGGGCAGCGGCCGGACCTCCAGCTCCCCCGGCCCGGTCACCGGCCCGACCGGATCGTGGTCACCGGGCCGGTCGGTGAGCACCAGGACGCGGTGCCCGGCGACGGCCAGTGCGGAGGCGGTGGATGCGGTGCCGCACCCCTCGGGAACCTCGGACGTGCGGATGACGGCGATGCGCAACGGGGCCTCCTCGTCGTGCTCGCTGACAGCGGGCACGCGCAGGTGGCTCTACGCGTCGAACACCCCGACGGTACCCGCTCCGCGCCGGACCGCCAGGCGAGCGGATCGCGTGTGCGCCGCGGCCACCGCGGGTAGTCAGGGCTGTCCGACGAACCGCCGTCCGATGAGCCACCGTCCGGTGAGCCGAGTGGAGGGACGAGGATGAGGGACCGTTCGTGGCGGCTCCGGGTGGCACCGGCGCCGTCGGCCTGCCGGTTCGCCCGGCTGGAACTGCGCCGCTTCCTCGCGCCGCTGCTCGGCAAGACCCTCGTCGACGACGCGGTGCTGGTGCTGCACGAGCTGGTCGCCAACGGGATCGACCACGCGGGCACCCCGATGCTGCTGACCGCCCGGGTGCGCGGCGGGTCGGTCCGGCTCACGGTCCGCGACGGGTCGCCGGTGCCCGGCCGCGAGCGGCCGCTCGACCCGTCCGCACCCCGCGGGCGCGGCCTGCAGATCGTCGGGTCGGTGGCCCGCGGCTGGGGGGTGCGCAGGCACCGGCGGGGCAAGACGACCTGGGCCGAGCTGGGGCCGGCCGACGCGCCGGTGACGCCGCAGCTGCACCTGGTCGGGCCCGGCTGACCGGTCCGTGCGTGAGCCGCCCGGCGGGTGGGTACGCAGCGACCGACCGAGCGAGAGGAGAGACGATGCGCCCCGAGATCCCGATCTCCGAGGCCGATCCGGCGGACGCGCTCGAGCAGCGGCGCCCGGCGTTCCCCGGGAACGACGACGATCCGGTCGTGCCGGCGGTGCCGAGCGCGGACCGCGAGGCCGATCCGGCCGACGTCGCGGACCAGTACCGCGACGCCGGCCAGGACGAGGACGCCTACTGACCGACGACGGGGCCGGTCGGGCCGGTGGTCGTCAGGGCAGGTCGACCACGACCTTGCCGGTGACGCCGGCCTCGACCGCCTCGTGCGCGGCGACGACGTCGCCGAGCCCGAACCGGTGGATCGGCAGCGGGGTGAGCGCGCCGTGCGCCGCGGCGACGCTCACCCCGCGCGCCGCGTCGGCCAGAACGTCCCGCTCGACGTTGTAGAGCAGCATGAACCGGAGCACCGCGTTCGCCGTCATCAGCGACCGGACCGGCAGCGCCGGGTCCTGCGGAGTCGCCGCGTAGGACACGACGTGCCCGCCGCGGCGCAGCACGGCGAGGTCCTGCTCGAGGTTCTGCGCGAGCGCGACCTCGACGATCCGGTCGACCGGGCCGGCAGCGTCCAGGATCGCGGCGGCCGGGTCGCCCTCCCGGTAGTTGACGACGTGCTGGGCCCCCGCCGCACGGGCCTGCTCGGCCTTGTCCGGCCCGGACACCGTGGTCACCACGGTGGCGCCGGCCCAGCGCGCGAGCTGGATCGCGTAGTGCCCGACCGCACCGGCACCGCCGGTGACCAGCACGGTGCGTCCGGCGACCGAGCCGTCGGCGAACACGCAGTGGTACGCGGTCATCGCCGGCACGCCGAGGCAGGCGCCGAGATCGTCCGGGGCGCCGTCGGGCAGCGGGGTGGCCTGGGCGGCGGGCAGCACGGTGTACTCCGCGCAGCTGCCCCACTCGGCGAGCGGCGCACCGCCCTCGCCACCGGGCGAGGCGAGCCACACCCACACCCGCTGCCCCACCCGGGACGGGTCGACGCCCTCGCCGACCGCGTCGATCTCGCCGACGCCGTCCTGGTGCGGGACGCGGACGCCGTCGATCGGGCGCGGGGTGGTGCCCGCGCGGGTCTTGGTGTCGGTCGGGTTCACCGCCGAGATGCGGATCCGGACCCTGACCTGCCCGGGGCCGGGCTGCGGGGTCTCCAGGTCGCCGATGGTCAGGACGTCGCGGGCCGCGCCCTCGCGGGAGTAGCTGGCTGCCTTCACCGGCGCCATCCTGCCCGCGGCGGGCGGGGCTGTCGCGCCGGGCCCGGTCACTCGCGCAGCGCGGCGACCTTCTCCCGGGCCTCCTGCCTGCGGGCCTCGGCGCGGCGGCGGCGCACCTTCCAGGCGATCGTGCCGGCCACGACACCGATCCCGAGCAGCACCCAGCCCAGCAGCCCGAAGGTGTGCTCGAACTTCTCCGCGGCCTCCCGCAGCAGGTAACCGGCCGCGACGTGCAGGGTCGCCCAGGCGGTGGCGCCGACCACGACGGCGGGCAGGAAGCGGCGCAGCGGCAGGCCGGAGGCGCCCGCCGCGGCCGGTGTCATGGTGCGCACCACCGGCAGGAACCGGGCGCACAGCACCGCCCACGATCCGTGCCTGCGCAGGGTGCGGGCCGCGTCGTCCCACTTGTCCTGCCCCATCCGCCGGATCAGCCGGGAGTCCCGCAGCCGGGGGCCGAGCTTGCGCCCGATCGTGTAGCCGATCGAGTCCCCGCCCATCGCCGCGACCGCGACGACACCGGTCACCAGCACCGCCGACGGCACGTCGGGCACCGCCATCGCCGCCGCGATCAGCACGGTCTCCCCGGGCAGGACGAGCCCGATCCCCAGCGTGGTCTCGCCGAGGGTGATCAGACCCGCGACGAGCACCACCACCCACAGCGGGACGGAGTTGAGCAACTCGATGATCTCGGAGATGGGAGCTCCTCGGCTCGGGGAACGTGCCGGGTGGGGATCAGTCCACGCAGGGCACGCCGTCGGCGGTCAGGTCGGGAGGGGGAACGCTCGCGGGTTCCGGCCCGGGAACCGGGTCCCCCCGCGGGGCGGCGCTGCCCTCGCCCGCGCCGGCGGTGGGCGCAGTGTCGTCCTCCACAGTGCCTGCTCCGGTGCCGTCTCCGGCGCCCCCGGGGCCGGGGTCGTCGGTGGGCGGCTGCTCCGGGGCGGTGAGCCCCGCGAAGAACGCGCTGACCTCCGCCGGGTCCACCTCGACGGCGACGCCCTCGGAACCGGTCCGGTAGTCCGCCCGGCCGGTCGGGATGGTGCGGAACTCCACCCGGTCGCCGCGCAGCTCGGCGGCGTGCGCGACCAGCGAGGTGAGGTCCCAGCCCTGGTCGAGCACGACGGCGCCGTTGACGGCGCGCAGCAGCCCGGCCACCGCGACCGGATCGGCGAGCGTGCCCGCCGACAGCATCCGGTGGGTCAGCCCGGCCAGGAACGCCTGCTGGCGGCGGACCCGGTCCAGGTCGCCGCCGGGCAGGCCGTGCCGCTGCCGGACGAACGACAGTGCCTCGGCGCCCTGCACGGTCTGCGGGCCGGCCGCGAAGCGCGCGCCGGAGTAGTGGTCGTCGACCGGGCCCTTCAGGCAGACCGGGACACCGCCGAGCGCGCGGGTGATCTCGGCGAACCCGGCCAGGTTGACCTGGGCGTAGTGGTCGACCGAGACGCCGGTGAGTGCCTCGACGGTCTGCACCAGCGTCCGGCTGCCCGCCGCGTTGGCCTGCCGTTCCAGCTCCGGACCGGTCAGGCCCTGCTCCCGCAGCCCGGGCCGGGCGAGCGCCGCGCCGCGGGCCAGCACCGAGTTGATCTTGTGCGTGCCCAGGCCGGGGACCTCCACCCAGGCGTCGCGCGGGATGGACACCGCGGACGCGCCGAGCGAGGGATCGTCCGGGATCCGGACCAGCATCAGGGTGTCGGTGTTCTGCTGGCCGTCGGCGTCGCCCGCGTCGAGCGCGTCGAGGACCTCGCGGGGCAGCGGATTGCCGCGGGCGTCCACCCGGGAGTCGCTGCCGACCAGCAGGATGTCGGTGGCACCGTCGGCCACGCTCTCCCCGGTCACGTCGGCGGTCACCAGGCCGCCGTCACCGCCGAGCACCGCCCAGCCGGCGCCGGTGACGAGGAAGACGGTCGCCGAGAGCGCCGCCGCCCAGCGCCGCAGCCGGCGGGCGGGGCGCGGGACCGGCCGCTCGGCGCGCGGCCAGGGCCGGAGCCGGTCGGTCGGTGACGACGACGGGCCGGCCGGTGACCGGCCGGGCCCCGCAGCCGCGGGTCGGGGTGGGGCGGCGCCGGGTGCCGGCCGGGCGGGCGGTCCGGCGGCACCGGATCCCACGGGGCGCGCGCGGCCGGGGGACGGTGGTGCACCTGCGCCGGGGCGGCGCGGCGGCATCGGGGTGGTCGGCGAGTCGGGCCGGGGCGGGAGGGGCGGCGTCACGCCGTGCCCCGCTCGCCCAGCGGCCCGGAGCGGCGTGCGGTCCGGGCGGCGACGACCGCACGGACCACCTCGACGACCGCCGGATCGTCGATCACGTAGATCTGGTGGCGGCCCTCCCGCCGGGCCCGGACCAGGCCGGCGAGCTTGAGCTTGGCCAGGTGCTGGGAGACCGCGGCGACCGGCTGGCCGAGCGCGGTGGCCAGGGTCCCGACGTCGCGCGGGCCGGCCGCGAGCAGCCAGACGATCTGCAGCCGGGACGTCGCACTGAGGATCCCGAACGCCGCGGCCGCATCGGCCAGCAGCTCCGGATCGAGCAGCTCCGGCTCGTCCACCACACCCCCGACAGTTGCGATAGTTGCGCTATCTACGCAACTGTTACCCTACCCAAGCGGTTCCGGGCGTGGAGCCGGGGACCCGAGGAGCGCGATGGACCGGACCGGCCGCCGGATCTCCGGCGGCTCGCCCCCCGCCGGTCCCGCACCGCCCGGGCCACCGGTCACCCCCGGCGAGACCGAGCTGCGCGACGCGGCGTTGGCCGACGCGTTCGCCCTGCTCCGCGGCCTCGACACGTCCCGGCGCGGGCTCACCGAGGAGGCCGCCGCGGTGCGGTCGGCCGAGTACGGCGAGAACGTCCCGGCGGCCGGGCGCAGCCCGTCGGCGGGGACCTGGGTCCGGTGGGCCGTCGCGAGCCCGTTCGCCGGTCTGATGGTGGTGCTGGGCGCGCTGCTCGCCGTCGCCGACGGTGCGGCGAGCGCCGCGCTGGTGCTGCTGCTCGCCGCGCTCGGCATCGGGCTGCGGCTGTGGAACGAGATCCGCACCGGCCGCGCGGCCCGGGTGCTGCGGGCCCGGGTCGGCACCACGGTCACCGTGCGGCGGCGGCCGGCTGCGGGCTCGGCGCCGCGGGAGAGCGAGGTCCCGCCGGAGGACCTGGTGCCCGGCGACGTGGTGCTGCTGCACGCCGGCGATCCGGTGCCGGCGGACCTGCGGCTGCTGCGGACCGACGAGCTGCTCGTCGACCAGTCGTCGCTGTCCGGGGAGCTGCTGCCGGTGCCGAAGGCGCCGCCGTCGGACCGCACCGGCCCCGGACCGCGGCGGGCCCGGCACCGGCCCGCCGACGACCGGCGGCCGGTCACCGCGCTCGGCTCGCTGCTGCTCGCCGGCAGCACCGTCACCCGGGGCGCGGCCACCGCCGTCGTGCTGGCGACCGGGGCCCGCACGCACGCCGAGCAGCTGGCCGGGCGGGCGCACCGGCCGCGCCCGGAGTCCGCGGTGGACCGCGGCGTGCGGTCGGTGAGCTGGACGCTGGTGCGGTGCATGCTGGTCGCCGCGCCGCTGGTGCTGCTGATCAACGGGACGGTCTCCGGGGACGCCCAGCAGGCGCTGCTGTTCGCGGTCGCGGTGACCGTCGGCCTGGCCCCGGAGCTGCTGCCGGTGATCGTCGGGACGACGCTGCTGCGCGGCACCGCCCGGCTGCGCGACGCGGGCGTGCTGGTCACCCGGCCGGAGGGCATCCACGATCTCGGCGCGATCGACGTCGCCTGCCTGGACAAGACCGGGACGCTCACCGAGGACCGGGTCGTGTTCACGCACTCGGTCGATCTGGACGGCCGCCCCGATCCGGCGCCCGGCGACGCCGCCGCGATCGCCGTCCGGTTCCAGGGGGTCCCCCGGGACGGCACCGACGACGCGCTCGCCTGCGCCGGCCGGGACGGTTCGACGCTGCTGGCCGGGGGTCTGCTCACCCGGGTCGCCGAGCTGCCCTTCGACCACGCCCGCCGGCGCGCGACCGTGGTGCTGCGCGACGCGCACGCGCCGGATGAGCTGGTGGTGGTGCGCGGCGACCCGGACACCGTGCTCCCGCGCTGCACGCACGCCGTGCGCGACGGCACGGAGATCGAGCTGACCGGCCCGCTGCGGACCGCGGCCGCGGACGCCGCCGGCGCCCACCGCGCCCGTGGCATGCGGGTGGTGGCGGTCGCGACCCGGCGGGCCCCGGCGCACGACCCGGAGCCCGAGCGGGACCTGGTGCTGCTCGGCTTCGTCGGGATGGTCGATCCGGTGCGCGCGTCGGCGGCCACCGCGGTCGCCCGGTTCCGCGCCCAGGGCGTCGCGGTGAAGGTGCTGACCGGCGACGACACCGCCGTCGCCGAGCAGGTCTGTGAGCGGGCCGGCATCGACGTCGACGGGGTGCTGGACGGGCCGGCGCTGGACGCGATGAACGACGTCGCGCTGGCCCGCGCCGTCGGGCGGACGACGGTGTTCGCCCGGCTCGGCCCGTTGCAGAAGGAGCGGGTGGTCACCGCGCTGCAGGCGCGCGGGCACACCGTGGGCTTCCTCGGCGACGGCGTCAACGACGTCGGTGCGCTGCGCGCGGCCGACGTCGGGATCGGTGTCGACGGCGCGGTCCCGGCGGCGCGGGCGGCCGCGGACATCGTGCTCACCGATCGCGGCCCGGACGTCGTGGTGACCGCCGTCGAGGAGGGCAGGCGCACGCTGGGGCGGGCCACCCGCTACCTGACGGTGACCGCGGCGCTCAACGTCGGCAACGCGCTGTCGGTGGTGGTCGCCTCGGCGGTGCTGCCGTTCCTGCCGTTGCTGCCCGCCCAGCTGGTGCTGCAGAGCGTGCTGTTCAGCGTGGCCGCGCTGGCGCTGCCGTTCGACCGGGTGGAGCCGGGCTGGACGGCCCGGCCCCGGGGCTGGGACACCCGCGGGATGCTGCGGTTCATGGTCGTGTTCGGGCCGCTGTGCTCGGCGTTCGACCTGCTGACGTTCTGGGCGGTGTGGCGCCATCTCGGCCTGGACACCCCGGAGGAGCAGGCGGTGTTCCAGGCCGTCTGGTTCGTCGAGGGCGTGCTCTCGCAGGTACTGGTGCTGCTCCTGCTGCGCACCCGGGCCGGCCGGCCGGCCCGCGCGGTGGTGGTGACGGTGGCCGCAGTGGTGGTGACGGGCGTCGCGTTACCCTTCACCCCGGTCGCCCCGTTGTTCGGGATGGCCGCGCCGCCCGCCGCGGTGTGGCCGCTGCTGCTGGCGGTGGTCCCGCCGTTCCTGTTGTGTGCGGCCGCGACGCGGTCGCTGTACCTGCGTCACGTGCTGGGCATCCGCCCGGCGGACAAGGAGTGAGAGATGACCCCTCCCGGACCGACCCAGCTGCTGATCATCCTGCTCGTGGTCGTGCTGCTGTTCGGCGCGAAGAAGCTGCCGGACCTGGCCCGCTCGGTGGGGCGGTCCAGCCGGATCCTCAAGACCGAGCTGAACGCCAAGGACGAGAAGGACGGGGACGACGCGACGCCGCCCAAGGAGCTCCCCGAGGCGGGCGCCGGCCGGGAGACCCCGCGGACCGAGTCCCGCAGTGACACCGAGCGCTGAGCGAGCAGACTGCACAGCGCGCTGAGCGAGCAGACTGCACAGCGCGCTGAGCGAGCAGACTGCACAGCGCGCTGAGCGAGCAGGCAGCACAGCGCGCTGATCGAGCAGGCAGCACAGCGCGCTGAGCGGGGCGGCTCCCCACCCGCCCCGCCGGTGCGGAGACCCTGCGGCCCCCGCACCGGACGGGTGCCCGGGCAGCGCCGAGCTCAGATCAGGGTCGACCAGTAGTCCCAGAACCGCTGCAGGGCCAGCCCGATGATCACCACGAACCAGAGCACCACCGGCACCGCGTGGTACTGGCGCAGTCCGGCGTAGAGCCCCCGGGCACCGCCGCTGCGGTCCAGCGTGGCGAGCGCGACGTACCAGAAGATCGGGATCGTCACGGCCCACACGACCATGCAGTACGGGCAGAGCGCGCCGATCCGGTAGAGGCTTTGGAAGATCAGGTAGTGCACGAACACGACCCCGGCCGCCGAGCCGGCGGTCAGCCCGGCCCAGTACCAGGTCGGGAAGCGGGCGCCGGCGAGCAGCGCCACCCCGGTGGTGACGACCACGGCGAACGCGCCGATCCCGAGCAGCGGGTTCGGGAACCCGAAGAACGCGGCCTGCTCGGTGGTCATCACCGACCCGCAGGACAGCACCGGGTTGATGCTGCACGAGGGCTGGTAGGTCGGGTCCTGGAGCAGCGCGATCCGCTCGACGGTCAGCGTGAACGCGGCCAGCAGGCCGAGCCCGCCGCCGACGATCAGCAGCCAGGGCAGCAGCCGCGGCAGCGGTCCGGGGACCGCGGGGACGGGCTCGGCGGGCACGCGGGCGAACTCCTCGGTCGGGGCGGCGGCGGTCACGGGTTCACCGCCGCGTCCAGGGCGTCGGTGATGTCCTGCACGGACTCCGGGTTCAGCTGCTCGCCGTTGACGAAGAACGTCGGGGTGCTCTGCACGCCGGCCGCCAGGCCGGCCTGCTCGGCCTCCTGCACGGCGGCCAGGGTGGCCGGGTCGGCGACGGCCGCGTCGTAGGCGGCCATGTCGAGGCCGAGCTGCTCGGCGTAGCCGCGGAAGATGCCCGCGGCGTCCGGCGAGCCGGCCCACTCGGCCTGGGTCTGGAACACCCGCTCGTACATCGGGACGAAGCTGCCCTGCCGGTGCGCGGCCTCGGCGGCGACGGCGGCCGGCTCGGCGTTGCTGTGGTGGGGCAGCGGGAAGTAGCGGACGACGAACTCGACGCGGTCGCCGTACTGGTCGACGAGCTGGCTCATCACCGGCTGGATCTGGGCGCAGGACGGGCACTCGAAGTCGAGGAACTCGACCATCGTGACGGCTGCGTCCGGGTTGTCGTTGAGCCGCGGCGCCTCGGCCGGGGCGAGGGTGTCGGCGGCGACGGCGCCGCCCGGGGCGGTGTCCGGGGCGTCGGGGCGGCCTGCGAACAGCAGGGCGGCCAGTACCAGCGCGAACGCGCCGACGACGGCGAGGGAGATCGTGACGTTGCGGGTCATCGGGAGGGTGCCTCCACGGGGGCCGGCGGGGTGCCGGGTCACGGGATCGGGGACGGGACGGACCGGGCTCCCGCGGGTCAGTTCCGGTCGACGCAGAGGTGTTCGACCGGTGAGGGTGTGCGCAGCGTGCGTTCCGGCGGTGCCGGCGCGACGGTGTCCGGCGACACGGCCGGGGCGAGCGCGACGGCGACGGTGGCCGGTGCGACGTCCGGGACCGGTGGCCCGTCGTCGCCGCGCCGCGGGACCTGCTCGGAGTCGCCCGCGTGCAGCGTCGAGGGCGGGTGGTACGGGCAGTCGGCGGCGCCGAGCGCGGCGGTGTGCCCGGGCGGCGGCCCGGCGGCGGCCGGGCCCGCGCAGACCAGCAGCGCCAGGGCCAGCAGCAACAGTGAGGCGAAGGCGCGCAACGACCTCACCTCGCTCCTCGACGGGGACCGCGGCGGATCCGCTCCGCCCGGGCCCCCGACGATACCGACGGCGGGCGGACCGTCCCCCGCTCCCCCGGCGTTCGGCCGCGGGACCGGTCCGGATCGACCGGCCGCCGCGGCAGGACGTCCGGTCACCGGGCGACTACCGTCGGTGGGCGTGAGCTTCCCCGAGCCGTCGGCGGTGTGGCGTCCGGTCGCGGACACCGAGCGGGCCGTGACCTCGCGGACCGGGTCGTGGACCCGGTTCGCCGCACCCGGTGGCGCCGTCGGCGGCGGCTTCGGGCTGTTCGAGTCCTGGATCCCGCCGGACTCGCCGGGCGCGATGCCGCACTACCACTCCGGCTTCACCGAGAGCTTCTACGTGCTCGACGGGCGCCTGCGCATCATGACCGGGACGGACCGGACCGAGGCCGGGCCCGGCGACCTGGTGCACGTCCCGACCGGCGGGGTGCACGCGTTCCGCACCGGGCCGGACTCCGATGCCCGGTTCCTGATCCTGTTCGTGCCCGGCGCGCCGCGGGAGCGCTACTTCCGCGGGCTGGCCGAGTTCGCCGCCCGGGCCGAGCCGCCCACCCCGGCCGAGGTCGACGCGTTCGCGCTGACCTGCGACCAGGTGAACCTGCGCGACCATCCCGGGTTCTGACCGCGGCACCGGCGGCGTCCACCGGTGTGACCGGGGACACTCCCGGGATGGACATCTCCTCCCCCGCCACCGAGCTGGTCGGCATGGTCCAGGCGCACTGGACGACGGACACGATCTGCGCCGCCGCGGAGCTGGGCGTCGCCGACGTCCTCGCCCGGGGCCCGGCAGGCACCGCGGAGCTGGCCGAGGCGACCGGCGCGCACCCGCCGGCCCTGGACCGGCTGCTGCGCGCGCTCGCCACCCTCGGCCTGTGCACCCGCGGACCGGACGACCGCTGGTCGGCCACCCCGCTCGGCGCGGCGCTGCGCCGCGACGCACCCGGCGGCGCGCACGCCAGGGCGCTGCTCACCTCCCGGTTGTGGCGGCCGCTGTGGGACGACCTGACCGCGTCGGTCCGCACCGGCGAGCAGGCGTGCAGCCGGGTGAACGGCCGGCCGCTGTTCGACCATCTCGCCCGGCGCCCCGAGCTGGGCGCGCTCTACGACGTCACCCAGCGCGGGCTGATCGACGACGCGGGCGCCCGGTTCGTCGCGGCCTACGACGTCCCGGACGGCAGCACCGTGGTCGATCTCGGCGGCGGGACGGGTGCGCTGCTGCGGCACGTGCTGGCCGCCCGCCCGGCCTGCCGCGGGATCCTGGTGGACCTCCCGCAGGTGGCGCAGCGGGCGCACGCCGAGCTGACCGCGGCCGGCGTCGCGGACCGCTGCGACGTGATGATGGGCGACTTCTTCGAGGCGGTACCCGGCGGCGCGGAGGTGTACCTGCTCTCGTTCGTCCTGCACGACTGGACCGACGACGAGTGCCGCGCCCTGCTGCGCACCGTGCGGACCGCGACCGGCCCGGACGCCCGGGTGCTGGTCGTCGAGCAGGTGCTGCCCGACGACGGGCCGGGCGATCCCGGGCCCGCGCTCTACGACCTGCACATGCTGGTCGGCACCGGCGGCCGCGAGCGGACCCGCACCGAGTACGCGGAACTGCTGGCGGACACCGGTTTCCGGGTCGAGTCGGTGACCCCGACGGCGGGCCCGCGCAGCGTGATCGACGCCCGCCCGGTGCCGGTCCGCCGAACACCCCGCTGAGCGGCGCCCGGCCCGGGTGCGAGACGCTGGGGTGACGCGTACGACCGTTTCCGTACGCAATCCTCCGGGCCGGTTCCTGCGCGCGGTTCCCGCGCGTCCCGGCCCGCCGCCGGAACAGGGAGGTGGACATGGACGCGACGACCACGACGCGCACGCAGGCCGAGCAGGCCCCCCGGGGTGCGGTCCCGGAACATCCCGATCACCTCACCGATCTGCTCACCGGCGCCCTGCACGACGGCGATCTGGTCGGCGTCGCGGCCCGGGCCTGCGACCTGAGCGCACGCGACCTGGCCGAGGTGCTGGCGCGCTGCGACGAGACCGACGCCGGGGTGCTGTTCCGGCTGCTGGACAAGGACACCGCCGCCGCCGTGTTCGAGGAGCTCGACGCGGTCAGCGCCCAGCGGGTGCTGGACGGGATGCGCGAGGGCACCGCGGGCGAGCCCGCCGACGGCCGCGGCCACACGGTGCTCGAGCTGGTCGAGGGCCTCGACCCGGACGACCGCGCCCGGCTGCTCGGCGAGATGCCGGCGTCGGTCGCGCACCGGGTGCTGGCCGGGCTGACCCCGGACCGGCGCCGGGCGACCGCGGCGCTGCTGGGCTACCCGGCGGGTTCGGTCGGGCGGCTCATGACGCCCGAGGTGGTCAGCCTGCACGCCGGCGGCACCGTCGCCGACGCGCTGGCCCGGGTGCGCCGCACCGGCCGGGAGGCCGAGACCGTGTACACCCTGCCGGTGGTCGGCCCGGGCCGGCGGCTGGAGGGCACGGTCGGCCTGCGCGAGCTGGTGCTGAGCCCGCCGGAGACGCCGCTGGCCGAGCTCGTCGAGACCGACATCGACTGGGTCCGCGCGACCGACACCGGCGAGGATGCGGCCCGCCTGCTCGGCGACTCGGACGGGATCGCGCTGCCGGTGGTCGACGCCGAGCGCCGGCTGCTCGGGCTGCTCACCATCGACGACGCGGTGGAGGAGCTGGAGCGCGCCGAGTCCGAGGACGTGGCCCGCCAGTCCGGCGCCGAGCCGTGGCAGGGCCACTACATGACCGCGGGCGTGCTGGGCCTGGCCCGCTCCCGGGTGGTGTGGCTGCTCCTGCTGCTGGTCGCGGCGACCCTGACGGTGAACGTCCTGCAGTACTTCGAGGCCACCCTGGCCCAGGTCACCGCGCTGGCGCTGTTCGTGCCGCTGCTGATCGGCACCGGCGGGAACGCCGGCGCGCAGGCGGCGACGGCGAGCGTGCGCGCGCTGGCGGTCGGCGAGGTCCGCCCGTCCGACGTGCTGGCCGTGATGTGGCGGGAGGCCCGGGTCGGTGCCGCGCTGGGCACCATGCTGGCGCTGGCCGGGCTGCTGATCGGGACGGCGCTGGTCGGCGCGTCGATCGCGCTGGTGGTCGGCATCTCGCTGGTGGTGATCTGTGCCTGGGCGGCGACGATCGGGGCGACGATGCCGCTGGTGGCGCGGCGGATCGGGATCGACCCGGCGGTGGTGTCGGCGCCGGCGGTGACCACCCTGGTGGACGCCACCGGGCTGGTCATCTACTTCAGCGTGGCGCACCTGGTGCTGCAGCTCTGAGCGTGCCGATGCCGTCGAGCACCAGCTCCAGGCACACGTCGAACTCGTCGCCGAAGGCGTAGCCGGGGCCGATCCGCTCGGCGACGAAGCGCGCCAGGTGCGGGTAGCCGCCGTCCGGGAGGGTGGCGACGATCTCCCGCGCGCCGTCCTCGATGGCGTCCGGGGTGAACGGGATCGTGGCCTCCTGCAGCGCGAACCCGTAGACGAAGGCGTCGATCAGGGCGAACGCGTGCCCGGCGGCGGTCACGTCGAACCCGTCGGAGAGCAGCGTGCCGAGCACCGCGTCGTGCTGGGCGAGGGTGGCCGGGCCGGGCCAGCGGCGGCTCTCGAGCAGCGGCGTCGCCCAGGGGTGGCGGGCCAGCGCGGCCCGCGCGGAATGGCTGCGCCGGGCCAGCTCGGGCCGCCACGGCCGGCCCGGCACCGGCACGTCGAACTCGGCGAAGACGGCGTCGACCAGGCCGTCGAGGATCTCGTCCTTGCCGGCGACGTGGTGGTAGACGGCCATCGGCGCGCTGCCGAGCCGGTTCGCGACGGCCCGGATGGTGAGCGCCGCGATCCCCTCCCGGTCGGCCAGCTCGGTGGCCGCGGCGAGTACCCGCTCGCGGCTCAGCTGCTGCCGCGCCATCGACGTCCCCCTTGTGGTCGCTGCCCTGGTACCCGTACCGTACAACGTACGTTTTCGTACTTAGTACAGGAGCTGGCGATGCGCGCTGTGGTGCAGGAGCGGTACGGCACGACCGGGGTGTGGCGGGTGGCGGAGCTGCCGGTGCCCGAGCCGGGACCGGGCGAGGTGCTGGTCCGGGTCGCGGCCGCCGCGCTGGACCGCGGGACCTGGCACCTGATGGCCGGGCTGCCGCTCGCGGTGCGGCCCGCCGTCGGGCTGCGGGCGCCGCGCATCCCGGTGCCCGGCCGCGATCTCGCCGGCGAGGTCGTCGCCGTCGGGTCCGGGGTGAGCGGGTTCGCCGCGGGCGACGCGGTGTTCGGCACGGCGCCGAAGGGCAGCCTCGCCGAGTACGCCGTCGCACCGGCGGACCGGCTCGCGCCCGCCCCGGCCGGGCTCGCCCCGGAGACGGCCGCCGCGATCGGGGTGTCCGGGCAGACCGCCTGGCAGGCGGTGCACACCGCGGGCCGGGTCACGCCGGGCGCGTCGGTGCTGGTGCTGGGCGCCTCCGGCGGGGTCGGGACGTTCGCGGTGCAGGTCGCCCGGGCCGCGGGCGCCTCGGTGACGGCGGTGTGCCGCACCGGATCGGTGGATCTCGTCCGCGGGCTGGGCGCGACCGAGGTGATCGACCGCAGCACCACCGACGTGCACCGGCTCGGCCGCCGCTGGGACGTCGTGCTCGACATCGGCGGCAACCCGCCGGTCACCCGGCTGCGCCGGCTGCTCACCCCGCGCGGCACCGCGGTGCTGATCGGCGGCGAGCGGCCGGACGCCCGGATCACCGGCGGCTACGGGCGGCTGCTGCGCGCGGCGGCACTGTCCCCGCTGCTGCGGCAGCGGCTCGTCGTGCTGGTGGCGTCGGAGAACAGCACCGACCTGGGGCACCTGCGGGAGCTGGTCGAGGCCGGCGAGCTGACCCCGGTGCTCGACCGGACCGTCGGGCTCGACGACGTCGGCGCCGCGATCGAGCATCTCGGGTCCGGCCGGGCCCGGGGCAAGATCGTCGTGCGGGTCGGCGCGGGGCGCGGTCCGGATCAGGCCGCGGAGCGGCGCAGCGGGACCGGCCGCCACCAGGAGACCGTCCGCCAGAGCCACTCCACCGGGCCGTAGCCGAAGCGGCCCAGCCACCACCGGCTGAACAGCACCTGCACCAGCAGGATCGCCCCGGCGAGCGGGAGCACCAGCGGGTAGCGCTCGGAGCCGGTCAGGCCCATCGCCGGGGCGAGCGCGAGCACCAGCAGCGTGGCGGCCAGGTAGTTCGTCAGCGCCATCCGGCCGAGCGGTTCGAGCACCGCGGAGAGCGCGGGCCCGGCCGGGGTGCGCAGCAGCAGGGCGAGCCCGCTCACGTACGCCACCGCGAGGACCAGCCCGGCCGCCGGGGACAGGTGGTCGAACCCGCTGGTCTCGATCGAGCCGGCCTGCAGGACGAGCAGCGGCACCGAGGCGGCGACCGCCGCCGCGCAGACGATCCCGACGCCGCGCCCGGGCCGCTCCAGCCGTTCCGGGACGCCGTAGCCCGCCGCGGCCAGGCCGAGCAGGAACATGCCGGGGACCAGCAGCAGGCCGCCGTGCGCGACGAACACGGCGAGCCCGGTCGCGACGATCCCGCCGGCCAGCACCACGGCCCGGGGCAGCCAGGACGCGGGGAGCAGCACGACGATCCCGACGATCGCGTACGGCAGCAGCGCCTCCCCCGGGTGCAGCAGCTGGTGCAGCGCGCCGAGCACGCCCAGCGCGACGAGCCGGCGCAGCAGCACCAGCCGGGGCCGGTCGGTGCGGGTCGCTGCGCGCTGCAGGAAGATCGCGAAGCCCAGTCCGAACAGGAACGAGAAGATCGGGAAGAACCGCTGCTGGACGAGCAGCGCGAACCACTGCTCGGTGCCGCCCTGCCAGCCGTCCCGGGCCAGGATCGGCATGTCGGCCAGCGGCGGGATGTTGACCAGGAGGATGCCGCACAGGGCGAGACCGCGGATCGCGTCCAGCGCGCGGATCCGGGTCTGCTGCGTGACGCCGCCCGGCGCGCTCATCGGACGAGCCCGGCACGGAAGGCCAGCGCCACCAGCTGTACCCGGTCCCGGGACTGCGTCTTCGCCAGCAGGTGCCCGATGTGGGTCTTCACGGTCGCCTCGGAGACGACCAGCTCGGCCTGGATCTCGGCGTTGCTCATGCCCTGCCCGACCAGGCCGAGCACCTCGTGCTCGCGCGGGGTCAGCCCGGCCAGCGCGGCCTGCGCGTCCGGCTGCGCCGCGGCGGGCTCCGGCGCGGACAGCAGCGGCGCGGTGGCCCGCAGCAGCCGCCGGGTGGAGACCGGATCGACGACCGAGTCGCCCCGGTAGACGGTCCGGACGGCCTCGATCAGCTCCTGCGGTCGCACGTCCTTGAGCAGGAACCCGCTGGCCCCGGCGCCGATGGCGGCGGTCACCGACTCGTCGAGATCGAACGTCGTCAGCACCATCACCTTCAGCCCGGGATGCGCGGCGACCGCCCGCCGGGTGGCCTCGATGCCGTCCAGTCTCGGCATCCGGACGTCCATGAGCACGACGTCGATCTCGGTGCGGTCCAGCTCGGCCAGCGCGGCCTCGCCGTCACCGGCCTGGGCGACGACGGACAGGTCGTCGCACGAGTCGAGCACCATCGCGAAACCGGCCCGGACCAGCTCCTGGTCGTCGACCAGCATCAGACGGACAGCGGTCACCGTTCTCCTCTCAGCGGCAGCCGCAGCCGGACGGCCCAGCCGCCGTCCGGGTGCGGGCCGGTCTCGACGGATCCGCCGTGCAGGGCGGCCCGTTCACGCATACCGACCAGGCCGTGCCCGCCGCGCGGCGGCCGCGGGACCGGGCCGCGCGCCCCCTCGTCGCGGACCCGGACGGTCAGCTCGTCGTCGGTCCATTCCAGACCGACCCGGGTCGGGGTGGCCGGCCCGGCGTGCTTGAGCACATTGGTCAGCGCCTCCTGCACCACCCGGTACGCGGTCAGTCCGCTGCCGCCGCCGACCGGGCGCGGCGTCCCGGTGACGGTGAGCCCGACCGGCAGCCCGCCGGAGCGGACCTGCTCGACGAGCGCGGCGATGTCGTCGGTGCCGGGCTGCGGGCGGCCCGCCTCGTCGTCGGCCCCGTCGTCCACCCCGGAGTCGCGCAGCATCTCCAGCAGCCCGCGGACGTCGGCGAGCGCCTCCCGGCCGGTGGTGGCGATGCCGGCCAGCACGTCGACCGCCTTCTGCGGGTCGCGCTGCGCGGCGAACTGCCCGCCGTCGGCCTGGGCGATGATGCCGGACAGCGAGTGGGCGACGACGTCGTGCACCTCCCGCGAGATCCGGGAGCGCTCGGCGAGCAGCTCGATCCGGACCTCCTGGCGGCGGCTGTCCTCGAGCAACCGGGCGCGCTCACGCAGCTGCTCGGTCCGCCGGACGGCGGCCCGGCGCAGCGAGCCGAACAGCCACACCAGCAGTGCTATCAGCAGCGGGACGCCGTACACCATCGGCAGCGCCCCCGGCCCCGGTGGATCGACGGTGCTGCTCAGCAGGGTGATCGACGGCTGGATCACCGCGCCGACGAAGATCAGCACGAAGGCCGCGGAGCCGGCCCAGCGCGGGCCGTAGGCGATCGCCGAGTAGCCCATGACGAGCGCCGGCAGCAGGATCGCCGCACCGACGCCGGGGAAGAACAGCTGCGCGACCGCCGCGATGACGGCGGCGGCGACGGCCGCCGGGATCGGATGGGTCCGGCGGAGCACCACCGGCATCGCGATCAGCACCGACACCACCAGGGCGTACGTCTGCGCGGCCCGCGGGACCTTGCCCTCCAGGGTCCAGGTGACCGCGACGTACAGCAGCAGCGCGGCGAGCACGGCGTCGACGACGACCGGATTGCGCCGGCACAGCGTCACGAACCGCTCGACCACCGTGGGCCGCTCCGCCGCGGCCGACGCACCGGGACGGCCCGCACGCCCGCCACGACCCTCCATGGCCAGCCATGATGCTCGGTACCCGATCGTGGCGGACCGCGGCCCCCCACCCGGACTGCGCCGCGTCGTTCCCATGTGTACGACCCTGCCCCGCCACACCCCCGCACCTCATCGGAGCCCGGACGGATCCCCGCCTCCGACCACGGTCGGAGCTCCCCCGCCGAGATGCGCGTCAGGGTCCGGGGGTGATCGACAATTCGCGATGGTGCGCATCTCGGCGCAGTGCCCCGCGGACCTCGTCGACGATCCGTTGCGGGGTGCGGCGCATGTCGTCGGCGGTGTAGCGCAGGACCCGCCAGCCGGCGGCGGCGAGACGGGTGTGCCGCGCCGCGTCGGCCCGGGCGCGCTCCGGGACGGCGACGTGGTCCCCGCCGTCGTACTCGACGCCGAGCCGGTCCGCGGGGTAGGCCAGATCGAGCCGGACGGCGCGCACGCCCCGGTAGCGCGCCGCGAAGTTCAGCAGCAGGTCGGGCGCGAACTCGCCGCGGGCAAGCGCGTCCACCGCGACGACGCCCTCGGTCGGTTCCAGCCACCGGGCCAGGTCGAACGCGGTGCGCATCCGGCTGGTGATCCGGACCCCGCCGATCCGGTCGATCTCCCCCGGATGCAGCCGGTCGCGGCGCACCCGCACGCCGGGCCGGGAGCGGACCCCCGAGTCGGTGACGATCACCTCGGCCGGGGCGCCACGGGGCGCGGGACCGGCCGAGCAGCTCCGCCGCGGAGTACCCGCACAGCACCGCGCCCGGCCCCGCCCACACCGACGCCGCGAGCGACCGCAGCCGCAGATCCGCAGGGACGTCGGCGCGGGCGTGGACGTCGGGCAGCAACCGGCGGAAGTCCTTGCCCCGCAGGCGTCCCGGGGTGACAAGCCCGGCCGCCACGGCAGCCGAGCCGCGAAACACCTGCGGCAGCTCCCGCATCCGCCGATCCTGCGCCAGGGACCCGGCTCCCGCGGTCGTTCGCACCACGCCGGTCCCGATCGCGAACAACCGTCCGTGCCCGGATCACCCCCACCGAGATGCGCGTCGGGGTTCGGGGGAGATCCACATCCAGCGCTGGTGCGCATCTCGGCGGTTGGGCGGGGCGGCGGGTGGTGGGGCGGCGCTGTGCGGCGGGGCGGCGGTGCGGCGGGGGGCGGGGCGGCCTAGCCGTGCGCCGCGCCTGGCGTGCCGCTGCCGGTCGTGCCGGTGGGACCGGATGCCGGTCCGGGCGCGGCCGGCTCCGGCCGATCGGAGCTGCCCGGTGCTGCACCACCGGAACCGGCATCTCCCGGGCCGCCGGCGTTCGGGCCACCGGCACCGAGGCCGCCGGAACCGAGCTCACCAGCACCGGGGCCGCCGGAACCGGCACCCCCAGGGCCACCGGAACCGGGCCCACCGGAACCGAGTTCGCCGGCACCCGGACCACCGGAGCCGGCGCCTCCGGGACCACCGGCGCCCGGCTCACCGGCGCCCGGCTCACCGGCGCCCGGACCACCGGGACCGGCACCTCCGGGACCACCGGCGCCGGGCTCACCGGCACCGGGACCGCCGGCCCCCGAGCCACCGGAACCGGCGCCGGACCCAGCAGCACCCGAACCACCGGAACCGGGGTCACCAGCACCGGGGCCACCGCCCCCCGGTGCACCTGCGCCACCGGCGCCGGGTTGAGCTGCACCCGCCCCGCCGCCCCCGGGCTGCGCCGCACCCGAACCACCGGGCTCGGCCGGGCCACCGGCACCGGGCTCTCCGGGTCCCGGCCCCCCGGCCACCGGCTCACCGGGCCCCGGTCCTCCGGCGCCCGGAGGGACATCGCCCGGTTTCACGGTGTCCGGATCTGCAACCGCGACGGAGCCGCCGGCACCGGGTTCGACCGGTGCCGGGGTGCCGAGCCACGGCTGACCGGGGTCGCCGGCCCCGGACCCGCCGGTCCCGGCTCGCGCCGCGGCGCCATCGCCGGGCCCGCCCGGATTCTCTGCGACGCCCCGCCCCGCCGTGCCGGGCCCGCGGTCACCCCCGGTCCCGGACGCGCCGCGATCGGCCCCCCGGCCGGGCAGGGCGGATCGTGCACCGGGATCCGCTGCACCCGGCCCGGCGGGCGCGGCCGGATCCAGCACCGCGGCCGGAGCCCCTGCCCGGGGCCAGCCACCGTCCTGCTGCACCGCGGCCGAAGCGGCGACGACCGCCACCGACGCGCCCGCGGCGGCGAGGAACACGCCCGCCATCCCGAGCGTCAGCGCGCGCGAGGCCGGTCGGCCGGGGACGGGCCCGGCCGGCGGTTCCACCGGCGACGACGGCTGGGACGAGGTCGGCGACAGCAGCGCGGGGCGGGTCCCCGACACCGACTGCGGCACGGGACCGGGCCCGGACACCAGCGGCAGCGCGGCACCGGTCCCCGACACCAGCGGCAGCGCGGCACCCGTCCCCGACACCAGCGGCAGCGCGGGACGGGTCCCCGACACCGGCGCAGGACGGCCCCCCGGCTCCGGCTCCGGCTCCGGCTCCGGCGCAGCACGATCCCCCGGCTCCGGCTCCGGCTCCGGCTCCGGCTCCGGCTCCGGCTCCGGCTCCGGCTCCGGCTCCGACGCAGCACGATCCCCCGACACAGACCCCGCCCCCGGCGCGGTACCGGGCCCGGGCCCGGGCTCCGGCGGCAGCGCGGCACCGGCCCCCGACCCGGGCAGCGCCGGCGGATCGGACATCGGCGCGGGCCGCACCGGCGGTCGGGGCGGCATCGGCCGGCGCGCACCCTGGACCGCCCAGTCCGGGACCCACCGGACCGTGTCCGGACCGCGATCGGGCGCCGGCGCGCCGTCACCGCCGGGATCCCCGGAGGTCACCGCCCGCCACCGGGGCATGCCGCACGGCACACCCGTCCTGAACCCGGCATCGCGTCCCCCTGTCGCACCGTGTCGCATCGCACTGTGTCGAACCAGCGATCCTCGGGACCGAGGTTGCGGGATTCCAGTCCGTCCGACGGAAATGCACCGCAGGAACCGGAAGACCGCACGGCCGGGTGACCCCCGGCGGGGCCGGATCAGTCGCGTGGGCCGGGCCGGGGGAACTCCGCGGTCGATCCGGCGTCGTCGCCGGGCCGGGCGGGGAGGGTGAACACCGTCGTCGGGCGGTTGTCCGCCGGGATCCCGTCGGACGACGCGTCGGCCGAACCGGCGCCGGCCCAGTCGGCGGGCCCGGTCTCCCCGGCCCGCCGCAGGTAGACCACGGGGGCGCCGGAGTCCGGGGCGATCCCGTCGGGCGCGGGGGCCCCGCCCCCGATGCCGTCGTAGATCCGGGGACGGGTCCGGCGCAGGTGCAGCGCCCAGCCGGCGCCGACCAGCGCGGCCAGCAGCACGAGCCCGGGCAGCACCCAGCGGGCCGGCGACGACGGGTCGGTCCCGAGCAGCGCGTCGAAGTTGCCGACCAGCACGGTCAGGATCGACGCGAGCAGCAGCGCCGCCAGTGCGGGAGCGATCGTGGCCGCCCACACCGACGCCCGCGCCGTCCGGTCCCGGCGGAAGAAGCCGATCACCGCGACCGAGGTGCCGGTCATCAGCAGCACCACGCCGATCGCGGACAGTCCGGAGAACCAGCTGAACAGGGCGAGCATCGGGTCGGCACCGGTCAGCGCGAACGCCGCCACCACGACCAGCGCCAGCACCGACTGGGCCAGCGAACCGGCGACCGGGCGACCGGACCGGGCGCCGACCGTGGCGAGCCCGGCGGGCAGCACCCGCTCCCGGCCGAGCGCGAACAGGTAGCGGGCGACGCCGTTGTGGAAGCTCAGCAGCGCGGCGAACACGCTGGTGAGCAGCAGCAGGGTCGCGACGTCGGCGACCAGCGGGCCGAACCGGTCCGCCAGCGGCCCGAACACCAGTCCCGGCCCCTCCTCCGCGGCCCGCGCCTGCAGGTCGGTCGCACCGGTGGCGGCGACCATCGCCCAGGCGGACAGCGCGTAGAACAGGCCGGTGAAGGCGACCGCGACGAACGTCGCCCGGGCCACCGTGCGCCGCGGGTCGCGGGCCTCCTCGGAGTAGATCGCGCCGGACTCGAACCCGGTGAAGGAGGCCACGGTGAACGCGACGACCGCCCCGATCCCCCCGGCGAACAGCGGCTCTGTGCTCAGCACACCGTCGGCGGGCTCGGTGAAGCCGACCACGTCGAACGCGACGACGACCGCGACCTCGACGAGCAGCAGCACCGCCAGCACCCGGGCGTTCAGGTCGACCCGCAGCAGACCCAGCCAGCCGACGGCGAGCATCGCGAACAGCGCCCAGCTCCACCACGGCAGCCGGAGCCCGGCGAGCTCGGCGACGAAATCGGACATGGCGGCACCGAAGAGGCCGTAGAGCGCGATCTGGATCGCGTTGTAGGCGACCAGCGCCACGAACGAACCGGCCACCCCGGCCGGCCGGCCGATACCGCGCGACAGATAGGCGTAGAACGCGCCCGCATTCGCGACGTGCCGGCTCATCGCCGCGTAGCCGACCGCGAACAGCACGAGCACCGCGGCCACCCCGAGGAACGCCAGCGGCACGCCCTGGTTCCCGCTCACCGCATAGGCCGTGGTGACGCCGCCGGCGAGCACCGTCAGCGGGGCGGACGCCGCGACGGTGAAGAACACCAGGTGCACCACCCCGAGCCGTCGCCGTCGCAGCCCGGGCACCTGCCGGTCCACCGTCGCGTGCCGTGCCATTCGGGTCTCCTGATCACCGGAAAACGTTTGTCTGCGCAAAATGCTAATGTCCAGTCACAACCGTGGCGCAATCGGAGGGTTATTCTGGCGTTATGCGTGCGAACAATTACTCAGAGTGAATTACTTGGGGGCGGTGACGTGAAGCAGGGCGCGCTCGCGACCGGTTTCTTCCTGATCGCGTACGACGAGCCGGGCGGGCGCCCCGGCCTGGCGCCGGACCTGCTCGCCTGCGGCCTGGTCGGCGCCCAGCTCGGCGACCTGGTGACCGCGGGGGCGCTGACCGTCGACGAGGAGGACCGGGTCGTCGCGACCCGGCGCACCGGCGATCCCGAACCGGCCGGCCGGGCCGCGACGCTCGTGCTGGACAGCGTCGCGCACGAGGCGCGGGCCCATCCGGTGCGGGCCTGGGCCGACGTGCTCGGCGAACCGCTGCTGGGGGCCGTCCGCGACGAGCTCGTCCGACAGGGCGTGCTCGTCGCGGAGGCCGGGCGGAGCCTGCTGGGCCGCCGCCGGGACCGGCTGGCCGTCGCCGACCGGTCCGCCGCGCACGGACCGGGGCTCGCCCTGCGGGACATGGTGCGCAGGCCCGGCACCTGCACGCTGCACGGCGCGTTCACCCTGGCGCTGGTCTCGGCGCTCGGGGTCGAGCGGCTGCTGGAGCCCGAGATCGACCGGGCGAGGGTCCGCGACCTGGCCCGCGACGCCGTCGTGCACCTGCCGGCGCCGCTCGCCCGGCTGCACTCCGGGGTCGCCGCGGCGGCCGCGGCGGCCAGCCTCGCCGTCCGCCGCTGACCGGGGGTCGCAGCACGGTGACACCGGGTGGACGACCGGGGTGGCGTACGCCTCGAACAGCCCAGCAGTTCCCGACGACGACCGAAGGAAGGGTACGCTGAGTAGCGATCTTCAGAGCCGACCGGGTGATCGGCCGACGACCGGAGAGGAGCCGACGACCATGGGCGACAGCGTCTTCGCCGGTTCCCCGTTCCTGCGCGAGAGCGCGGACGTCGAGCACCGCGCGGGCGGGGCACGCAGTGCGCTGCGGGTGCGGCACGACCGGGCCGCGACCGACGTCCGGGCGGCCGGCCGGATCGGCGACGGGCCGGCGCTGACCGATGCCACCCGGCGGCTGGAGCGGGTGCTCGCCGCCGCGCAGCGCGACCTGGGCCCGCGCGACACCGACACGCTCGTCGTCGAGGGCAGTCTCGCCGTCGCCTATCTCCTCGGCGACGACGAGCCCCGCGGCCTCGCGCTCGCCGCCCGCAATCTCGCCGCGCGCGAGCAGGAGCTCGGCGCCGACCATCCGGCGTCGCTGGCCGCCGCCGACGCGCTCGCCGCCGCGCACCGGATCACCGGGGACCCGCAGGAGGCGATCACCCGGCACCAGGACGTCATCACCCGGCGGACCCGGGTGCTCGGTCCGGCGCACCCGTGCACCATCGCGTCCTGTGCCGCGCTGGCGCTGGCCCGGGCCGACAACGGTGACCTGCGCGGGGCGGGCAGCCTGCTGGCCGCGACCGCCGACACCGCCGCGGGGATCCTCGGCGACTCGCATCCGGTCACCGTCGACGTGCGCGAGCTGCTGGCCGAGGCCACGGCGCCGGAGGAGCAGCCAGCGCCGCACGACCACGCAGCGCCGCACGACCACGCAGCGCCGCACGACCACACAGCGCCGCACGACCACACAGCGCCGCACGACCACGCAGCGCCGGAGGAGCAGGCTCTGCCGCACGACCAGGCTGTGGCGCACGACCAGGCTGTGGCGCACGAGCAGGCTCTGCCGCACGGGCCTCCCCGGGAGGACCCGTCGACGGGCCTGCTCCCGCTGCTGCCGCGGGTGCCCGATCCCCGCGAGTCCACCCGGCCGCTGCACCTGGACCGGCCGTCCGGCCCGCTGCCCGCCGTCTCTTGAACCCCGGGCCCCGGATCAGCCGCGGGCGACCAGCTTCATCAGGGTGTCGACCAGCTCGTCGAGTGCCCGCTCCTGCTCGGCCCCGCGCAGCTCGCCGCACCACACCGGGGCCTGGCTCATCGCCGCGTGCATGCACTGCAGGGTCGGGTCGACGGCGACGACCGCGAACTCGCCGCTCGCCAGGCCCTCGATGAGGACGGACCGGAACACCCGGTCGTGCCGCAGCCGCAGCTCCTTGATCCGGGTGCGCTGTTCGGCGGGCCAGGTGCTCGGCACCAGGAACAGCCGCAGCGCGGCCGGGTACTCGCGCACCGCGATCCGCACGTGCTCGCCGAGCAGCGCCCGCAGCCGCCGGGTGGCGCTGCCCTCCCGAGCGGCGGGCAGGCTCTCCAGCCGGCTGGTCCAGTCGTCGCCGAGGGTCTCGATGGCGGCGGTGACCAGCTCGTCCTTGCCCGGGAAGTAGTAGTAGAGCGATCCCTTGGTGACGTCCAGCCGCTCCGCGACGTCCTCCAGGCTGACCGCGTCGTAGCCGCGCTCGCCGACCAGCTCGGCAGCGGTGGTGAGGATCTCCCGGATCCGCCTGCCGCGCCTGCGCTGCACCCGCCCGACCTGCCCGGCCGCCGCGTCCGCCATCGTCACACCTCCCCGGCCAGTCTCGCACCCCTGAACATTGACTCTAGGGTCAAAGTTTGTCACTGTGGTCAAACTTCCAGTGACGAAGGAGGGTCGGTGTGGACCTCTCCCCCGACGACACCCAGCGTCGGTACCGCGACCGGGCTCGCGCGTTCTCCGACTCCGTGCTGCTCCCCGGCTACCGGGACCGGGAACGGGCCGGCCGGATCGACCCGGACCTGCGCCGCGAGATGGGCCGCCTGGGGCTGATCGCACCGCAGCTGCCCGCCGCGCTCGGCGGCGCCGGCACCGACGGTCTCACCACCGGCCTGGTCCTCGAGGAGATCGGCCGCGGCGATCTCGCGGTCGGCTACCTGGTCGTCGTCGGGGCGCTGGCCGGGCGGATCCTCGCCGGCAGCGCCACCCGCGGGATCGCCGAGGACCGGGTGCCGCGGATCTGCTCCGGGGAGGAGATCGTCGGGATCGGGCTGACCGAGCCGCAGGCCGGTTCGGACGCCGGCGTCCCCCGGCTGACCGCGGTCCGGGACGGCGGCGACTGGGTGCTCGACGGCGTCAAGTCGCTGTCGTTCGCCGCCGAGGCGGCCGCGGCCGTGCTCGTCGCCCGGACCGACCCGGATGCCGGGCGGGGCCGCGGGATCAGCGCGTTCCTCGTGCCGCTCGGCTCGCCCGGGGTGACCGTCGAGACCTACCCGGACATGGGGACGCGGGCGGTCGGGCGGGGCGCCGTCCACCTGGACGGCGTGCGCGTCCCGGCCGATCACCTGCTCGGCGAGGAGGGACGCGCCTTCGGCCGGGTACTCGCCGGCTTCGACTTCTCGCGGGCGCTGATCGGGCTGCAGTGCGTCGGCTGCGCGCAGCAGACCGTCGACGAGACGTGGGCCCACGTCTCCACCCGCACCGCGTTCGACCGGCCGCTGTCGGTCAACCAGGGCGTCTCGTTCCCGCTGGCCGAGGCGGACACGCTGCTCGCCGCCGCCCGCGCGCTCTGCCATCGCGCGCTGTGGCTGGCCGACACCGGGGCGCCGCACACCGCCGAGGCCGCCATGTGCAAGTGGTTCGCCCCGAAGACCGCCTACGACCAGATCAACCAGTGCCTGCTGCTGCACGGCCAGTACGGCTACCGCAGGGAGCTGCCCGTCGAGCAGCGGCTGCGCGACGTGCTCGGCCTGCAGATCGGCGACGGCACCGCCCAGATCATGAAGCTCGTCATCGCCCGCGACCGGCTCGGCCGCGAGCTCGCACCGTGAGAGCAGGAGGCCCGATGGGCAGGATGGACGACAGGACCGTGATCGTGACCGGCGCCGGCCGCGGCATCGGCCGGGCGATCACCGAACGGCTGGCCGCGGAGGGGGCGACGGTCGCCGTCACCGACGTCGACGGCGACTCCGCGGCGGCCACCGCGGCCGCGATCGGCGGGCGAGCCACCGGGATCGAGGCGGACGTCACCGACCCGGAGTCGGTGCGTGCGATGACCGCGCGGGTCCTGGCCGCGCACGGCCGGATCGACGTGCTGGTCAACAACGCCGGCTGGGACCGGGTCGGCCCGTTCGTCGACTCCGATCCCGACGACTGGGACCGGATCGTCCGGATCAACCTCTACGGCGTCCTGCACACCGCGCACGCCGTCGCCCCGGTGATGATCGAGCAGGGCGCCGGGACGGTCGTCAACCTCGCCTCCGACGCCGGCCGGGTCGGGTCCAGCGGCGAGGCCGTCTACTCGGCGGCCAAGGGCGGGGTCATCGCCTTCACCAAGACCCTGGCCCGCGAGGTCGCGCGGCACGGCATCAACGTCAACTGCGTGTGTCCCGGCCCCACCGACACCGCCCTGTTCGCCTCGGTCGTCGAGGGCGACGACCGGCTGCGCGACGCGCTGGTGCGCTCCATCCCGTTCCGCAGGCTGGCACAGCCGGCCGATCTCGCCGCGACGGTCGCGTTCTTCGCCTCGCCCGATGCCGGGTACCTCACCGGTCAGACCGTCAGCGTCAGCGGCGGTCTGACGATGGTCTGAGACGGAGGAACCGTGAGCACCGTGAGCACCGACTACTACCTGATCGACGCCGATCTCCCGGAGCACGTCCGCGACCTGCGCGACCGGGTCCGCGGCTTCGTCGACACCGAGCTGCTGCCGGTGATCAACGACTACTGGGACCGGGCGGAGTTCCCGTTCCCGCTGGTGCCGGGCCTGGCCGCGCTGGGGGTCGCCGGGTACACCGCGCAGGGCCCCGGCTGCCCGGAGCTGAGCCCGCTGGAGGCCGGGATCGTGATCCGCGAGCTGGCCCGCGGCGACGGCAGCATCACCACCTTCATGGGCGTCCAGCCCGGGCTGGCGATGGGCACGATCGCGCTGCTCGGCGACGACGAGCAGAAGGAGCGCTGGCTGCCCTCGATGGCCGCACTGGAGCGGATCGGCGCGTTCGCGCTCACCGAGCCCGACCACGGCTCGGACTCGGTCCGGCTGGAGACCTCCGCCCGGCGCGACGGCGACGGGTGGGTGCTCGACGGCGCCAAGCGCTGGATCGGGAACGCGAGCTTCGCCGACGTCGTCGTGGTCTGGGCCCGGGACACCGCAGACGGCCGGGTGGGGGCGTTCGTCGTCGAGTCGGACCCGGAGCACGGGTACCCGGCCGGGTACTCGGCGGAGGTGATCACCGGCAAGATCGGCAAGCGTGCCGTGTGGCAGCCCGACGTCGTGCTGGACGGGGTGCGGGTGCCCGCGGCGAACCGGCTGCCGGGTGCGCGCTCGTTCCACGACGCGTCCCGGGTGCTGGCCACCACCCGCGGCGGCGCCGCCTGGGAGTCGCTCGGGCACGCGATGGCCGCGTTCGACGCCGCGCTCGCCTACACCGCGCACCGCGAGCAGTTCGGCCGCCCGATCGCCGGGTTCCAGCTGGTGCAGCAGACGCTGGCCGGGATGCTCGCCGAGGTCGTCTCGATGCAGCTGTGGTGCGCCCGGATGGCCGAGCTGCAGGAGCGCGGCGAGTGGACCGGGCCGATGGCCTCGCTGGCGAAGCTGCACCACGCCCGCCGGGCCCGTCAGGTCTGCCTGGACGCGCGGGACCTGCTCGGCGGCAACGGCCTGCTCCTGGAGCACCACGTCGCCCGGCACCTCACCGACATGGAGGTCGTGCACACCTACGAGGGCACCGACCACATCCAGTCGCTGATCGTCGGCCGTGACCTGACCGGACTGTCCGCATTCGCCTGAGCCGGAGGAACCGATGTACACCTACGATCCCGCGCCGTACCGGGAGTGGTTCGAACGGGACTTCACCTACCTGGCCGGCTTCCGGCGCGTCGTGCGGCGCGTCGTGCGGCGCTTCGGGCGGCGCACCGCGCTGGTCGACCCGGACACCGGCGAGCAGCACAGTTACACCGATCTCGCCGGCCAGGTGGACGCGCTGGCCGCCGGGCTGCTGCACGCCGGCGTCGGCCCCGGCGACGTCGTCGTGCACCAGCTGTTCAACTCGCCCGATCTCGCCCGCCTCTACCTCGCGACGCAGGCGGCCGGGGCGGTCGGTGCCCCGGTCAACTTCCGGCTCGCCCCCGGTGAGCTCGCCTACGTTCTCGACGACAGCGCGCCCCGGGTGTTCGTCTACACCACCGAGCTGACCGGCACGGTGCGGGAGGCACTGGCGCTGGCGACGCACCGGCCGCCGGTGCTGGTCGCGTGCGGCGACGGTGAGCCGTTGCCCGGCGCGGTCCGGATCGGCGAGCTCACCCGGTCCGGTGCCGCACCACCGGACCCGGCGCGCAGCACCTTCGACGAGACCACCCGGCTGTACACCTCGGGGACCACCGGGATGCCCAAGGGCGTCCCGCTGAACAGCCTGGTGGAGGTGTTCAGCGCACACGACGTGATCATGCACTTCCCGCTGGGGCCGGAGGACCGCACGCTGAACATGACGCCGTGGTTCCATCGTGGCGGGCTCTACTCCGGCGGTCCGAACCCGGTGTTCTACGCGGGCGCCGGGCTGGTCCCGCTGCGCGCCTTCGACCCGCACCGGGTGCTGGACCTGGTCGGCGAGCACGCGCTCACCTACCTGATCGGCGCACCGACCAACCTGGAGATGCTCGCCGGCGCGCAGGCGGACCGGCCGCGCGACCTGTCGTCGCTGCGCGGCATCGTCACGATGGGGGCCCCGCTGGAGCGTGCGGCGTGCCTGCGCTACCAGCAGGTGCTGACGCCGCGGATCTTCAACGGCTACGGCACCACCGAGACCTTCTGGAACACGTTCCTGCGCCCGGAGGACCTCCCCGCCCACGCCGGGTCGGCCGGGCGCGCCTGCACCGACGACGACGTCCGGGTCGTCCGGATCGACGAGGCCGGGGTGGCCGAACCGGACCGGCTCGCCGCCCGGGACGGTCACGAGGTCGGCGAGGTGCTCGTCCGCTCGCCCAAGGCCGGCTACGCCTACACCGGCGGCGCCGACCGGGCCCGGTTCGCCGGCGGCTGGGTCCGGCTCGGCGACCTCGCCACCTGGGACGCCGACGAGTTCGTGACGATCGTCGGACGGCGCGACGACATGATCGTCTCCGGCGGGGAGAACGTGCACCCGGTCCAGGTCGAGGAGGTGCTCAACGAGCATCCGGGGATCGCCGACGCGCTCGTCGTCGGCGTGCCCGACCAGCGCTGGGGTCGCAGGCTGGTCGCCTACCTGGTGCCCGCCGATCCGGAGCTGACCGTCGCCGACTGCGACGCGCACTGCCGGGCGCACCCCGGCCTGGCCGACTTCAAGCGGCCGCGCGGCTACCGGTTCGTCGACACGTTGCCGCTCACCGCGACCGGCAAGAAGATCCACTACCGGGCGACCGCCCAGGCCGCCGACGACGACAGCCGCGGCCTCTTCGAGGTCCCCCGTACGGAAGGAACCCACCCGTGACCCTCGACCCGAGCACCTACCGGCAGCTGCTGTTCGACCGCCGCACCGACGGCGTCCTGCTCATCACGATCAACAACCCGGACCGCTACAACGCCGCCGACGAGATCCTGCACGCCGAGCTCGCCCGGGTCTGGCGGGACGTCTCCACGGACGAGCGGACCCGGGTCGCGGTGATCACCGGCGCCGGGAAGGCGTTCTCCGCGGGCGGCGACCTGGACATGGTCGAGCGGATGGCGGGCGACCACGAGCGGGTCTCGTCGATGCTGGACGAGATGTCCGACCTGGTCTACAACATGATCGACTGCCGCAAGCCGATCGTGTCGGCGATCAACGGCGTCGCGGTCGGTGCGGGTGTGGTCGTGGCGCTGCTCGCCGACATCGCGATCTGCGCCGAGGACGCCCGGATCGGCGACGGGCACGTCCGGCTCGGCGTCGCGGCCGGCGACCACGCCGCGATCATCTGGCCGCTGCTCGCCGGGATGGCGAAGTCGCGCTACTACCTGCTCACCGGGGAGATGCTGACCGGGGCGGAGGCCGAGCGGATCGGGATGGTCGCGAAGGCGCTCCCCCGCGGGGAGGTGCTCGACGAGGCGCTGCGGATCGCACACGCCCTGGGCACCGGGTCGCAGCAGGCGATCCGGCTGACCAAGCGGGCGTTGAACGAGTGGCTGCGCAGCGCCGGTCCGGCCTTCGACGCGTCCGCCGCCTACGAGATGCTGACCTTCATGGGCCCCGACGTGCTGGAGGGGGCCGCGGCGCTGCGCGAGAAGCGGGCGCCGCGGTTCCCCTCCGCACGGGACGACTGAGCCCGCCTCAGATCTGGGTCAGCGTGCAGTCGTCGCCGACCCGGTAGGAGATGCCCCGCGAGTCGGTGAACGTCGATCCCTTCGCCGCGTCGATCGGCCTGCCGTCACCCGCGTCCTGGTAGGAGCAGCTCTCCCCGGACGGCGGGGGGCTGATCCCCGATCCGGACGGCTGCTCGTAGGTGAGGCCGGTGTGGATGTTGACGACCACGAAGACCTGGATCGGCTGGGGTGCCGGCTGGATCACCGTGATCCGGGTGGTGTCGAACCCGGACCACTGCTCCCCGGTGTAGGACGAGCGGGAGAACTGCTTGCCCTCCAGCAGCGGGTTGCCGCACTTGCAGCGCACCCGCGGCTCACCCTTGTCGTCGACGAGGACGGCGGTGCCGGCCTGCAGCACCGAGTTGATCGGGCTGGCCCGGCCGTTCCTGAAACCGTGGTTGGTGACGGCGGTGTCGGTACGCAGCACGACCGGGGTCAGACCGGAGACGAAGCTGCGGATCTCGGAGACGGCGATGCCCTGGGCGGCGGCCCAGGCCGCGGCCTTCTCCGGGTTGCGTTCCAGGAAGGCGACGAGCTGGTCGGCGTCGCAGGCGTTCTCCCCGGTGCCGCCGTAGAGCCCGACCTGGCCGCCGGACACCGCACCGGTGGCGGGCGGCCGGGGGTCGACGGGGTCGACGGGGTCGCCACCGGCAGCGGGGCGCCGTCACCGACCGAGTCGGTGAACGACTCCGAGTCGGCGTAGGCGACCGGCTCCACCCGGATCTCGGTGGAGAAGGCGCCGAACACGTAGTGCCCGGCGACGGTCACCGCGACCGTGGCGAGCAGAGCGGTGGCGACCAGCGGGATCCGGCTCCACGACCGTCCCGCCGGTGGCTGGGGTGCCTGCGCGGTGGGCGGTCCCTGCTGCGCGTACTGGGGCGGGTACTGCTGGGCGTACTGGGGCGGGTACTGGGGTGGTTGCGGGCGCGGTTGCTGCCCCCACTGACCGGACGACGGGCCCTGCGGCGGGTACTGACCGCCCTGCCCCCACTGTCCCGGCGGCCGCCCTGGGGCGTCCAGCCACCCGGCGGGGGATCGATCGGCCCGGTCATCGTCGACTCCTGTCTGTTGATCGAGCCGGGACTCGCGAGCCGATCTCGTTACGGGCCGCAAGCCGGGCGGCCGGCCGCCGCTCCGTGCCGGTGCCGGGCCGGCCGGACCCGGCACCGGGGGTGCCGGCAGGGCAGGCTGGGCAGCGCGCGTCCCACCACACGCGAGGAGCACCATCGTGAGCACCGACCTGCACGACCGGCTGGCCGCCGCCGTCTCGCCGGACGCCGTCCGGACCAGGGCGCTCGACCGGCTCGGCATGGCGCACGACGCGTCGCACTTCGCCCGCACCCCGCAGGCGGTGGTGACGGCGGCCGGCGCCGACGACGTCGCCCGGCTGTTCCGGGTGTCCGCCGCGACCGGCGTCCCGCTCACCTTCCGGTCCGGCGGGACCAGCCTGTCCGGCCAGGCCGTCACCGACGGGATCCTGGTCGACACCCGGCGGCACTTCCGCGGGATCGAGATCCTCGACGACGGCGCCCGGGTGCGGGTCGGCCCGGGGGCGACGGTGCGCGCGGTGAACGCCCGGCTGGCCCGGCACGGCCGGATGCTCGGGCCGGACCCGGCCAGCGAGGTCGCCTGCACCCTCGGCGGGGTGGTGGCGAACAACTCGTCCGGAATGGCCTGCGGGACGGTCGCGAACAGCTACGCGCTGCTGGACTCGCTGCACATCGTGCTGCCGTCGGGGACCGCGCTGGACACCGGCGCCCCCGGCGCCGACGACGAGCTGCGCACCCGCGAGCCCGGGCTGTGGGCGGGCCTCGCCCGGATCCGGGACCGGCTGCGGAACGACCCGGCGGCCCGCAAGACGATCGAGCAGCAGTTCGCGCTGAAGAACACGATGGGTTACGGCCTGAACTCGTTCCTCGACCACGAGCGGCCGGTCGACGTGCTGGCCCGGCTGATCGTCGGCTCCGAGGGGACGCTGGCGTTCATCGCCTCGATCACCATGCGGACCGTCCCGGTGCTCGCGCACACCCGCACCGGCCTGCTGGTCTTCGACGACCTGGCGGCCGCGAACCGGGCGCTGCCGTCGCTGGTGGACTCCGGTCCGGCGACGATCGAGCTGCTCGACGCCACCTCGCTGCGGGTCGGCCAGGCCGACGCCGACGCCGATCCCCGGCTGCGCGCACTCACCGTGCGTGACCAGGCGGCGTTGCTCGTCGAGTACCGCGGGCACTCGGCCGGCGAGGCCGACGAGCTCGCCGGGGCGGCCGCCGGGGTGATCGGGGCGCTGCCGCTGCAGGGCCCGCGCGAGCTGTCCGGTGACCCGGTCGCGAAGGCCGGGCTGTGGAAGCTGCGCAAGGGCCTCTACGCGAAGGTCGCCGGGGCGCGGCCGTCCGGCACGGCGGCGCTGCTGGAGGACATCGCGGTCCCGGTGCCGGACCTGCTGCCGACCTGCGAGGGCCTGATCGGGCTGTTCGGGCGGCACGGCTACGACCACGCGGTGATCTTCGGGCACGCCAAGGACGGCAACGTCCACTTCATGCTCACCGAACGGCTCGGCGACGGCGCCGGCCGGGACCGGTTCGGCCGGTTCACCGACGACATGGTCGAGCTGGTGCTCGCGCACGGCGGCACCCTCAAGGCCGAGCACGGGACCGGCCGGATGATGACGCCGTTCGTCCGCAGGCAGTACGGCGACGACCTGTACGAGGTCATGCGCGAGATCAAGCGGCTGTGCGACCCGCGCGGGGTGCTCTCCCCCGGCGTCGTCCTCGACGACGACCCGACGGCGCACCTGTCCGACCTCAAGTCCGCCCCGGCCGTCGAGTCCGAGGTGGACCGGTGCGTCGAGTGCGGCTTCTGCGAGCCGGTGTGCCCCAGCCGGGACCTGACGACGACGCCGCGGCAGCGGATCGTGCTGCGCCGCGAGCTGGAGCGGGCGCGGGCCGCAGGCGACGGGCAGCTGGTCGCCGAGCTGGAGGCGGACTACGCCTACGACGGCGTCGACACCTGCGCGGTCGACGGCATGTGCGGCACCGCCTGCCCGGTGCTGATCAACACCGGGGACCTGGTGCGCCGGCTGCGGGCCGAGCGCCCGCAGCCGGTCGCCGCCCGCGGCTGGGCGTTCGCGGCCCGGCACTGGGGCGCCACCACCCGGGCGGCGGGCGTCGCGCTCTCGGTGGCGCGGCGGGTGCCGGGTGCGGGGCCCGCCTCGGCCGCGCTGCGCCGGATCGCCGACACCGAGCAGGTCCCGCTGTGGTCCGCCGACCTGCCCGGCGGTGGCGGGCGGCGCAGGCCCGGCGGGCTGGTCGGGACCGACGCCGCACTGGTGCTGTTCTCGTCGTGCACCGGTGCGATGTTCGGCTCCGCCGGGGACGGCGCCGCGGACGCGTTCGTCCGGCTCTGCGACCGCGCCGGGATCCGGGTCACCGCACCCGCCGATCTCGGCTCGCTGTGCTGCGGCACGCCGTGGAAGTCCAAGGGGCTGACCGAGGGGGCGACGGCGATGGCACAGCGGGTGCTGCCCGCGCTCTGGACGACCACCCGGCGCGGCACCCTCCCGGTGGTGACCGACGCGTCGTCGTGCACCGAGGGCCTGCGGGTGATGATCGCGGCCGGGCCGGCGGAGTACCGGGGCATCGAGGTCGTCGACTCGGTCGCCTACACCGCCGAGCACCTGCTGCCCGCGCTCGCCGGTTCGGTGCGCGGGCGGCTGGACCGGCTCGTGCTGCACCCGACCTGCTCGGCCACCCAGCTCGGGCTCGTCGAGCCGCTGCGGCAGGTCGCCGGCGCGGTCGCCGACGACGTCGTCGTCCCCGACTCCTGGGGATGCTGCGGGTTCGCCGGGGACCGCGGGCTGCTGCATCCGGAGCTGACCGCGGCGGCCACCGCGGAGCAGGCCCGGGAGATCGCCGCGGTGCCGGCCGACGGGTACGCCTCGTGCAACCGGACCTGCGAGCTCGGGATGAGCCGGGCGACCGGCAAGGAGTACGAGCACGTGCTGGAGATCCTGGAGCGGCTCACCCGCCCGTGAGCCGTACAGGTGAACGCGATCGGCTGAATGCCACCCTCCGCAGTGACATTGACAGGTACTTTCTCGATCCAGTTCTTGTTTGATCCCGGCGTGTCAGGGAAACAATGGTCCGAGATGCGCACTTCGTGGGGCGGTGCGCAGCGGAAGGAGCCACGGACCGTGAGTGCTGTGAGCACAGGGATGCCGAATGCCGTGATGGCCGTCGTCCGGGTCGAGGCACCCGCCGGCGCCGAGGCACAGACGGTCGAGGCCGAGCTGACCCGGGCGTTGCACGAGCACGAGAAGCGGCCGATGACCGTGGAGCTGTCGCTCGCCGACGGCACCGGTCCCTGGCCCCGCCGCGGGCCCGCCCGCTACGCCTTCGTCGCCGTGCTGACCCTCGCCGGGCGGACCGTCCCGGAGCGGTTGGCACACAAGGTCGAGAAGGTCGCCCGGAAGGCGATCAAGCGTCGCTTCGGCCGGCCCGCCGGGGTGGAGGTGCGCACCGACATGAGCGACGCCGAGGCCGGCGCGTACTGGTACAGCCTGCGCGGGACCCCGCACCGCCCGGCCTGACCGCCCGGCCTGACCCTGTCTGCCCCCTCGGCCTGATCCCGGCGCGGGCCGCCGGGCCCCTGTTCCGCACCCCCGGCGGGGTCGCCGGGCCGGGTCGCCGCCCCGACGAGGCGTGTCCCCGTGACGCGCGCCGCGCCCTCCGAGCGACGCGGCCCCCGAGCGACGCACCCCCGAGCGACGTGCCCTCGAGTGACGTGCCCCCGAGCGACGCCCCTCCGAGCGACGCGCCCCCGGCCGCAGACCTCGCACCCTCACCCTGCTTCGCCCCCCGTGTCCGGCGTCGCACCGGACGGAAGCGGTGCGGCATCGCGCCAGGGGTGCGACGCCCGCACCCGCTCCGCACGCCGCACCCCGGCACCCACACCGCACCGGCTGGAAGCGGTGCGACGCCGCGCCAGGGGTGCGACGAGGCGGCAGGGGTGCGAGGCGTGCGACACCCACGACCGGACCGCTCACCGCCTGCCGCGCGCGACGGGCAACACCCCACCGGCGACACGACCCACCCCGAGCGACGCGAGCTCGCCGGAGGATCCGCGATCACCGGACGATCCGCGATCACCGGGCGACGCGAGCACATCGGGCAACGCCGGCGCGCCGGGCGAAGCGGCCGCCCCGGCCGTGCCGGGCGAAGCGGCCACCCGGCCGCGCCGGGCGAAGCGGCCGCGCCGGCCACCCCGGACACTGCAGACACCGCGAGCGCGCCGGGGCTACCCGTCCCCCGCCACCACGACGCCCGACGCGACCCGGTCGAGCTCGACGACGTAGCGATCGGGCCGCAGCAGGTGCGTGCCGTACTCCACAGCGGCTCCGGCGTCGTCCCAGGCGGTGCTGATCAGCGTGAGCAGCGGCGCACCCGGTGCCCCGCCGAGCAGCGCGGCCTCCGCCTCGGTCGCGGCCCGGGCACCGATGGTCTGCCGGGTCCGCCGGGGTGCGCGTCCCGCGTCGCGCAGCAGGTCGTACAGCCCGCGGCCGGCGAGATCGTCGGGATGCAGCGGCAGCACCGCGACCGGCACCCGGTTGGACAGGAGCGCGAGCGGTTCGCCGTCGGCCAGCCGCAGCCGCTCGAACCGGGCGACGACGGCCCGCGGCGGCAGCCCGAGCGCCTGCGCGACGTGCTCCTCGGCCGGTCCGATCTCGAACGAGCGCAGCTCGGTGGCCGGCCCGCGGCCGGCCCGGAGGAGATCGTCGTGCAGCCCGCAGAGCTCGACGGGCAGCTCGACCCGCCGCGGCAGCACCAGGATCCCGGCGCCCCGCCGTCGCGTCAGCACTCCCAGCTCGACCAGGTAGGACACCGCGCGGCGCAGGGTGGACCGGCTGGTGCGCAACCGTTCCAGCAGCTCCGCCTCGTGCGGCAACCGGCTGCCGGCCGGCAGCTCCCCACTGTCCACCATGGACCGGATGCGCCCGGCGACCTGGAAGTACAGCGGCACCGGACTGCCCCGGTCCGGCGTGTCCCGCACGGTCGGGCCCGGATCGGGCACGGCGCACCTCCATCTCAACCATGCTGCGATTTGTACTGACAAAGTATTGACCTGATGAAGTCGGGAGCGTACACCTGTTCGTGGTGTATCTCACTTCCGTGGCCGCCACGGCTGCATTTCACAGAGAGAAAAGATGCTCGATGAGGAGTATTCGGAAGACCCTCACGGTGGCCGTCGCCGCGGCCTCGGTCCTGGCACTCGCCGCATGCAGCAGCCAGGGCGGCGCGCAGGCGCAGAGCGGGGCCACCGACCAGAGCTACGTCGTCGCGATGATCACCCACGAGTCACCCGGCGACTCGTTCTGGGACAAGGTGCGCGCCGGGGCGGAGCAGGCCGCGGGTGAGCTGAACGTGGAGCTGCGGTACTCGAACAACCCGGACGGCGGTCAGCAGGCCACCCTCGTGCAGAACGCGATCGACTCCCAGGTGGACGGCATCGCGGTCACCCTCTCCCAGGCCGCCCAGGTCGGTCCGGCCGCGCAACGGGCGGTCGACGCGGGCATCCCCACCGTCGCGTTCAACTCCGGGATCGAGGAGTACCCGACCTACGGCATCGGGATGTACTTCGGCTCCGACGAGACCCTCGCCGGTCGCACCGCGGGCGAACGGATCGCCGAGGCCGGCGGCGGCCGGACCCTCTGCGTCATCCACGAGCAGGGTTCGGTCTCCCTGGAGGCCCGCTGCGCCGGGGTGCTCGCCACCTCGCCGGACACGGAGAACCTCCAGGTCAACGGCACCGACCTGCCGTCGGTGCAGCAGACGATCGGGGCGAAGCTGCAGCAGGACCCGTCGATCACCCACGTCGTCACCCTCGGTGCACCGGTCGCACTCGCCGCGAGCCAGGCCACGGCCGAGACCGGCAGCCGGGCCGAGATCATCACCTTCGATCTCAACTCCGACGTCGCGACCGCGGTGCAGGACGGCCGGATCTCCTTCTCCATCGACCAGCAGCCCTACGTGCAGGGGTACATGTCGGTGCAGAGCCTCTGGCTGAACCTCACCAACGGCAACGACCTGGGCGGCGGCCTGCCGGTCCTCACCGGCCCGTCCGTCGTCGACAGCAGCAACATCGCCGAGATCGCCGGCTACGCGGCGAACAACACCCGCTGAGCGCCCAGGAGCACCCGCGATGAGTGTCGCCACCCCGCCCACCACCACACCGCCCGTGCCGGACGGCCCGGCCCGCGTGCAGCGCTCGCTCGGCGCCCGCGCACTGGCCCGCCCGGAGATCGGGGCCACCGCCGCCGCGATCGCGATCTTCGTCTTCTTCGTCGTCGTCGCGCCGCCGTTCCGGTCGGTCGAGGCGCTGTCCACCGTCCTCTACTCGGCGTCCACGATCGGCATCGTCGCGCTCGGTGTGGCGCTGCTGATGATCGGCGGCGAGTTCGACCTGTCCTCCGGCGTCGCGGTCACCGCCGCCGCACTGTCCTCGGCGATGATCAGCTTCCAGCTCTCGCTGAACGTCTGGGCCGGCGTCACGGTCAGCCTGGTCATCGCGCTCGCGATCGGCTTCGTCAACGGCTGGCTGCTGGTCCGGACCAGGCTGCCCAGCTTCCTGATCACCCTGTCCACCTTCTTCGTGCTGCAGGGTGTCAATCTCGGCGTCACCAAGCTGGTCACCGGCACCGTCGCCACCGACAACATCTCCGACATGGACGGCTTCGCCTCGGCCAGGGCGTTCTTCGCCGGTGACGTTCCACTGGGTTTCATGACGGTGAAGATGTCGGTGCTCTGGTGGCTGGTGTTCGTCGCGATCGCGTCCTGGCTGCTGCTGCGCACCCGGACCGGCAACTGGATCTTCGCGGTCGGCGGCAACCAGGACTCGGCCCGCGCGGTCGGCGTCCCGGTGGCCCGGGTCAAGATCGGGCTGTTCATGGGCGTCGCCCTGATGGCCTGGTTCCTCGGCCAGCACCTGCTGTTCAACTTCTCCACCGTGCAGGCCGGGCTCGGGGTCGGCAACGAGCTGATCTACATCGTCGCCGCGGTGGTCGGCGGGGCGCTGCTGACCGGTGGTTTCGGTTCGGCGGTCGGATCCGCGCTCGGTGCGTTCATCTTCGGGATGACCACCCAGGGCATCGTCTACGCCGGATGGGACCCGAACTGGTTCAAGGCGTTCCTAGGCGTGATGCTGCTGCTGGCCGTCCTGGTCAATCTCTACGTCAAGACGTCCGCGACGCGGCGGAAGTGAAGGGGCCCGGGATGACCACCGACCGACGATCCGCCGCACCGCTCGTCCAGCTGAGCGGGGTCGGCAAGAGCTACGGCGCCATCCGCGCGTTGGAGGACGTGCACCTGACCGTGCACGCCGGCGAGGTGACCTGCGTGCTCGGCGACAACGGGGCCGGGAAGTCCACCCTGATCAAGATCATCTCAGGGCTGCACCCGCACACCGAGGGCACCGTCTCCGTGCACGGCGAGCAGGTGCGGTTCTCCTCGCCGCGGCAGGCCCTCGATCTCGGCATCGCCACGGTGTACCAGGACCTGGCGGTGGTCGCGCTGATGGAGGTCTGGCGCAACTTCTTCCTCGGCTCCGAGCTGCGGAAGGGGCGCTATCCGCTGGCCCCGCTGGACATCGCCGGGATGCGCGAGATCGCCGACACCGAGCTGCGGAAGATGGGCATCCACGTCAAGGACATCAACCAGCCGATCGGCACCCTGTCCGGCGGCCAGCGGCAGTGCGTCGCGATCGCCAGGGCGGTCTACTTCGGAGCCCGGGTGCTGATCCTGGACGAGCCGACCGCGGCACTGGGCGTCAAACAGTCCGGTGTGGTGCTCAGGTACACCGCCGCCGCCCGCGACGCCGGCCTGGGCGTCGTGTTCATCACCCACAACCCGCACCACGCGAACCTGGTCGGCGACCGCTTCATGATCCTCAAGCTGGGCCGCCAGGTGCTCGACCGCCGGCGCGACGAGGTGTCCCTGGAGGAGCTGACCGCGGAGATGGCGGGCGGCCAGGAGCTGGCCGAGCTCGCCCACGAACTGAAGCGCTGACCGGCGTGCTCCCCCGCCCGGGGCCGCCCCGCCGAGGCGGCCCCGGGTGCCCCACCGGACCAGACTTTGTCTTGACATAAATCCTGATCCGGCCGGAGACTCGTCGAACCGCACCGGGGGGCCGGTCGCGATCCGGTCCGCCGCACATCCCGGCACCGACCTCGACACGATTGGAACGCCATGAAGATCGGACTCATCGGACTCGGCCGGATCGGCGCGTTCCATGCGCAGACCCTCGCCGGTCTCGACTCCGTCGACGAGCTGATCGTCACCGACGCGCGCGCCGACGCCATCGCCGCGGTCACCGCAGGCACCGGCGCCACCGCGGCGGCGTCCCCGGACGAGCTGCTGACCGGGAAGCCGGACGGCGTGGTGATCGCCGCCGCCACGGCCGCCCATCCCGAGCTGCTGCTCGCCGCGGTCGACGCGGGCCTGCCGGTCTTCTGCGAGAAGCCGCTCGCCACCCGGATCGACGACGGGATGGACGTCGCGGCCAAGCTCGCCGGCCGCGACGAGCGCGTCCACATCGGGTTCCCGCGCCGGTTCGACGCCGGGTACGCCGCGGCCCGCGCCGCCGTGCGGGCGGGCGAGCTCGGCCGGGTGTTCACCGTCCGGGCGACCACACTGGACCCGGCGCCGCCGCCCGCGTCGTACCTGCGGACCTCCGGCGGGATCTTCCGGGACTGCGCGGTGCACGACTTCGACGCGCTGCGCTGGGTCACCGGCCGCGAGGTCGTCGAGGTCTACGCCACCGGCGACGTGCACGGCGACCCGGTCTTCGCCGACTCCGGCGACGTCTCCACCGGGCAGGCGATCCTGACCCTCGACGACGGCGCGCAGGCCGTGGTCTCCAACTCCCGCTACAACCGGCGCGGCTACGACGTGCGGATGGAGCTGCACGGCGACGCCGACTCGATCGGCGTCGGCCTCGACGCCGGACTGCCGCTGCGGTCGGTCGAGCCGGGCGTGCCGGTCCCCGGCGGCCGGCTGCACGAGACGTTCATGGACCGCTTCGCCCCCGCGTTCCGGGCCGAGCTGACCGCGTTCACCGAGCTGGTCGCGGGCACCCGCGCGACCCCGTGCTCGGTGGCCGACGCGCTGGCGGCCGACTGGATCGCCGAGGCCGCCACGCTCTCGCTGCGCGCGCACCGCCCGGTCCGGCTCGCCGAGGTGGTCCGCTGATGGCCGGGCCGAGGATCGCCGGCGCACCGATCTCGTGGGGGGTGTGCGAGGTCCCCGGCTGGGGCTACCAGCTCGATCCGGACCGGGTGCTCGCCGAGATGCGCGAGGTCGGCCTGGCCGCGACCGAGTTCGGCCCGGCCGGCTTCCTGCCCGACGCGCCGGGCGCGAAGGCGGCGACGCTGCGCCGGCACGGGCTGCACGCGGTCGGCGGGTTCACCCCGACGCTGCTGCACGTGCCCGGGCACGATCCGCTGCCCGGCGTCGACGACCTGCTGGCCGGCTACGACGCCGCGGGCGCCGGGACCCTCGTGCTCTCCGCCGACTCCGGCGGGACCGGCTACGACTCCCGGCCCGAGCTCGACGGGCGCGGCTGGCGGCTGCTGCTGTCCAACCTGGACCGGATCGCCGGGCACGCCGCGGCCCGCGGCGTCACCGCGGTGCTGCACCCGCACGTCGGGACGATGGTGGAGACCGGCGACGACGTCCGCCGCGTGCTGGAGGGATCCCGGATCGCGCTCTGCCTGGACACCGGCCACCTGCTGATCGGTGGCACCGACCCGGCGGCGCTGGCCCGCCAGGCCCCGGAACGGATCGCGCACACCCATCTCAAGGACGTCGATCTCGAACTGGCCCGCCAGGTGCAGGACGGCAGGCGCACCTACACCGAGGCCGTCGGCCTGGGCATGTACCGGCCGCTCGGCGAGGGCGACGTGGACCTGAGCGGCGTGCTGTCGCACCTGGACGCGCACGGCTACGACGGCTGGCACGTCCTGGAGCAGGACACGATCCTGCACGGGCCGCCGACCGGCGACGGACCGGGCGGGGACGTCGCGACCAGCGTGGCGAACCTGCGGGGGGCGCTGCGCGCCTCGTGACCCGTCAGACCACCAGGGAGGTCTGCACCGTGTACCGATCGGCGCGATAGAGATGGCGGCCGAGCTCGACGAGCGCACCGGCGTCGTCGTAGACGATCCGTTCGGCGGTCACGCAGGCCAGCGGCTGCGGCTGCTCCAGCAGCGCCGCCTCCTCGGCGTCGGCGAGCCGGGCCCCGATCGTCTGGTGCGCGATCGCGATCTGCGCCCCCTGGTCGCGCAGCAGGTTGTAGAGGCTGCGCCCGGCGAGCGCCTCGTCGTCCAGCCGGAACCGGGCGGGCAGGTAGTTGGCCATGATCGCCAGCGGCTCGCCGTCCGCCCGGCGCAGCCGCAGCACCCGCTGCAGCGGCTCGTCGGCGGGCAGCAGCTCGCTCAGCACCGCGATGCCGGAGGTGGCCGGCGTGCAGCTCTCGTGCTCCAGCACGGTGGTGTCCGGGGCCCGGCCGGAGGCGGCCAGGTCGTCGTAGAGGCTGCTGAGCCGGACGTCGCGGTGGATCGCCGGGCGGACCACCTGCGTGCCGAGGCCCCGCCGGCGCACCAGCAGCCCCTTGCGGACCAGCTCCTGGATCGCCTGCCGGGCGGTCGGCCGGGCGAGCCCGAGCCGCCGGGTCAGCGAGAGCTCGTTCTCCAGCCGGTCCCCCGGTTTCAGGTCGCCCGAGTCGATCGCGGCCTCGATCGCCTGGGCGAGCTGGTGGTAGAGCGGCACCGGGCTGGCCCGGTCGAGCCGGACATCGACCTGCACCGCATCGGTTCGGGTGGCCATGCCCGGAGCGTACCGCGAAAGTCCGGTTGTCTTTATGTCTGTACAAACTATTGACCGGACACCACTGTCGCGCCTACCGTTCGCAGGGAAGCCGCAGCACGGACCCCACGGGAAGAGGATCATGAACACCTCCGCCGAGATCCTGACCTTCGGCCGCGCCGGGGTGGACATCTATCCGTTGCAGGTCGGCGTCGGCCTGGAGGACGTGACGTCGTTCGGCAAGTTCCTCGGCGGCACCACCGCCAACGTGGCGGTCGCCGCGGCCCGGCTGGGCCGGCGCGCCGCGATCATCACCGGGGTCGGCGACGACCCGTTCGGCCGCTACGTCCGCCGGGAGCTGAACCGGCTCGGCGTCGACGACCGGCACGTCGTCACCAGCAGCGAGTACCCGACGCCGGTCACCTTCTGCGAGATCCTCCCGCCGGACGACTTCCCGCTCTACTTCTACCGCCGGCCCACCGCCCCCGACCTGCAGGTCTCCCCCGCCGACCTGGACCGGGCGGCCGTCGCGGGCGCCGGCCTGCTCTGGCTGTCGGTGTCCGGCCTGTCCGAGGAGCCGTCCCGCTCGGCGCACCACGAGGCCCTCGCCGCCCGGGCCGGCGGCCGGACAGTGCTCGACCTGGACTACCGGCCGATGTTCTGGGACTCCCCGGCCGCGGCCACCGCGCAGGTGCAGAAGGTGCTCGGGCAGGTCACCGTGGCGGTCGGCAACCGGGAGGAGTGCGAGGTCGCGGTCGGCGAGACCGACCCGGACCGGGCCGCCGAGGCGCTGCTCGACGCCGGGGTCCGGCTCGCGGTCGTCAAGCGCGGCGCCGACGGGGTGCTGGCCAGGACCCGCACCGAGCGCGTCGTGTCCCCGCCGATCCCGGTCACCCCGTGCAACGGCCTGGGCGCCGGCGACAGCTTCGGCGGCTCGCTCGCGCACGGCCTGCTCGCCGGCTGGCCGCTGGAGACGGTGCTCGCCCGGGCGAACGCCGCGGGCGCGATCGTCGCCTCCCGGCTGGAGTGCTCGACCGCCATGCCCACCGCCGCCGAGATCGACGTGCTGCTCGGCGGCGGCGACCCGAACGAGGAGCGGTGACCAGCATGCGAACGACCCCCCACGGTGTCGCGGCCTCCTACGACGAGATCCGCGACATCCGCGCCTTCGCCCCCGAGCAGATCCCGGCGCTGCTCGCGTCGCGGCGCCGCCGCCCGTTCGTCCCGTCCGACGGCCGGCTGATGATCGTCGCAGCGGACCACCCGGCCCGCGGCTCGCTGTCCGCCCGCGGCCGGACCGACGCCATGGCCAGCCGCCCCGAGCTGCTCGGCCGACTGGTCACCGCGCTGTCCCGGCCCGGCGTCGACGGCGTGCTCGCCACCGCCGACGTCCTGGAGGACCTGCTGCTGCTCGGCGCGCTCGAGGGCAAGGTCGTGGTCTCCTCGATGAACCGGGGCGGCATCCAGGGTGCCGCGTTCGAGCTGGACGACCGGCACACCGGCTACGCGGTGCGCGACACGGTGGACGCCGGGTTCGACGCGATCAAGACGCTGACCCGGATCGACCTGGAGGACCCCGGCTCGGTCCGCACGCTGGAGCTGTGCGCCCGGGTCGTCACCGAGGCGAACCGGTCCGGCCTGGTCTGCATGGTCGAGCCGTTCCTGTCCCGCCGGGTCGACGGGCGGGTGTGCAACGACCTGTCCCCGGACGCCGTCATCCGGTCCATCCACATCGCCCAGGGCCTGGGCGGGTCCAGCGCCTACACCTGGCTGAAGCTGCCGGTCGTCGAGGAGATGGAACGGGTGATGGCGGCGACCACGCTGCCGACGTTGCTGCTCGGCGGCGACCCGACCGCGCAGCCCGCGGAGACCTACGCGTCCTGGAAGGCGGCGCTGGAGCTGCCGTCGGTGCGCGGACTGATCGTCGGGCGGGCGCTGCTCTATCCCGAGGACGACGACGTCGCCGCGGCCGTCGACACCGCCGTGTCGCTGGTGCGGCCGCAGGAGGTGCACGCGGGATGAGCGACCGGTACGTGATCGCCGCCGGGAGCGCGGCGGGCGCGGGCTACGAGCTCGTCGTCACCCCCGAGTCGGCCGGCTGGACGTACTCCGGCCTGCGGATCCTGAACCTGCCCGCCGGCGGCCACCGGCTCGTCGACACCGGGGACGAGGAGATGTTCGTCGTCCCGCTGTCCGGTTCGGCGACGGTCACCCTGGGCGACGTGACCCACACCCTGCAGGGCCGGACGGACGTGTTCGAGGGGCCGTCCGACTTCGCCTATCTGCCGGTGCGGTCCCCGGTCACGATCGCCTCGGCCGCCGGCGGGCGCTTCGCGCTGTGCGCCGCCCGCACCGACCGGGAGCTGCCGTTCCGCTACGGCCCCGCCACGGACGTGCCGGTGGAGCTGCGCGGCGCCGGCGCCGCCTCCCGCCAGGTCCGCAACTTCGGCGCGGCCGGGGTGTTCGAGGCGGCGGCGGCGATCTGCGTCGAGGTGGTCACGCCGGGCGGGAACTGGTCCAGCTATCCGGCGCACAAGCACGACGAGTCCGGCCCGCACGAGTGCGAGCTGGAGGAGATCTACTACTTCGAGATCGCGCCCGGCCCCGGCGGGCAGCCCGGCCTCGGGTTCCACCGGACGTCATCGTCGCCCGGGAACGTCATCGACGTGACCGTCGAGGTGCGCGACCGGGACACCGTGCTGGTCCCGTGGGGCTGGCACGGGCCGTGCGCGGCCGCGCCGGGACACGACATGTACTACCTGAACGTGATGGCCGGGCCGGGCGACGAGCGCGCCTGGCGGATCACCGACCACCCCGACCAGGCCTGGATCCGCGACACCTGGGCCGGGCAGGCCGTCGACCACAGGCTCGGAGGGCAGTGATGAACGGGACGACAGACGCGGCCGGGGAGACCGTCCGGCTGACGGTCGCCCAGGCGACCGTGCGGTTCCTCGCCGCCCAGTACAGCGAGCGGGACGGGATCCGGCGCCGGCTGGTCGAGGGCTGCCTGGGCATCTTCGGCCACGGGAACGTGGCGGGCATCGGGCAGGCGCTGCTGCAGGACGAGCTGGAGTGGACCGACGGGTCGGCCGGCTCCTCGCTGCCCTACGTGCTGGGCCGCAACGAGCAGGCCATGGTGCACACCGCGGTCGCCTTCGCCCGGATGCGCGACCGGTTGCAGACCTGGGCGGTGACGACGAGCGTCGGGCCGGGCGCGACGAACATGGTGACGGGTGCGGCGCTGGCGACGATCAACCGGCTGCCGGTGCTGCTGCTGCCCGCGGACACCTTCGCCGACCGGTCCGCGTCGCCGCTGCTGCAGGAGCTGGAACAGCCCTGGGCCGGCGACGTGACGGTGAACGACTGCTTCCGCCCGGTGTCGGCGTACTTCGACCGGGTGTGGCGGCCCGAGCAGCTGCCCGCGGCGCTGCTGGCGGCGATGCGGGTGCTGACCGATCCGGCGGCGACCGGCGCGGTGACGCTGTGCCTGCCGCAGGACGTCCAGGCGCAGGCGCACGACTGGCCGCTCGAGCTCTTCGACGACCGGGTGTGGCACGTCGCCCGGCCGGTGCCCGAGTCGTGGGCGCTGGAGCGGGCCGCAGAGCTCGTGCGGGGCGCCGAGCGGCCGCTCGTCGTCGCCGGTGGGGGCGTGCACCACAGCGACGCGACGGACGCGCTGGCGGTGTTCTGCGAGCGCACCGGGATCCCGGTCGGGCAGACCCAGGCGGGGAAGGGCAGCCTGCTGCACGACCACCCGCAGAGTCTCGGCGCGATCGGCGCCACCGGCACGACCGCGGCGAACGCGGCCGCCCGGGACGCCGACGTCGTCGTCGGGATCGGGACCCGCTGGTCGGACTTCACGACGGCGAGCCGCACCCTGTTCCGCAACCCGGACGTGCGGTTCGTCAACATCAACGTCGCGCCGGTCGACTCGGTGAAGCACTCCGGTGTGCCGGTCGTCGCCGACGCGCGGGAGACGCTGCGCGAGCTCACCGTGCTGCTGCGCGGGTACCGGGTGCCCGCGGCGTACCGGGCGGAGTACACCCGCGCGGAGGCCGAGTGGACGGCGCGGGTGGACGCCGCCTTCCGCGGCACGCCGGTCCCGGACGGGCTGCTGTCCCAGAGCGCGGTGATCGGCCTGGTCAACGAGCTGTCCGACGCGCAGGACGTGGTCGTGTGCGCGGCCGGTTCGATGCCGGGCGACCTGCACAAGCTGTGGCGCGTGCGGGAGGCGAAGGGCTATCACGTCGAGTACGGCTACAGCTGCATGGGCTACGAGGTCGCGGGCGGGCTCGGGGTGCGGATGGCCTGCCCGGACCGGGACGTGTTCGTGCTGGTCGGCGACGGGTCGTACCTGATGATGGCGACCGAGCTGGCGACCGCGGTCCAGGAGGGCATCAAGATCATCACGGTGCTGGTGCAGAACCACGGGTTCGCCTCGATCGGCGCGCTGTCGGAGTCGCTGGGCTCGCAGCGGTTCGGCACCCGGTACCGGTACCGGTCCGCGGCGACCGGCCGGCTGGACGGCGACCGGCTCCCGATGGACCTGGCCGCGAACGCCGCGAGCTTCGGGGGGCGGGTCGTCCGCGCCTCGACGGCGGAGGAGTTCGCGGCGGCGATCCGGTCGGCGAAGGCGGCCGACGACAGCACGGTGATCCACGTCGAGACCGATCCGCTCGCGGGTTCCCCGGACTCGGAGGCGTGGTGGGACGTGCCGGTCGCCGAGGTCAGCGAGCTCGCGACCACGCAGTCCGCGCGCAAGACCTACGAGCAGAACAAGGCCGCGCAGCGACCGTTCCTGCGGCCCGACCAGTTCTGAGAGGCGATCATGACGAGCACCATCGACGCCCCGGACACCCGGGTGCTGCACCACTGGGTCGGCGGGAAGCCGCTGGAGGGGGTCTCGGGCCGGTTCTCCGACGTGACGGATCCGGCGACCGGCGCGGTGACCGGTTACCTGCCGCTGGCCTCGGAGGAGGAGACGGCCGCGGCGGTGGCGGCGGCGAGGGCGGCGTTCCCGGGATGGCGCGACACCAGCCTCACCCGCCGCACCCAGATCCTGTTCCGCTTCCGCGAACTACTCAACCACCGCGCACCCGAACTCGCCGCACTCATCACCGCCGAACACGGCAAAGTCCTCACCGACGCCGCCGGCGAAGTAGCCCGCGGCCAGGAAGTCGTCGAATTCGCCTGCGGCGCACCCCACCTACTCACCGGCTCCGCCACCGAAAACGCCTCCACCGGCATCGACGTCCACTCCATCCACCAACCACTCGGCCCCGTCGCCATCATCTCCCCGTTCAACTTCCCCGCCATGGTCCCGATGTGGTTCTTCCCCATCGCCATCGCCACCGGCAACACCGTCGTCCTCAAACCCTCGGAGAAAGTCCCCTCCGCCGCACTGTGGATCGCCGAACTCTGGACCGAAGCCGGACTCCCCGACGGCGTCTTCAACGTCGTGCACGGCGACAAGACCACCGTCGACGCACTACTCACCCACCCCGACATCACGGCAATCAGCTTCGTCGGATCCACCCCCGTCGCCCGCCACATCTACGAAACCGGCACCGCCCACGGCAAACGCGTCCAAGCACTCGGCGGCGCCAAGAACCACATGGTCGTCCTCCCCGACGCCGACCTCGACCACGCCGCCGACCAAGCCGTCAACGCCGGCTACGGCTCCGCCGGCGAACGCTGCATGGCCATCTCCGCACTCGTCGCCGTCGGCGACATCGCCGACACCCTCGTCACCAAGATCGCCGAACGCACCCGCGCCCTACGCACCGGCGACGGCCGCCGCGGGACCGACATGGGCCCGCTCGTCACCCGCGCCGCCCAACACCGCGTCACCAGCTACATCGACGCCGGCGAGACCGACGGCGCCACCATCGTCGTCGACGGACGCACCAGCAGCTTCCACGCCGACCCCGCCGACGGCACCGACGGCGGCTTCTTCGTCGGACCCACCCTCCTCGACCACGTCACCACCAACATGACCGTCTACACCGACGAAATATTCGGCCCCGTCCTGTCCGTCCTGCGCGTCGACACCTACCCCGACGCCGTCGAACTCATCAACACCAACCCCTACGGCAACGGCACCGCACTGTTCACCCGCAGCGGCGCCGCCGCCCGCCGCTTCCAGAACGAAATCGAAGTCGGCATGATCGGCATCAACGTCCCCGTCCCTGTCCCCATGGCCTACTACAGCTTCGGCGGCTGGAAAAACTCACTCTTCGGCGACACCCACGCCCACGGCACCCACGGCGTGCACTTCTACACCCGCACCAAAGTCGTCACCACCCGCTGGCCCGACACCACCGCCAGCGGCGTCGACCTCGGGTTCCCGACCAACCGCTGACGCCGTGGGGCCCGTGCGGCGGCGGGTCGGGCTGCCCGTGCCCGGCCCGGGCACCGCGCGCGACGCGCATCCTGGGACGCGCCGGTCCCGTGCTCGGTTCGGCGGTGCGCGGACCGATCGTCGGCGCGATCACGGTGTCCCGGCCACGGATCCACCGGATCGTCGGCGCAGGACGGGCCGGACATCCGGTGACACCCCCGGCACCGGGGATCCGGACCCCATCGGATCTGGTACCGGACACCGCGCGACCCGATCGGGCGACCGATCGTCGGCCGGGACGTTCCCCGAGGTAGGGGGGCCGGAGAACGGCCGCACCGCTGACGTACCGTGCCGGAATGGCTTCCGAGACGACCCACGACACGGAGACCGCTCCGGTCGCGACCGACACGGACCCGACGGGCGCCGATGCGTCCGGTGACACCGGCGCCGAGTCCGGCACCGGCAGCAGCGCCACCCCCGACAGCACCACCGGCCCGGACACCGCCGGCTCGGGCACCACCGGCTCGGCCACCGCTGCCTCGGGCACCGGCGCCTCGGGCTCGGCCACCGGGTCCGGCGCGGGATCGACCGCCGCCGCAGCCGACTCCGCCGCGGGATCGACCACCGAGTCCGGCACCGGCAGCACCGACTCCGGCAGCACCGACTCCGCTGTGGGCAGCAGCTCGACCACGGACGCGGACACCGGCCGCACCGACGGACCGGCCGCCGCCACCGGCTCGGCCGCCGGGGCCGGCGCGACCGGGGGCACGGCGACCGCGTCCGGCGGCACCGCCGCGGGTGCGGGCGCCGTCGTCGGCGCGGGCCTCGGGCTCGCCTCGCTGACCGGCACCTCGCTCACCGACATGCTGCGCTCCCGGGAGGAGCTGGTCGGCCAGATCGAGGCCGCCACCGGCATGCCGGGCGACTCGATCGACGCGTTCTACGGCGCCCCGTGGAACGTCGCGGCCGGCGTCAACGGCCTGATCGCGCTGGTCGCCGTCGTGCTGACCACGGTGCTGCTGCTCGGCCCGGCCAAGCGCCCCGGCACCGCGGCCTGGGTGCGCCCGGTCGCGCTGGGCGGGCTGGTGCTCGGCGTGCTCGGCCTGTTCGTGTCCGGCGGGATGTACCTCGACCTGTTCGCGTCCCAGCCGGTGCTGCCCGAGATGCCGATGATGCCCGGCATGCCCGGCTGAGCGGCACCACCAGCACCACCAGCTCCACCGGTCCGCCCGGCCACCCCCCGGTGGCCGGGCGGACCCGGGAGGGTGTACTCCCGCAGCGCCCGGTTCCGCAGCGCCACCCAGCCCACGACCACGCTCGCCGCCAGTCCCCCGCCGACCAGCGCGACCGGTCCCGAGGTCAGCGCCGCCACCAGCCCGCCGCGCAGGTTCCCCAGCTCGGGCCCGGCGATCCCGACCACCGTCTCGGCCGAGGGCAGCGTCCGGCGGGCCGGAACGCCCAGTCCCGCCCCGGCGGCGAGCAGCGCGACCAGGCCGAACAGCAGCGCCACCCGGGCCGCGCCGAGCACCGCCTGGGTGACCAGTGCGAGCGCGACGACCAGCTGCAACGCGGTCGCGAGCCGGATCAGCAGCCGCCGGTCGACCGCGTCGGCCAGTGCACCGCCGACCGGGCCGGTCAGCAGCAGCGGCACCGCGGTCGCGACGCCGAGCGCACCGGTCCACAGCGGGCTCCGGGTCAGGTCCCAGGTCTGTTGCAGCACCGCGACGGTCGCCGCCTGCTGGCCGAAGCCGTGCGCGGTGCCGCCGATCCAGGCGGCCCGGAAGGCCGGGACCCGCAGCGGCCGGAGATCGATCAGGCCGGTGCGCATCAGGCGGACGGCGGGGGTCCCGGCTCACCGAGCCGGTCGGTGATCCGGTCGGCCAGGCCGCGCCGCCCCAGCGCGGCCCGCATCGCGTCCACCGCGGCACCGATCGAGGTCGGCAGGCACTCGTCGTCGAGCTCGGCGACCGCCGCCGCGGTCGCCCGCCACTCCGCCTCCAGGAACGGGACCAGCGCGCGGCCCCGCTCGGTGAGCGCGATCCGGCGGGTCCTGGCGTCCGGGCCCGGTTCGGACGTCACGAGCCCCTCGCGGCGCATCCCGGCCAGGGTCTGGCTGACCGCGGAGTGCGTGTGCCCGAGCGACGCAGCGAGCTCACGGATCGTCGACGGCCCGGTGTGCGCGAGCCGGATCAGCGGATACGCGTAGCGCGGCCGCAGCCCGTGCAGCCCGCGCGCCTCGTAGACCTGCACGATCTCGTCCTCCAGATCGGCGACGAGCGCGCGCAGCGGCGCCAGCCGGTCCGGCCTGCGGGTCGGGTCGTCCGACGTCCCGGATGTCATGCCGCAATGTAACAGCGCTTATACGACAGCGCTCGTACGACGGCTTGTACGACGGCACTGTCGGGTTTCCCGAACGTCGTCCGCCGGCCGGCCGGGCCGACCCCGCCGGCCCGGGGCCCTGTTGCACGTCGCGAGATCAGCGCGAGGCCCCCCGGGGGACCACCACACGCGAGATCGGAGCGGCAGATGGCTGACACCCGGGACGTACTGGTCGTCGGAGCGGGACCGGTCGGGCTGACGACCGCCTGCCAGCTGGCCCGGCTCGGGGCGTCCGTGCGGGTGGTGGAGCAGCTCGAGCGGCCGACGACCGAGTCGCGGGCGGTCGGGTTGCACGCCCGGAGCCTGGAGATGCTCGCCTCGCTGGGCGTGGTGGACCGGCTGGAGACCCGCGGCAGGCGGATCGGCGCGATGGAGATGGTCGAGGGCCGCACCGGGCGGACGCGGGCCCGGATCGACCTGGCCGGCACCCGCACCCGGCATCCGTACGTGCTGGACGTCGCGCAGCCCGACACCGAGGAGGTGCTGACCGAGCGGGCCGCCGAGCTGGGGATCGTGGTGCAGCGCGGCGTCGCGCTGACCGCACTCGACCAGGATCCCGACGGCGTCCACGTCACCCTGCGCACCGCCGATCTCGGCCGGATCGAGCGGTTCGGCTGGGTGGTCGGCGCCGACGGCGGCCACAGCAGCACCCGGCGGCTGGTCGGCGAACGGCTGGTGGGCGGCTTCCACGGGCAGCACTTCGCGATGGCCGACGTGGACGTCGACACCACGCTGTCCCCGGACACCATCCGGATGTTCCTGCACCCGGACGGGATGGGGATCCTGTTCCCGCTGGCCGGCGAGCGGGCCCGGGTGATGTTCCTGGTCGACGAGCCCGGCCCCGGCGATCCCACGCTGGAGCGGATCCAGGAGCTGGCCGACGCCCGGATGGGCGGTCTGGTGCGGGTGCGCGACCCGCGCTGGCTGACCTACTTCGAGGTCCACCACGCCCAGGTCCCCCGGTACCGGCACGGCCGGGTGCTGCTCGCCGGCGACGCGGCGCACGTGCACAGCCCGGCCGGTGCGCAGGGGATGAACACCGGCGTCCAGGACGCCGCGAACCTCGCGTGGAAGCTGGCGCTGGTGGCGCGCGGGATCGCGGCACCGGAACTGCTCGACAGCTACCAGGCCGAGCGGCATCCGGTCGGCGCCGAGGTGGTCCGGGCGACGACGCTGCTGACCGACGTCGGGACCGCCACCGGCCCCGAGTCGCTGCTGCGTGACGCGGCGCTGTTCGTCGCCGGGCCCGTCCGTCCGGCGGCGGCCGCCGCGGCGACCCGGCTGGCCGAGCTGGCCGTCCGGTACCGGGACAGCCCGCTGTCGGTCCAGCACGGACACGAGCACGGACACGAGCACGGACACGGGCGGGAGCACCGGCGCGGACGCGGCCGGCTGCGTGCCGGGGACCGGGTGCCCGACCCGGCCGGGCTGTCCCGGCCCGACGGCAGCCCGGTCGCGATCGAGGACCTGCTCGCGGAACCGGGGATGCTGCTGCTGGTGCGCGACGGGCAGCAGCGCGGGGCCCTGCAGGACGTCCTCGCCCGCCTGGGCCGGGTGCTCCCGGTGGCGCGCGAGGCGACCGGTGGCGACGGCCTTGTCGATCCGGACGACGGCCTGGGCCTGCAAGGTCTGGCACTGGTCCGCCCGGACGGCCATCTCGGGCTGGTGGCGGACACCGCCGATCCGGCGCTGCTGCGCCGCTACCTGACCGACACGCTGCAGGTCACCGCGACGGCGCCGGCGGCGCGCGGTCTCCGCGGCTGACCCGCACACCGGCCGCCGGGTGCAGCGGCGGCAGGTCACGCTCCGACGATCCCGAGCAGCACACCGGTCCCGGCCGGGACACCGGAGGATGTCCCCGCTCTATATCTTTGTTATGGTAGAGTGGTCAGTCGATATAGGAGAGGGTTCATGACCACGCACACGCTGCAGGACAAGAACGTGCTGGTTGCCGCCGGCGGCAAGAATCTCGGCGGGCTGATCAGCCGCCAGGCCGCGGAGGCCGGGGCGAACGTGGCGATCCACTACAACTCCGAGTCCTCCCGCGGGGAGGCCGAGGACACCCTGAAGGCGGTCGAGGCGGCCGGCCGGACCGGCGTGGTGCTGAGCGGGGACCTCACGGTCCCGGCGAACGTCGAGCGGCTGTTCACCGACGCCGAGGCGGCCATCGGGCGGATCGACGTCGCGGTCAACACGGTCGGCAAGGTGCTCCGCAAGCCGATCGTGGAGACCAGCGAGGCCGAGTACGACTCGATGTTCGACATCAACTCCAAGGCCGCGTACTTCTTCATCAAGGAGGCCGGTCTGCGCCTCGCCGACAACGGCAAGGTGATCACCATCGTGACGTCGCTGCTGGCGGCGTTCACCGACGGCTACTCCACCTACGCGGGCGGCAAGTCGCCGGTGGAGCACTTCACCCGGGCCGCGGCGAAGGAGTTCGCCGACCGCGGCATCTCGGTGACCGCGGTCGGCCCCGGGCCGATGGACACCCCGTTCTTCTACCCTCAGGAGACGCCGGAGCGGGTCGAGTTCCACAAGTCGATGGCGATGGGCAACCAGCTCACCCGGATCGAGGACATCGCTCCGATCGTGCGGTTCCTGGCCACCGACGGCTGGTGGATCACCGGGCAGACCATCTTCGCCAACGGCGGGTACACCACCCGCTGAGAGGAGCGGCAGTGAGCACGCAGATCAGCGATCCGGTCGTCGCCGCGTTCGTCGAGACGGTGAACCGGCACGACCGGGAGGGCTTCCTGGACGCCTTCGCCGACGACGGCGTCGTCGACGACTGGGGGCGCACCTTCACCGGCCGCGAGGCGATCGCGGCCTGGAGCGACCGGGAGTTCATCGGGTCCTCGGGCGTGCTGACGCCGGAGGAGGTCCGGGAGTCCGGTGGCGCGGTGACCGTCGTCGGCGACTGGCGGAGCACGCACGCCAACGGGCGCAGCAGCTTCGAGTTCCGCACCGACGGTGCACGGATCGCGTCGATGACGATCCGGGAGGGCTGAGCGGTGGCCGGATGTGCGGGCGAGGGTCCGCGCATCCGGCCACTCGTCCGCGGACGCGCGGGCCCGGCACCGGGGGCCACGTACAGTGACAGGGTGGTTGATGGGCGTGTCGGGAACACGCGGGACCGGCTCCTGCGGGCCGCCGCCGATCTCATCGCGGCCGCCCCCGGCGAGCCGGTGCCGCTGCGGGCGATCTGCGACGCCGCCGGGGTCCGGCTGCCGACGCTGTACCACTTCTTCGGCAGCAAGGACGGCCTGCTCGACGCCGTCGTCGAGCACGGGTTCGAGCAGTACCTGGAGCTGAAGGGGTCCCGCGAGTCGACCGGCGACCCGATCCGGGACATCCGCGACGGGTGGGACGCGCACGTCGCGTTCGGCCTGGCCAATCCCGGTTTCTACGCGTTGATGTACGGCCAGGTGACGCCGGGCCGGCGGCCTGCGGCGCAGGACCGGACGAACGCGATCCTGCTGGAGCTGACGCGGGAGGCGCAGCGGCGCGGGCGGCTCGTGACGACCCCGGAGCGGGCGGCCGGGCACGTGCTGGCCGCGAACGTCGGGGTCACGCTGCACCAGATCACCGGCTCCCCCGATCCGGACCTGTCAGCGGACGTCCGGGACGCGACGCTGGAGGCGATCACGGGCGGCCGGCCGGGTCGCAGGCCCGACGCCGGCCGGTCACCGGCGGAGGCGGCCGCGGCGGTGCTGGCCGGTCTGCCGGACGACAACACGGCGCTGGACGCGCCGGAGACGGTGCTGCTGAAGAAGTGGCTGGCGGCCGTCGTCCGTGACGGGACGGAGTGTTCTGCGGGGGCTCCGAACGATACGGACTGACGATGCCGGGGGGATCGTCGGCGGGTCACCCTTGCCGCATGACGAGTCCGGTGAGCAGTCCCGCGAAGATCGACGTCGTGCCGCACTGGGTGGGTGGCCGGGCGGTGCCGGGTTCCGGGGAGCGCTCCGGTGAGGTGACGGATCCGGCGACCGGCGAGGTGACCCGGCGGGTGGCGTTCGCGGAGCCGGCGGACGTGGAGTCGGCGGTGGCGGCGGCGAGGGCGGCGTTCCCGGGATGGCGCGACACCAGCCTCACCCGCCGCACCCAGATCCTGTTCCGCTTCCGCGAACTACTCAACCACCGCGCACCCGAACTCGCCGCACTCATCACCGCCGAACACGGCAAAGTCCTCACCGACGCCGCCGGCGAAGTAGCCCGCGGCCAGGAAGTCGTCGAATTCGCCTGCGGCGCACCCCACCTACTCACCGGCTCCGCCACCGAAAACGCCTCCACCGGCATCGACGTCCACTCCATCCACCAACCACTCGGCCCCGTCGCCATCATCTCCCCGTTCAACTTCCCCGCCATGGTCCCGATGTGGTTCTTCCCCATCGCCATCGCCACCGGCAACACCGTCGTCCTCAAACCCTCGGAGAAAGTCCCCTCCGCCGCACTGTGGATCGCCGAACTCTGGACCGAAGCCGGACTCCCCGACGGCGTCTTCAACGTCGTGCACGGCGACAAGACCACCGTCGACGCACTACTCACCCACCCCGACATCACGGCAATCAGCTTCGTCGGATCCACCCCCGTCGCCCGCCACATCTACGAAACCGGCACCGCCCACGGCAAACGCGTCCAAGCACTCGGCGGCGCCAAGAACCACATGGTCGTCCTCCCCGACGCCGACCTCGACCACGCCGCCGACCAAGCCGTCAACGCCGGCTACGGCTCCGCCGGCGAACGCTGCATGGCCATCTCCGCACTCGTCGCCGTCGGCGACATCGCCGACACCCTCGTCACCAAGATCGCCGAACGCACCCGCGCCCTACGCACCGGCGACGGCCGCCGCGGGACCGACATGGGCCCGCTCGGCACCCGCGCCGCCCAACACCGCGTCACCAGCTACATCGACGCCGGCGAGACCGACGGCGCCACCATCGTCGTCGACGGACGCACCAGCAGCTTCCACGCCGACCCCGCCGACGGCACCGACGGCGGCTTCTTCGTCGGACCCACCCTCCTCGACCACGTCACCACCAACATGACCGTCTACACCGACGAAATATTCGGCCCCGTCCTGTCCGTCCTGCGCGTCGACACCTACCCCGACGCCGTCGAACTCATCAACACCAACCCCTACGGCAACGGCACCGCACTGTTCACCCGCAGCGGCGCCGCCGCCCGCCGCTTCCAGAACGAAATCGAAGTCGGCATGATCGGCATCAACGTCCCCGTCCCTGTCCCCATGGCCTACTACAGCTTCGGCGGCTGGAAAAACTCACTCTTCGGCGACACCCACGCCCACGGCACCCACGGCGTGCACTTCTACACCCGCACCAAAGTCGTCACCACCCGCTGGCCCGACACCACCGCCAGCGGCGTCGACCTCGGGTTCCCGACCAACCGCTGACGGGCGGGATCAGGTCTCCTCGGCGAGCAGCGCCAGCTGGTTCCGTTCGGCGGGATCGAGGTGCCCGGCGTAGTAGGCCCGGATCCCGAGGGTGACCTCGCGGGCGGCGGCCCGGCCGTCCCGGTCGGCGATGGCGTCGAGCACGGCGGTGGCGTACCCCTCGCTGGCGCGCAGTCGTCGCCGGACGTCGGGTTCGTCGGCGAGCCTGCGGTCGATCAGGGTGCGGACGACCCCGGCCAGCACCCCGCCGGTGACGGCGACGAGCTGGTTGTGCGAGGCCCGCCGGATGGCGGCCTGGAAGCTGTCGGCGGCGGCACCGAAGCCGCCGTCGGCGCGGTCGGCGGCGGCCCGCAGCTCGCGGTGCGCGGCCCGGATGTCGCGCAGGTCGTCGTCGGTGCGGTTGTGCGCGGCGAGCAGCGAGCCGTTGGCCTCGATGACGACCCGGAACTGCAGGATCTCCACCCGGGACATGGTGTCGACGCCGGCGAGGCGGGTGAGCGACTTCTCGAAGACGGCCGGGGAGTAGGCGAGGATCTCGGGGCCGCGCGGGTCGCCGGGGTGCGCGGCGACGACGCCGGTGGCCTGCAGCACCCGCATCGCCTCGCGGACGGTGGGGCGGCTGACGCCGAACTGCTCCATCAGCCTGCGCTCGCTGGGCAGCCGGTCGCCGGGGCGCAGCCGGCCGTCGTCGACGGCGCGCTCGATCTGCTCGACGATCGCCTCGTGGGCGCTCTGCCGGCCGATCGTCTGGAACTCCACGCGGGGCCTTCCCTCCGGGACGTGATCGACGCACCAGCCTAGTGCGCGGCCCGGCGCGTCTGCTCGTACCAGCGGGTGACGCGCAGCAGCTCGACGTCGGCGAACCGGCGCCCGGCGAGCTGCAGGCCGATCGGCCGTCCGTCGGCGGTGCGGCCGGCGTCGACGGTGGCGGCCGGCTGCTCGGAGAAGTTGTAGGGGGCGGTGTAGGCGATGTGGTCGAGCGCGGTGACCGGGTCGTCGGTGGGACCGTGCTGCTCGGCCGGGAACGCGGCGACCGGGGCGACCGGGGACAGCACGACGTCGACGGCGTGGGTGGCGGTGATCGTGGCCGCCCGGATCCGCTGGACGGCGTGGTACGCCACGAACACGTCGGGGCCGCGCAGGTCCGCGGCGGCCGCCGCCCACTGCCGGATGTAGGGCAGCACGGCGTCGCGGCGGTGCGCCGGGAGCGCGACGAGATCGGCCCAGGACCGGGCTCGCAGGAACATGTCGAGCTGGTGCAGCAGCTCGGGGGTGAGGAACGGATCGACCGGCACGATCTGCGCCCCGGCCCGCGCGAACAGCTCGGCGGCGGCGCGGACGGTGGCCGCGACCTCAGGATCAGTGGGCAGGCCGCACCCGGCGTCCGGGTGCAGTCCGATCCGCAGGGCGCCGATCTCGTCGTCGGTCATCGGGTCCGCGCTCACCCGCTCCCAGGAGGCGTCCGGCAGCGCCAGCCAGGTCGGGTCCCGGTACGCCGGATCGGGCCGGGCGAGCACCTGCATGGCGAGCGCGACGTCGTCGACGGAGCGGGCCAGCGGTCCGAGCGCCCGTCCCAGGTAGGGCGGGTCGACCGGGACGATGCCGTAGCTGGGTTTCAGCGACGCCAGCCCGGTCCACGACGCGGGCAGCCGGATCGAGCCGCCGATGTCGCTGCCGACGTGCAGCGGGCCGAACCCGGCGGCGGCCGCGGCGGCCGCGCCGCCGCTGGACCCGCCGACCGTCCACGCCGGGTCCAGCGGGCTGCGGGTGATCCCGTGCAGGCCGGACACCCCGGACGAGAGCATGCCCAGCTCGGACATGACGGTGCTGCCCAGCCGGATCGCGCCCTCGGCGGCGGTGCTCGCCGCGGCGGGCCCGTCCTCGGTGGCGGGTGCGGCGTCGGCGAACGCGGCCGAGCCGGACGGCCGCGGATGCCCGACGGCGGCGATGTTCTCCTTCAGGGTGACCGGGACGCCGTCGAGCAGCCCGGCCCGGCCCTGCGCCCAGCGGACGCCGGCGGCGTCGGCGGCGGCGAGGACGTCCGCGGCGGGTTCCCGGCGGGCGAACGCGCCGGTCCCGGGCTCGTACCGGTCGATGCGGTCCTGCACGGCGCGCAGCACCTCGGCGGGGCTGAACTCGCCGGCCGCGTACCCGGCGCGCAGCCGGGTCGCGGTCAGGGCGGTGAGCTCGGTGTCGGTCAGCGCGCTCGTCACGCCGGGTCTCCCTTCGTGCGGCCGGCCAGGGCCTCGCGCAGTCGCGGCGTGGCCGCGACCAGGCGCCGGGTGAACGGGTGCTGCGGGTCGGTGTAGACGTCGGCGGTGGGCCCGGCCTCCACGATCCGGCCCTGGTTCATCACGGCGACGGTGTCGCAGACGTGCCGGACGACGGCCAGGTCGTGCGAGATCAGCACGACGGTCAGCCGGTACTCCTGGGCCAGGTCGGCGATCAGGTTGAGCACCTGGGCGCGGACGGACACGTCGAGCGCGCTGACCGGTTCGTCGGCGACCAGGATCCGGGGGCGGGTGATCAGGGCGCGGGCGATCGCGATCCGCTGCCGCTGGCCGCCGGAGAACTGGTGCGGGTAGCGGTCGAGGGCGGCGGCGTCGAGGCCGACCGACTCCAGCAGCCGGGCCACCCGGTCCCGGATCTGCGCGCGGTCCCCGCGCAGCACCGGCTCGGCGACGATGTCGCGCACCCGCATCCGCGGGTCGAGCGAGCCCATCGGATCCTGGAACACGATGGAGACGGCGTCCCGGACCCGGCGCAGGGTGTCCCGGCCCGGGTCCGTCAGGTCGTCGCCGGCCAGCTGCAACGACCCGGAGGTGGGCCGGTCCAGCCCGCAGAGCTGCCGGATCAGGGTCGACTTGCCGGAGCCGGACTCGCCGACGATCCCGAGCGCCTGCCCCTCGACGACGTCGAACCCGACGCCGCGCAGCGCGTGCACCGGCCGGCTGCGGCGCAGCACCGACGCGCCGGCGCGGCGGTAGGTGCGGGTGAGGTCGCGAGCCCGGATGAGGGCCGGGTGCTCGGGGTCGCCGGCCTCGTTGAACACCGGCGGCGGGCCGTCCTCGGGCAGGACCAGGTGCGCGGCCGGGCCGCCGGGGCGGTACGGGCCGGTCGGCGGCACCGGCGTGCCCGGCCCGTCCGGCGGCACCGGCGTGCTCGTGGTGGTGCGCAGCCGGCCGTGCTCGTCGAGCACCGACAGGTCGGCGGCGGCGAGCAGCGCCCGCGTGTAGGGATGGCTCGGCGCCGTGAACACCTCGTCGACCGGCCCCTGCTCGACGACCCGGCCGTCCTGCATGACGGCCACCCGGTCGGTGACCGACGCGACCACCGCCAGATCGTGGCTGATGAACAGCAGCGCGGTCCCGCGCTCCCGGGCCAGCTCGGTGATCAGCTCCAGCACCTGCCCCTGGACGGTCACGTCGAGCGCGGTGGTCGGCTCGTCGCACACCAGCAGCGCCGGGGCGTTCGCCATCGCGATGGCCAGCACCACCCGCTGCCGCTGCCCGCCGGAGAGCTGGTGCGGGTAGGCCCGCGCCGCCTGCTCCGGATCGGGCATCCGGACCCGTTCCAGCAGCTCCACCGCGGCCGTCGCGGCGGCCGATCGGCCGGGCACCGTCCGGTGCTCCAGCAGCACCTCGGCGATCTGCGCGCCGACCCGCATCAGCGGGTTCAGCGCGGTCATCGGCTCCTGGAACACCATCGACGCGGTACGGCCGCGGGCCCGGCACAGGGCGGCCTCCCCGGCGTCGAGCAGGTTGCCGTCGACCCCGGCCAGCTCGACCGTCCCGGTCGCCCGCAGCGACTCGTCGAGCAGCCCGAGCGCCGCGTACGCGGTGAGCGACTTGCCGCTGCCGGACTCCCCGATCAACCCGAGCCGCTCCCCCGGGGCCAGCTCCAGGTCGACGCCGTGCACCAGCGTCCGCCCGCCGGCGTGCACGTCCAGGTTCGCCAGGCGCAGCGCCGGGGCGGTGACGGTCGTCGTCGTGGGGGCACTCATCGGCCCGCCTCCATCCGGGGGTCGAGATGGTCGCGCAGGCCGTCGCCGAACAGGTTCAGCCCGAGCACGGTGAGCGCGATCGCCAGGCCCGGCCACACCACCAGGTGCGGCGCGGACGCCAGGTAGCTCTGGCTCTCCTGCAGCATCCGGCCCCAGGACGGGGTGGGCGGCACGGTGCCGAAGCCGAGATAGGACAGCGCCGCCTCGGAGAGCACCGCGATCGCGAACGCCACCGAGGACTGCACGATCACCAGGCCGGAGATGTTGGGCAGCACGTGCCGGACGGCGACGAACAGCCCGCCCCGCCCGGCGGCCCGGGCGGCGGTGACGTACTCCTGGCTCATGACCTGCAGCGTCCCGCTGCGCGACACCCTGGCGAACGACGGCGCGGCGCCGATCCCGAGCGCGATCATCGCGGTGCCGACGCCCGCGCCGAACACCGCGCCCAGCACGATCGCGAGCAGCAGCGCGGGGAAGGCCAGCGCGACGTCGTTGACCCGCATCAGGAACTGGTCGGCGCGGCCGCCGTTCATCCCGGCGCAGACGCCGACCGGGACGCCGATCAGCACCGCCACCGCCACCGCGACGACGCCGACCAGCAGGCTGATCCGGGCGCCGTACATGAGCAGGCTGAGCACGTCCCGGCCGTACGGGTCGGTGCCCAGCAGGTAGCCGTCGCCGGGGCCGAGCAGCCGGTCCGCGGCGACGACCGGCAGCGGATCGTGCGGCGTCCACACCAGCGAGACGAGCGCGGCCAGCACGACCAGCGCGACCAGCCCCCCGCCGACGAGGATGCCGGTGTTCGGGCGCCGCGCGGCCGTGGCCGGGGCGGTGCGCTGCGGTCCGGTCACGAGGCCTCCCGGAGTCGGGGGTCGACGGCGGTCTGCACGAGATCGACCACCAGGTTGATGAGCAGCACCGCGAGCACCAGGACCAGCACGATCCCCTGCACGGCGATCATGTCCCGGGTGGCGACCCGCTCCAGCAGCATGCTGCCGAGCCCGTTGATCACGAAGACCCGTTCGATCACGACCGCGCCGATCAGCATCACGCCCAGCTGCACGCCGCCGACGGTGAGCACCGGGACCGCGGCGTTGCGCAGCCCGTGCCGCCGCAGCGCCCGCGCCGGGGACAGCCCCTTGGCCCGGGCGGTGCGCATCCAGTCCTCGCGCATCACGTCGAGCACCGCGGAGCGCACGTAGCGGGCCAGCACCGCGCCCTGCACCGAGCCCAGCGCGAGCGCGGGGAGCACCAGGTGCCCGAGCAGCGTGCCGAACCCGTCGCCGGTGCGGTACCAGCCGCCGGCCGGGAACCAGCGCAGCTGCACCGCGAACACGGTGATCAGCAGCAGCCCGGCCAGGAAGCCGGGGATCGCGATCCCGACCTGGCTCGAACCGCTGAGCAGCGCGCCGAGCGGCCGTCGCTGATGGGTCGCGGCGAGCACACCCAGCGGGACGGCGACGACGACCGCGACGGCCATCCCGGAACCGATCAGCACCGCCGTCGTCGCCAGCCGGGAGCCCAGCTCGGCGCCGACCGGCGTGCCGGTGACCGCGGAGGTGCCGAAGTCGCCCTGCACCAGCCCGCCCAGCCACTGCAGGTACTGCGCGGCGAGCGGCCGGTCCAGGCCCATCTCGGCGCGCTGGGCGGCCAGCTCGTCCGGGGAGGCACCGAGCCCGAGTGCGACCTCGGCGGGATCGCCGGGGAGCACCGACAGCAGCCCGAAGATCACCACCGAGGCGGCGAGGACGGTGCCCGCGAACACCAGCAGCCGCCGCGTCATCGAAACGATCATGTTCCGCTCCCCCGGGTCAGCCGCGCGCGACGCGGGTGAGGTCGATGGACTCCGACGTCGAGTTCACCGGCAGGCCGGTGACGTCGCTGCGGTGCGCGGTCAGCCAGGGCGTCAGGTACAGGAACCCGGCGGCGGCGCGATCGGAGATGCGCTCGGCGTAGGCGCGCATCCGGTCCGGGTACTCCTCGGCCGGGCCGCTGCGCGCCTGCTCCAGCATGTCGTCGGCGACCGGGTCCTGGTAGCCGAAGTAGTAGTCCGGATTGGAGAACTGCCCGATGTCCCACGGCTCGGCGTGGTTGATGATCGCCAGCTGGTAGTCCTTGCGGCTGAACACCTCGTCCAGCCAGACCGCCGGGAACTCGCGGATCCGCAGGTCGACGGTCAGCCCGACGCGGGTGAGATCGGACTGCACGACCTGGGCCGCGGCCACGTACTGGGGCAGGTTCGGCACCGTGAAGCCGATCTCGGCGCCGGTCAGCCCGGCCTCGGCGAGCAGCTGCGCGGCGCGCTCCGGATCGTGCGGGTAGGGATCGGGCCGGTCGTCGTACCAGGGATCGGTGGGCGGGACCATCGAGGTGATCGCGGTGCCGCGGCCGTCCGCCGCGACCTCGCGGACGGCGTCGTCGTCGACGGCGTGCCGGATCGCGCGGCGGACCCGCTCGTCGTCGAACGGGGCGGTGGCGTTGTTCATCGCCAGCACCACCTCGCCGTTGGTGGTGCCCTCGGTGACGCCGAACTCCGGATCGCCCTCGAGCTGCTCCAGCAGCTGCGGCGCGGTCAGCCCCACGACCGCGTCCGCGCTGCCGCTGAGCAGCGCGTTGACCTGCGCCGTCGGGTCGCTGTAGTAGGCGAGGATGAGCCGGTCGGCCGGCGGCGGGCCCGCCCAGTGGTCGTCGTTGGCGACCAGGCGCATCTCGAAGCTCTGCGCGTAGCCCTCGACCCGGTACGGCCCGGTGCCGACGGCGCTGGTCGCCAGCTCGTCCACCGCGCCCGGGGTGAAGATCGCACCGGCCGGGCCGGCCAGGTTGCGGAGCAGGTCGTTGTCCGGTTCGGACAGCTCCACCACCACCTCGCGCGGCGACAGCACCCGGGTCCCGGAGATCGACGACAGGGACCGCGCGCTGGCCGTCGTCCACTCGTCGAGCCGGTCGAAGCTGAACGCGACGTCGTCGGCGGTCATCGGGGTGCCGTCGGAGAAGCGGACGCCCTCGCGCAGCCGGAACGTGTAACCGAGCCCGTCCGGCGCCGCGGTCCAGGACTCGGCGAGCAGCGGCACCACGCGGGCGTCGTCATCGATCTTCACCAGCCCCTCGTAGACGTTGTAGAGCAGGGCCTGCGGGATCGCGACGCCCGCGCTGCGGGTGAAGTCGAGGTTCGTCGGCGAGGTGCCGAGGGCGATCGTGATCTCCCCGTCGGCGGACCGGGACGCCGGCGGGCCGGCCGCACAGCCGGCCAGGATCACCGCCGTGACCAGCGCCAGGGCCACGACCGGCAGACGTCGGCGGGCCCGCGTCGGGCGCGCGGTGGGCGGCATGCGACCCCCTCTTCAGCTGCTACTGGCTAGGCCAGTAAATCGGAGCGGTGGGTGTGCGACAAGAGCCGGACCGGAGCAGTTGCACCGCCGTCACGTCGGTGAAACGGGATGGGGTGGGATGCGGAGCGTGGGGAGCGCGGGGCGGTACGGCGCCAGGCCCGGTGTGGGGCGCGACGCGGGCGCGGGCGCGGGGGCGGGGCGCCGGGGCGATGCGGGGCGGGGTGAGCGACGCGCGGTGCGGGCGGGTGCGCGGCACGATCACGGCTCCGCCGGCCGGATCGTCACCGACGCGTGACGGTGGCTCGAGCAGGACAGGGCGACGCGGACCTGGGCGCGAGCGACCCGCGGCTCGCACCCAGGTGCGAGCACGCCGATCTGTTCGGAGGTGTGCAGCAGGCCGACGGCGACCGTGGCGACACCCATCATGACCAGCGTGATCAGGAGACGACCTTGCGCCCGACGACGTCGGTGAGCCGCGCGAAGATCACCGCGCCGATCGGCCGGACGATGAGTCCGGCGGCGAAGGTGAGCAGCGCGAACACCGTCTGCGTCGTGGGCCCGTAGTCACCGAAGAACCGGCTGCCGATGATCGGCACCAGCGCTCCGTAGAGGAAGAAGTCGTAGTACTCGAACGCCGTCCCGGCCGAGGACGCGGCCACGACCTTGCGTTGTCCTTGTTCATCGGCGTCCCTTCACCAGTGCCTCGTCGCGAACCGACGGAGAGTGGGTGCGAGGAAGGTAGGAGCGCGGCCCGTTGCGAGGGTTCGTTCCGTTCCCGGCCACCGGAATGCGCGCGGAATTCGGCGGGTCACCCGCCGAGCAGGTCGGCGATCGCGGCCGGACGCTAGGCGAACAGGGTGTGCCCGGCGTCGAGGGTGTCGGTGCGGAACGCCGTCGCCGGGGCGGTCGCGTCGGAGTGGGAGATCATCAGGTCCTGCAGTCCGGGCGGCAGCGCCCGGTCGCGGGCCGCCCGCAGGTAGCGGCGCGGCGCCGAGCCCCGCCGGCCGGCGGTCGCCGCCGGGTCCGTACCGAGCAGGCAGAGCGGCTTGTCCGGGGTGAGCGCGTGGGCGAGCGCGTCGGCGTCGTCCAGCCCGGTCAGGTAGGTCTCGCGCAGCGCGCGCCGGTAGCCGGGATCGGTGCGCCGGGGATCGATCCGGACCGCCCCGGTCACCGCCGGGTCGCCCAGGTAGAGGGCGTGCACGCGGTCGCGGTCGGCGACCGGATCGCGGGCAACGAGGAGTACGGCTGCGGCCGCGCGGCGCCGACCTGGGCCGCCGCGACATCCGGGTGAAGGCAGTCGCGCCCGGCCTGGTCCGCACCCCGGCGACCGCAGCGAAGATCGGCTCCGGGGTCTTCGAGGACGTGGTGACCCGGTCCCGCCCGCTGCCCCGGGTCGGGCGGTCCGACGACGTCGCCGGTGAGCGGACGGCGGGCGGCCCGATGCCCAGGCCGGCCGCACGGGCCTCGTCGGCGATCCACTCGCGGGGCAGCGCGGAGAGCGGGGCGGGGCCGCTCGCCGCCGCCGACGTCGGAGTGCGCCCCGACGAACCAGCGCTGCTCGACCGACGTCGGGTGGTCCGGGACCGGGACGGGCACGGCCGTCCAGAGCGTCGGGGTGAACTCGGGGCGGTCCTCGTCGAGGGCGACCGCGTGCCGGGCGACGTCGACGTACCCGCTCAGCGCGGTGTCGTGGAACCGGTACCGGTGGGCGAACACCCCGGATCCGGTTCCACGGCCCGTTCCCGACGCCCTCCACGTAGCACCGCTGCTGTCCGCCGCCGGGGTCCTCGCGCCCGCTCTCGGCGGTGCGGTCGTGCAGCAGCGCGACGTGCGTCCCGTCGGCCGGGTCGTTCCACGTTCCGTCCATGAACACCGCGAATCGCATGCACCACCGTCGCGACCGGTGACCGGCCCCCGCAATACGCATTCCTGATCAATTTCCGGCGCACGTTCCGCCTGGTCACAGCGGACTCTCCCGGTCATCGTCCGGATTCGGTATCCGGAACCCGGAAAGATAGTTCGCTACGCACATGTGCGTATGGAATTTCCGGTAACGGCACTTCTATCGTCATTCCCACCGTGCCCACCACCACGACGATGCGGGGAGTGCAGACGATGAACGAGAACGCCGACGGACGCCGGGTGATCACCGGGATGCGACACGGCGGACACGCCATCGTGGACAAGGCACCGGGTGCCGACCGGGCCGTCGAGCACGGGTCGGTGCGGCTCAGCGAGATCACCCAGGACGCCGAGATCGCGAAGACCGACGGCATCGCGGGCGCGCTGGCGCTGGCCGGGGTGAGCGACTTCGACTACCTGTTCCCGGCGCTCGCGAACGACCCCGCCAAGCTGCTGCCCGCGGAGACGCCGCAGATCGCGGAGACCACCGTCGCCGCGCTGAACGCGCTCGGCACGGCCATGATCGAGCAGGCCCCGCCGTCCGGTCCGGACGCGCCGATCCCGCCGGTGCACACCTACTGGGGCCAGTTCGTCGACCACGACCTGACGGCCGCGACCGACAACGACAGCGTCATCGGCATCGACGTCACCCCGCTCACCCCGATGCCCCCGGCCGACGTCGTCTCGCTGCTGGTCAACAAGCGCAACCCGGCGCTGAACCTCGACTCGCTCTACGGCGACGGGCCGTTCGCCACGCCGGTGCCGGGCGGGATCGCCGTGCCGTACCGCGCCGACGACCCGGCCAAGTTCGTGCTCGGCACCCTGTCGGTGACCGGTGGGGCGGCCGGGGTGCTCATCCCGCCGGTGAACGACGACGAGCGCGACCTGCCCCGCCAGGACCGGGTCGCCCTGATCGGCGACGGCCGCAACGACGAGAACCTGGTCGTCGCGCAGCTGCACGTGGCGTTCCTGCGCTTCCACAACAACGCCGTCGACTGGGTGCGCGCGAACGAGCCCGGCCACGCCGGGACCGGTGCGGTGTTCGCCAGGGCCCGCGACCTCACCCGCTGGGCGTACCAGTGGCTGACCGTGCACGACTACCTGGACACCGTGCTGGACGTCGGCGCCGTCGACCGGGCGATCGCCGGTGAGGACGACCCGCTCGGGCTCCTCGGCCGGGAACGGACCTACATGCCGCTGGAGTTCTCGGTGGCCGCCTTCCGGTTCGGCCACAGCATGGTGCGCGGCGCCTACGACTGGAACCGCAACTTCGGCTTCCCCGGCGGCTTCCAGGAGCGCGCGACCCTGCAGCAGCTGTTCCAGTTCACCGGCACCGGCGGCTTCATCGGGGGCGCCACCACGCTGCCCGACAACTGGCCGGTCGAGTGGCAGCGGTTCGTCGAGCTCGACGATCTCTTCCCGATCCGGGCCGCCCGTCCGATCGACACCTTCCTCGCCGGCCCGCTCGCCGACATGGTCAACCAGCTCGACGGCACGAGCGTGCTCCCGGACAGCGACCTCGGCAAGCTGTTCGTGCACCTGGCCCGGCGCAACCTGCTGCGCGGGTTCCGGCTCGGCATCCCCACCGGGCAGGCCATCGCGACCGCGCTCGGGATCACGCCGCTCACCGTCGCCGAGCTGACCGACGGGCTGGACCCGGCGATCCGCACCGCGCTGGAGTCCGGCGGTCTCGTCGACCGGACGCCGCTGTGGTTCTACGTGCTGCGCGAGTCCGAGGTCCGCAACGGCGGCGCCGCGCTCGGGCCGGTCGGCAGCCGGATCGTCGCCGAGACCATCGTCGGGCAGCTCCGGAAGGACCCGCGGTCCTACCTCGACCGCGACGGCTGGACGCCGGACGACGGCGTGCTGCTGCCCGACGGCGGGGCCGTCACCTCGATCGCCGCGTTCCTCCGGTTCGCCGGGGTGCTGTGAGCGGCGCCGGGGCGTGCGGCGCGCCGGTTCCGGGCCGGGCGTTCAGGAGCGCAGGGTCGCGCTGGGCGGGCAGCCGTACTCCGCGCGGTACCGCGCGGCGAAGCGCCCGGGATGGGTGAAGCCCCAGCGTGCCGCGACCGCGGCGACCGACTCGCCCCCGGACGGGTCACCGGCGACCAGCTCGGCGTGCGCACGGGCCGGCCGGGCCCGGCGCAGCTCCTCGATCGGGGTGCGGCCACGGTGCCGGCGGAAGGCGTGCTGGAGCCCGCGGACGCCGACCCGGGCGGCCGCGGCCGGCACCAGCGGGTGCAGCGCGGCGCCGTCGTCGCCCAGCACGTCGCGCCGCACGTGCGCGACGGCGCCCTGCCAGTAGCGGGCGGCGGCCCCGCTGACCGGCAGCATCGAGCTGAACCGCACCGGCCCGGGCCCGAACAGCGAGCGGGCCGCCCGCTCCAGCAGCGCCGCGTCGATCGAGACGGTGTCGACGGCCATGTCCTCGAGCCGGTTCCACCAGCCGCGCTCCGGGGGCATCAGCAGCGGCTGCCCCTGCTCGGCCCCGGCGGTCTCCCGCCCCGACCGGACCCCGAGCCGGCCGCCGGACCAGCCGGAGATCACGTGCAGGGTGCCCACCGGCGCCGCGACCTCGAACTCCGCGACCATGCTGTACGCGAGGTGCGCCACCGCGAATCCGGGCCCGGCGGTGCCGGTGTGGGCGAACCGGAACCCGTCGGCGTCACCGGAGAGGGTCACGGTGAAGTCGGCGTAGGCGTCGCGCAGCACCTGGTTCGACCACTCCGGGTCGGTGGAGCGCAGGTCGAACCTGGTCAGCGGCGATCCGGGTGGCTCCGGCACGTCCGACGTTCCTCCGGGAGGGGGCGACCGTCCCGGTCGTACGCCGGGTTTCCGACTCAGTATCCACAACGTCCGGCCCGGGCGGGAGGACCGGTCAGTGCCGTGCCGCACCGTTCGCGGACCGGTAGCCGCGCGGGGACAGCCCGTACTGCGCGGTGAAGGCGCGGTGGAAGTGGCTGCTGTCGAAGAACCCCCAGCGGTGGGCGATCGTCGCGATCGGCTCGTCGCCGGCGGTCAGGTCGTCGCGGGCGCGGGCCAGCCGGCGGCTGCGCACCACCCCGCCGAGGGTCTGTCCGGCGGCGCTGAAGACGCGGTTCACCGTCCGTTCCGACACGCCGTGCGCGCGGGCGACCCCGGCCGGGGTGATCGCCGGCCCGGCGAGGTGCCGGTCGATGTAGCGCACCATGGCGGCGCGCAGCACCGGGTCGCCGACGAGCCCGGGCGCCGGCCCCCGGTCCTCGGCCGCCCGGACCGCCCCGGCGAACAGTTCGAGGGTGGCGTTGCGGGCGGCGACGGTCGCCGCCGGACCGAGCGCCGGGAGCGTGCCGGTGAGCGCGTCCAGGTAGTGCGACAGCAGCCGGACCGCGGGCGCGGACCGGTCCAGGGTGATGCCCGGCGTCGCCCACGCCCGGCCGCCGACCTCGGTCAGCGCGGCGCGCGGGATCAGCAGGCTGCGCTTGACCAGCCGCTGCGCCACCGCGAACCGCGCGCTGCCGGTGCTGTCCCACACGACGGCGTCGCCCGGGCCGAGCCGGGTGGTCCGGTCGCCCTGCCGGACGGTCTCCGCGCCGTCCCGGACGAACAGCACCACCACGAACTCGCCGTCGGTGTCGGCGATCTGCGCGCGGGACCGCACGCCGCGGGTCCGCTCGCACTCGGTGTCGACCAGCGCGACATCGTCGACCCACCAGCGCCGGACGCGCGCCCGGAACGTGCCGCCGGGCCGGGCGGTCCCGGCCTGCACGCTCCACGGCAGGTGCGTCGCCGTGACGATCTCGCGCCAGCGGTCCGACATGTCGTCGTCGGCGCGGCCGTGCACGCTCCACCGGTCCGGTCCGGTTCCTGTCACTGCCGACCTCCCCATCGCCGGTGCGGCGGCGCCCCGGGATGACACCGGCAACTGTGGCACCGGCGCGGCCCGCGCGGAAGCGCCTGGCGGGCCCGTACAACGACCGGTCGCCCGGGTACACGCCGCACCGCCCGGCGGCCGCCGACACTGTGCTCCCCGGGGGGGTGTCCGGTGAGTTCGGTACGCGAGGAGATGACGACGATGTCCCGACGCGACGTGGAGTTCCAGGCCGACGGCACCACCCTGCGCGGGTGGCTCTACGAGCCCGACGGCGGCCCGCGCCCGTACCCGCTGGTGGTGATGGCGCACGGGTTCTCGGCGACGAAGGAGATGTACCTGGACGACTTCGCCGAGGTCTTCGCCGCCGGCGGGCTGGGGGTGCTGGTCTACGACAACCGCAACCTCGGCGAGAGCGACGGCGAGCCGCGCGGCGAGATCGACCCGTGGCGGCAGATCGAGGACTACCGCTCGGCCGTCACCTTCGCCTCCGGCCTCGGGGACGTCGACGCCGACCGGATCGGCATCTGGGGTTCCAGCTACTCGGGCGCGCACGTCCTGGTGGTCGCGGCGATCGACCGGCGGGTCCGGGCGGTGTCCTCGCAGGTGCCGCTGATCAGCGGGAACGAGAACGCGCGCCGGCTGGTCCGGGCCGACCACATCGCCGGGCTGCGCGCCGCGTTCGACGCCGACCGGGTCGCGCGCTACCAGGGGGCCGCTCCGGCGACCATCCCGGTCACCTGGGTCGACGATCCCGGCGAGCCGTGCGCGCTGCCGACCGCCGACACCCACGACTTCTTCCTCGGCCCGATCCGGGAGCGCGCGAAGACCTGGGAGAACGAGGTGACGCTGCGCAGCGTGGAGATGTTCACCAACTACGAGCCGGGCGCCTACCTGCCGCTGATCAGCCCGACCCCGCTGCTGCTGACCGTCGCCGCCGGGGACCACCTGACCCCGGCCGACCTGGCACTCGCCGGCTACCAGCAGGCGCGCGAGCCGAAGCAGCTCACGATCCTGCCCGGCGGGCACTTCGAGGCCTACACCGGCGACAACTTCGCCGTCTCCAGCGCCGCGCAGCTCGACTTCTTCCGCGCCCACCTGGGGTGAGCGCGGTCAGCCCCCGGCGTGCTCGCCCAGGAACCCGGTGACGATCTTCGTCAGGTCCTCGGGACGCTCGATGTGCAGGCCGTGGCTGGACCCGGGGCCGGTCACCAGCTCGAAGCGGGCCCCGGGGATCGCGTCGGCGACCGCGCGGGCCTGCCACGGCGGGGTCAGCAGGTCCTGCTCCCCCACCACGACCAGGCTCGGCGCGGTGACCGCGCCGAGCCGGTCCAGGGTGTCGTGCGCCAGGTCGGCGTCCCACTGCTCGACGGTCACCTGCATCTGCGCCTCGTTCTGCGGGAACGCGGGCAGCATCGGCTCCAGCAGCGCGCCGAAGTCGGGATGGTCGAGCAGCTGCGGCGAGAACGCGATCCCGGACGCGGCCAGCGCCGCGTCCATGTCCCGGTGCACGTAGGGGGCGCGCAGCGCGCTGAGCACCGCGCGCTGGAACCCGTCGGCGCGGGCCCAGGTCGCGTACAGCACGGCGGAGCGGACCTGGTCCGGGCGGGCGAGCGCGAGCTCCTGGGCGACCGCCGATCCGAGCGACCAGCCGAGCACGTGCGCCGACGGCACGTCGAGCGCCTCCAGCAGCGCGGAGGCGTCCTCGGCGAGCGCGCCGACGCTGATCGGGCCGGCCCCGCGGTCGCTGCCGCCCAGCCCGCGGTTGTCGAAGGCGATGACCCGGTGGGTCTGTTCCAGGCGGCCGACCAGCTCGCCCCACAGCGGGATCGAGCCGGACGTTCCCATGATCAGCAGCAGCGGCTCGCCGTCGCCGCTGATCTCGTGGTTGAGCGTGACGCCGGTGCGGACGGGGATGCGGGGCACGGGTCCTCCCTGGGACACGGGTCGGGCGGATGGGGTCGGGCGGGTCCGGTCAGCGGTACTGCAGGCCGTCGTCGACGTCGGCCCCGGGCAGTGCGACGCGCTCGTGGTCGTGCTCGTGCATGTGCGTCCACGGGTCCCGGTCGCCCTGCCGGAACATCCGGTCGCGGCAGCGCTGCACGTAGCCGGGGCCGAAGTTGTCCAGCTCGACCCAGGGCCGCAGCTCCATGCCGGCGTCCTGTGGGCGCAGCTGCGGGACGACGGTGCTCGCGCCGCGCTCGGCCATCCGGTCGAAGATCCGCCCGATGACGTCGTTGACCAGGTCCAGGCGCAACGTCCAGCTGTGCCGGAAGTAGCCGAAGGCGTAGGCCATGTTCGGCACGCCGCTGATCATGATCCCGCGCCAGGTGACCCGGCGGGTGAAGTCGACCGGCTCGCCGTCCACCCGGAACGGGATGTCGCCGAACACCGACAGGTCGAACCCGGTCGCGGTGACCACGATGTCGGCCTCGATCACCTCGCCGGAGGACAGCCGCACGCCCTTCTCGGTGAACTCGTCGATCGTGTCGGTGGCGACCGAGACCCGCCCGGCGCGCATCCGCTCGAAGAAGTCGCCGTCGGGCACGAACGCGATCCGCTGCTGCCACGGCCGGTAGCGCGGGATGAAGTGCTTCTCGACGTCGGTGCCCTCGGGCAGCAGCGGCCGGATCGACTCGACGAGGAACTCGTGCAGCTGGTCGGGATCGTCGCGCCCGGTGGTCGCCAGCCAGTCGAGCTGCTGGACGTACTGGCGGCGGAGGATCTCGTGCGTCCAGTCCGCCGGGAGGTCCAGCGGCTCCAGCAGGGTGGCGAGCTCGTGCACCCGCGGCGCCGGGAACCAGTACGACGGCGAGCGCTGCAGCATCGTGACGTGCTCGGCGGTGCCGGCCATGGCGGGGACGACGGTCGCCGCCGTGGCGCCCGATCCGATGACGAGCACCCGGGCGCCCTCGTGGTCGAGGTCGTCCGGCCACGCCTGCGGATGCACGATCCGGCCCTCGAAGCGCTCCGTGCCGGGCCACTGCGGGGTGTAGGGCTCGTCGTGGTTGTAGTAGCCCTGGCACATCCAGAGGAACCCGGCGGTCAGCCGCAGCTGTTCACCGGTGTCGGTGCGGGTGACCTGCGCGGTCCACCGCCGGTCCGCCGACGACCAGTCCAGCCCGGTCACCCGGTGCCGGTAGCGGATGTGCCCGGCGAGGTCGTCCTCCTCGATGACCTCGTCGAGGTAACCGAGGATCTCCTCGCCCGCGGCGATCGACGGGCCGCGCCAGGGCTTGTGCCGGTAGCCGTAGGTGAACAGGTCGCTGTCCGAGCGGGCGCCGGGGAACCGGTGGGTCCACCAGGTCCCGCCGCGGGCGTCCTGCGCCTCCAGGATGGTGAAGCTGCGGTCCGGGTACTGCTCGCGCAGCCGGTGCGCGGCACCGATGCCGGACACGCCGGCCCCGACGATCAGGACGTCGACGTGCTCCGGCCCGGCCGGGTCGTCGTCCCCCGCCCGGTCGCGCTCGAGGGTGGCGGCGTCGGTCATGTCGGGACCTCCCGGATCGGCGGTGACGGGACGGCCCGACGCTAGGCCGGGTGTCCGGCCGGGTCGGTGTCCCAATCTCGGACAGGCAGGTTCCTTGACGAGCACCGCATGATGTGATGGGAAGCACAGGGAGGTGCGGCGTTGGGTGACCTCGTCCGCCGGCGCCGGCTGCTCGACGCGGCCCGCTCGGCGTTGCTGGAGCGGCCCGACGCCGACCTCCCGGACGTGCCGCGGCACGTGGTGGCGTCCTGGCGGCGCAGCGCCGCCCGCGGCGTCGACCCGGGTGTGATCGCGAACCAGTACCACCCCGACCTGGACGTGCAGTCCCGGCTGGTCCGGTGCGCCCGCCCGGTCGTGGAGCAGCTCGCCGAGCAGGTCGCCGACATCCCGGTGTGCATCGCGCTCACCGACGACCGGGCCCGGCTGCTGGGCCGCCGGGACACCACGTCCCGGATCGGCCGCGACGCCGACGTGCACAACTTCGCGGAGCGGTTCGGTTACGCCGAGGACGCGGTCGGCACGAACGGTGTCGGCACGGTGCTGGAGAGCGGCGACTCGGTGCACATCGTGGGGGCCGAGCACTTCGTCGAACGGCTGCACGACTACGCCTGCGCGGGTGCCCCGGTGCACGATCCGTTCAGCGGGCGGATCGAGGGCGTGATCGACATCAGCTGCCGGGCCGAGCACTCCTCGCCGGTACTGCACTCGCTGGTCCGCTCGGCGGCCGCCCGGATCCGGGACCACCTGCTCCGCGACCGGGATCCCGACCAGCAGGCGCTGTTCGACCTGTACACCCGGGTCGACGCGCGCACCCGGCGGGCGGTGCTGGCGGTCGGCCGCCGCACGGTGCTCGCGAACGCCGAGATGCGGACCCTGCTGGAGCCGGGTGACCTGGTGGCGCTGCAGGACCACGCGCGGTTCCTGATGATCGGCGGGCCCGGGGTGGATGACCGGATCGACCTGCCATCGGGTGCCCGGGTGCGGCTGCGCGGGAGCACCGTCTCGGTCGGCGGGACGGTCGCCGGGCTGGCCGGGGAGGTCGCGGTTCTCCGGGAGGCGGGCGGTGTCCCGGCGCCGCGGGCGGCCGGGGACGATCGCGCGGCGATCGCCGCCGGATCGGTCCGCAGCCCGGCGCTGCGGGCGGCCAGGGCGGTCGTGGCGGAGGCGTTGCGCACCGGCGTCCCGGTGCTCGTCGTCGGCGAGCCGGGGAGCGGGCGGCGCCGGCTCCTGGCCGAGCTGGACCGTGCCCTGCGCGGCCCTGACGACAGTGCAGCCACCGCCGGCCCGGCGGACACGGCCGGTACCCCCGGCGGCGGATCGGCGCCGCTGGTCGTGCTGCACGACATCGACCGGCTCGACGACGACGGCGCCCGGCGCGCGCTCGCCCTGCTCGACCGGCCGGACGCCCGGTTCGCCGCGACAGCGACAACGACGACAGCAACGACGACAGGGACGACGACAGGGACAGCGACAGCGGCGGCCACGGCAACAACGACGACCGCGACGGCGGCGACAGCAGCAACGGCGACGGCGACCGCGGCGGCCGGCCCTGGCAGCAGCCCGCGCGGGCCGTCCCACGACGCGCTGCTCGCCCGGTTCCGGCAGTCGGTGACGGTCCCGCCGCTGCGCAGTCGGCTCGGCGACCTCCCCGCCCTGGTCGGCGAACTGCTCGCCGAACTCGCCCCGGGCCGCGACGTCCGCCCGTCACCGGACGCACTGCGCACGCTCGCCCGCTACGACTGGCCCGGCAACGTACGCGAGCTGCGGGCAGCGCTGGAGGCCGCGCTCGGCAGGCGGCCGGTCGGCGAGCTGACCGCGGCCGACCTGCCCGAGTTCTGCCAGAGCGCGCCGCGCACCGCGCTGCGCCCGGTCGACCAGGCCGAGCGGGACGCGATCGTCGCGGCGCTGCGCGACAGCGGCGGCAACCGGGTCGCCGCCGCGGCGGCGCTGGGCCTGGCCCGGTCCACGCTCTATCGCAAGATCGCCCAGTACCGGATCAGCGGCTGAGCCGCCTCAGCGGTCGGCCCACCCGGGCACGACCTGCTGCAGGGCGTCGAGGAACTCCCCGATCAGCGGGTTCACGTTGCCGGTCCGGTACGCGACCAGCACCGTCCGGTGCGCCCGGTGCCGGGTGATCCGGGTCGCGGTGATCCGGTCGTCCGCGGTGTGCCCGAGCTCCGGCACGACGGCCACCGCGCCGGTCGCGATGACCAGCTCGCGGACGACGTCGTAGTCGTTGCTGCGGTGCAGCACCCGGGGCTCGAACCCGGCCGAGGCGCACAGCCGGGTCAGCGACAGCGCGCCCGCGGTGCCCTCCCGGCTGGTGATCCAGTGCCGGTCGCGCAGGCGTTCGATCCGGTCCTGCCCCGGTCCGCCGCCCGGGGCCTCGAGCAGGAACAGGCCCTCCCTGGTCAGCGCCCGCACGATGAGGTTCGGCGACCACGTGCGGGGGCACAGCCCGTACTCGTAGACCAGTGCCAGGTCCAGCCCGCCGTCGGCGACGCCCTCGATCAGCTCCTCGGGTTCGCCCTCCTCGAGGGTGATCTCGCTGTGCGGGCACCGGCTCCCGAACGCGGTCAGCGCGGCGGGTACCAGCTGGACGCTCGCGGTGGGGAAGCTGCCCAGCACCAGCCGCGAGCCCCGGCCGGCCGCCAGCGCCCGGACCCTGCGGCCGAACTCCTCGGCGCCGGCCAGCAGCGGCCTGCTCAGCTCGGCCACCTGATCGGCGGCGGCCGTCGCCCGCACGCCCTGCGCCTGCCGCTCGAACAGGACCAGCCCGCACTCCCGTTCGAGCGCGGCGATCTGCTGCGACACCGCGGACGGCGTGTAGTCGAGCTCGCGCGCGGCGAGCGCGAAGGAGCCGGTGCGGTGGACCGCCTGGAAGGTCACCAGGTGATGCAGCCTGTACACGCCACCTCCGGAAGGGGAGTCCTCAGCATAAGCATCGCTGGTGCTAGCCGCCATGAACCATCGGCCTACTGGGGCTTGGAGTCCGCCCGGACAGGCCGCATCGTTGCAGCGGGCATTGTCGCCCCTGATCGGAGGGCACCACGGTGGAGGCACCGGACCAGCACTTCCTCGACACCCTCACCGGGCTGCCCGGGGCCCGGCCGCACTCCCGCGCGTCCGAGGTCGCGCCCGGGGTGAGCGGGGCCCGCTGGAACTGTTCGACTCCCAGATCGGCAGCCGGCACCTGGACTACGCCGCGCGCGAGCTCGGCCGGACCGGCCGGGGCTTCTACAGCATCGGATCGGCGGGGCACGAGGGGAACGTCGCGGTCGCGGCCGCGCTGCGGCCGACCGATCCGGCCCTGCTGCACTACCGCTCCGGCGGCTTCTACCTGGAGCGCGCCCGCCAGGTCCCCGGTCAGAACCCGCTGCGGGACGTGCTGCTCGGCATCACGGCCGCGGTCGACGAGCCGATCTCCGGCGGCCGGCACAAGGTCTTCGGCAACCGGGCGCTCGGGGTGATCCCGCAGACCTCGACGATCGCCTCTCACCTGCCCCGGGCGGTCGGCCTGGCCTTCGCGGTGGAGCGGGCGGCCAAGCTCGGGCTGGACCGGGAGTGGCCGTCGGACGCGGTCGTCGTGTGCAGCTTCGGCGACGCCTCGGCCAACCACTCGACCGCCGTCGGGGCGATCAACACGGCACTGCACTGCGCCTACAGCGGGCTGCCGATGCCGGTGCTGTTCGTGTGCGAGGACAACGGCATCGGGATCAGCGTCCGCACCCCGGCGGACTGGATCCGGCACTGCTACGGCACCCGGCCCGGGCTGCTCTACCTCGAGGCCGACGGGTCCGACCTGCTGCAGGCGCTGTCGGTCGCCACCGAGGCCGCGTCCTGGGTCCGCAGGCACCGGGCACCGCTGTTCCTCCGGCTCCGCACGGTCCGCCTGATGGGCCACGCCGGGTCCGACGTCGAGCAGGCGTACCGCTCCCCCGACGAGATCGCGGCCGATCTCGCCCGGGACCCGGTGGTGGCGACCGCCCGGCTGCTCGCCGAGCTGCGGGTGGCCGAGCCCGACGAGATCGTCGAGCGGTATGAGGAGGTCCGCGACGAGGTCGCCGCGCTGGCGGCGGAGGCCGTCCGGGCGCCCACCCTGGTCTCGGCGGCCACGGTCACCGCCCCGATCGCACCGGCCGATCCGGAGCGGATCGCCGGGCACGCGTCGGTCGCGGCGCCGGCGGACCGGCGGGCCGCCGCGTTCGGCGGCCGGCTCCCGGAGGGCGAGGGCGGCCTGACCGTCGCGCTGGCGATCAACCGGGCGCTGACCGACCTGCTGGCCCGGGACGAGGGCGCGCTGGTGTTCGGCGAGGACGTCGCGGTCAAGGGCGGGGTCTACGGGGTCACCCGTGGCCTGCGGAAACGCTTCGGTGCCGCCCGGGTCTTCGACACCCTGCTCGACGAGCAGAGCATCCTCGGGACCGCGCTCGGGACCGGGCTCGCCGGGTTCCTGCCGATCCCGGAGATCGAGTACCTGGCCTACCTGCACAACGCCGCCGACCAGATCCGCGGCGAGGGGGCCACGCTGCCGTTCTTCTCCAACGGCCAGTACCGCAACCCGATGATCGTCCGGGTGGCCGGGTACGCCTACCAGAAGGGCTTCGGCGGCCACTTCCACAACGACAACAGCGTCGCCGCGCTCCGGGACATCCCCGGGGTGATCGTCGCGTCCCCGGCCCGCCCGGACGACGCCGCCGCGATGCTGCGCACCTGTGCGGCGGCGGCCCGGGTGCACGGCCGGATCTCCCTGTTCCTGGAGCCGATCGCGCTCTACCACACCAGGGACCTGTACGAGGAGGGCGACCGCGGTTGGCTCGCCGGCTACCCGGAGCCGGCGCGGTGGCACCGGGCGCACGTGCCCCTCGGCCGGGCCCGGGTGTACGGCGACGGAACCGACCTGACCGTCCTGACCTTCGGCAACGGCGTCCGGATGAGCCTGCGAGTGGCGCACCGGCTGGCCGCGAGCGGGTACGGCGTCCGGGTGGTGGACCTGCGCTGGCTCGCCCCGCTCCCGGTGGACGACCTGCTCGCGCAGGCCCGGGCGACCGGCCGGGTGCTGGTCGCCGACGAGACCCGGGAGCAGGGCGGGGTCGGCGAGGCCGTGATCGCCGCCCTGGTCCAGGGCGGGTTCCGCGGCCCGATCCGGCGGGTGGCGAGCGCCAACAGCTTCATCCCGCTCGGGCCCGCGGCGGACTGCGTGCTGCTCGCCGAGGAGGACGTCGAGAAGGCCGCCACCGGCTGCCTGGCCGAACGGGCCGACACCACAGTGCGGAGGACCACGTGACCCTGCCCCCGATCCCCGGCCCGGCCCGGGACTACCTCGACCTGGACGGGCTGTTCACCCCCGACGAGCTCGGTGTGCGCGACGACGTCCGGGCGTTCGTCGACAACCGGATCCGGCCGAACATCGCGGCCTGGTACGAGTCGGCGACCTTCCCGGTCGAGCTGGTGAAGGAGCTCGGTTCGCTCGGGCTGCTCGGCATGCACCTGAAGGGATACGGCTGTCCCGGCCGCAGCTCCGTGGAGTACGGGCTGGCCGCGATGGAACTGGAGGCCGGGGACTCCGGCATCCGCACGTTCGTCTCGGTGCAGGGATCGCTCGCGATGACCGCGATCTCCCGGTTCGGCTCCGAGGAGCAGAAGCGGCGCTGGCTCCCCGGGATGGCCGGCGGGGACCTCATCGGATGCTTCTGCCTGACCGAGCCGACCGCCGGCAGCGATCCGGCCCGGATCACCACCCGGGCCGTCCGGCGCGGCGACGGCTGGGTGCTCGACGGTGCGAAGCGGTGGATCGGGCTCGCATCACTCGCGGACGTCGCGGTCGTCTGGGCCCGCGACGACGGCGAACCCGGGAAGATCCTCGGGTTCGCCGTCCCCACCGACACCCCCGGGTTCGCCGCGACCCCGATCGGCGGGAAGCTGGCGATGCGCGCCTCGGTGCAGTGCGACGTCACACTGACCGGCGTGCACCTGCCCGCGGACGCGCTGCTGCCCGGGTGTACCGGCCTGCGCGGGCCCTTCACCTGCCTGAACGAGGCCCGCTACGGGATCATGTGGGGTGTCCTCGGTGCCGCCCGGGACGCCTACGAGTCGGCCCTGCGCTACGCGCTGGACCGCGAGCAGTTCGGCTCGCCGATCGCCTCCCGCCAGCTCACCCAGCAGAAGCTGGTCGAGATGGTGCTGGAGATCCAGAAGGGGCTCCTGGTCGCCGAACGCACCGGCCGGCTCAAGGACGCCGGGCTGCTCCGCCCGGAGCAGATCTCGTTCGGCAAGCTCGCCAACACCCGGGCCGCGATCGACGTCTGCCGCAGTGCCCGCACCGTCCTCGGCGGGAACGGGATCGTGCTCGACCACTCCCCGATGCGGCACGCGGCCAATCTCGAGGGTGTCCGCACCTACGAGGGCACCGACGAGATCCACGCCCTCATCATCGGCCGGGCCATCACCGGCATCCCGGCATTCTGAATCCCCCGGAGGACTGTGACGTGCGCGCCGCGACGCTTGCCGCACCCGGTGTGGTGGAGGTAGCCGACTTCCCGATCCACGAGATCGGTCCCGGACAGCTCCTGGTCCGGATGCACTACGCAGCGATCTGTGGCTCGGACGTGCACATGGTCTACGACCGGATGCACGATCCGGCGCGGATCGGCACGCCCGGCTACCCCGGGCACGAGGGGATCGGTGTGGTGACCGAGAGCCGGTCCGGGCACGTCCCCGTGGGCACCGCGGTGCTGACCGTCCCGCTGGGGCGCAGTGGCGGCTGCTTCGCCGAGTACCAGCAGGTCGACGACACCCAGGTCGTCCCGCTGCCCGACGGCGCCGACCTGCGCCGCCTGCTGCTCGCCCAGCAGCTCGGCACCACGATCTACGCGATGCGCAAGTTCACCCGGGCGCTGGTGGAGCCGCCGGAGCACGTGGCCGTGCTCGGCGCCGGCGCCGCCGGGCTGTTCTTCGTGCAGCTGGCCCGGCAGGCCGGTTGCCGATCGGTCGTGGTGTCCGATCTCAGCGAGGGGCGGCTCGCGCTCGCCGCCACGCTCGGGGCGACCGCCACCGTGCTCGCCCCGCAGCACGACCTGGTGGCGGCGGTCCGGGACTGCACCGCCGGTGCCGGCGCCGACCTGGTGATCGAGGCCGCCGGCTACGACCGCACCCGGGCCGACGCCGTGGAGGCCGCCCGCGAGCACGGCACGGTCGGGCTGTTCGGCTACCCCGAGCGGCACGGCCGGTCGCCCTTCCCGGTCGAACGGGCGTTCCGCAGGTCGCTGACCCTGGAGTGGATCAGCGGCACCCAGCAGGAGCCGGGGCTCCGCTCGTTCCGCGAGGCGGTGGGCGCCATCCGGAGCGGGGCGATCGCCGTCGATCACTGCCTCACCTGCATGTACGAGCTGGACCAGGCACCCGAGGCGCTGCAGCGCGCCCGGGACCTCGGCCGCGGCGTGGCCAAGGTCGGCTTCGCCATCACCGGCTGATCCGCACCCTCTCCCCCACCGTCGACGACGATCGGATCGAGTCATGACCCCACCACCACAACCCGGCACGAACACGGACGAACAGTCGGTCAAGGCGCGCAGGGCCGCCTGGGGAGCCTTCGCCGGCACCGCGATCGAGTGGTACGACTTCTACGTCTACGGCACCGCGGCAGCCCTCGTCATCGGGCGGCTGTTCTTCCCCGACGCCGATCCGCTCGCCCAGACCCTGTCGGCGCTCGCCACCTTCGCCATCGGCTTCGTGCTGCGACCGGTCGGCGCGGTGCTGTTCGGCTACATCGGCGACCGGGTCAGCCGCAAGACGTCGCTGCTGATCACCCTGGTGATGATGGGCGGCGCGACGGTGGCGATCGGCTGCCTGCCCACCTACGAGTCGATCGGTGTCGCGGCACCGATCATGCTGCTGGTCCTGCGGATGATCCAGGGCCTGTCGGTCGGCGGTGAGTGGGGCGGCGCGGTGCTGATCGCCTCCGAGGCCGCACCGGCGCACCGCAAGGTGCTGGCCGCCTCGATGGCCCAGGTCGGTGCGCCGGTCGGATCGATCCTGTCCACCGGTGTGTTCCTGCTGCTGCCCTCCGGTGACGCGCTGTTCGACTTCTGGTGGCGGGTGCCGTTCCTGCTCAGCGGCACGCTGCTGGTGGTGGGTCTGGTCATCCGGATCAAGCTGGAGGAGAACGAGGAGTTCGTCGCCGCCCGGGAGCGCAAGGAGGCGGCCGCCGAGTCGTCGAAGGTGCCGGTGCTGGAGCTGCTGCGCCGGTTCCCGCTGACCAACCTCTGTGTCTTCGTCGCCAGCTTCGCCGTCTCCGGCGTCTACTTCCGCAACGTGTTCGCGCTGAACTGGGCCACCGAGACCCAGGGCGTCGCGCGGGACGTCTTCCTCAACGCGCTGCTGATCGGCGCCGTCATCCAGGTGATCGCGACCCCGCTGGCGGCGATCGCGGCCGATCGGATCGGCGTCCGGCGGGCCCAGATCATCTTCACGGTCGTCTACCTGGTGGTGGCCCCGATACCGATGCTCGCGCTGATCAGCACCGGCAACACCGGCTCGGTCTACCTGGCGATCGTGCTGTCCTACATCGGGCACGCCGTGTACTACGCGACGCTGTCCGGCTTCCTCACCACGCTGTTCCCGACCGAGCTGCGGTACACCGGTATCTCCTTCGGCTACCAGCTCTCCGGTTCGCTGGTGTCGGGCTTCGTGCCCCTGGTCGCGGCCGCGCTGGTCGGCGTGGACGGCACCAGGATCCTGCCGGTCCAGCTGCTCTACGGCGCCCTGATCGCGTTCTCCCTGATCGGGATCCTGCTCGGCACCGCGATGAGCCGGCGGGAGACCGCCGCCTACGAGGCCGCGACCGGGCTCCTCACGACACCGGCCGGTGCCGACCGGGGATGAGGGAGCTCAGACCGGGACCGGTCCGTGCGGGTGCCGCTCGTCGACCACCAGCCGGTGCGAGTGGGTCCAGCCCCGCCGGGTCCACCGCGCCCGCGCGACGTGGTCGTGGTCGACGTCGTCGTCGTGCCGGTGCCGGACCAGGTCGGCACCCGTCCGCGGCCACAACGCGGCCGCCGCCCCGGTGCCGGCCACCGTCAGCACGGCGAGGACGATCCAGGTCCCGGCGAACCCGAGGGTCACGGTCAGCCAGCCGGTCAGCGGGTAGGTCACCAGCCAGCAGGCGTGCGACAGCGAGAACTGCGCGCTGAACAGTGCGGGCCGCTGCCCCGGCCCGGACGAGGTCCGCAGCAGCCGCCCGGTGTTGACCATGATCCAGCCCGGGCCGAGACCGACCAGCGCCCAGGCGAGCACGGCGGCCGTCCACGACGGGTACAGCCCGAGCAACACCGTGGCGGCCGCCGCGCCGAGCGAGACACCGGCACCGGCCAGCATCACCGTGCGCACCGACGCGCGCCGCGCGAGCCACGGCGAGCAGGCCGCCGCGGCCGCGGTGCCCGCCCCGGACACCGCCAGCAGCAGCCCCACCTCGGCGTCGGTGCCGCCGAGCAGGTCGCGGACCACGTTCACCGTGGTGACCAGCGAGATCACCCCGACCGTCGCGACCACCGCGTTCAGCGCGAGCAGGCCACGCAGCTGCGGGACCGCCCGGAACAGCCGCACACCCAGCAGCAGGCGGCTGCCGAACCCGCCGGGCGCGCGCTGCGCGACCGGCGGGACCACGGTCGCGGCGACCAGCACCGCCGAGACGGCGAACCCGGCGGCCGTCCCCACGAACAGCGACGAGTAGCTCAGCACCAGCAGCGCCGCGGCGGCCAGCAGCGGGCTCAGCACCGTCTCCAGGCTGTTCGCCAGCTGTGCGGCCGACAGCGCCCGGGTGTAGTCCTGCTCGCCGGTGACGATGTCGGGCAGCACTGACTGGAACACCGGGGTGAAGGTCGCCGAGGCGACCTGCAGCACGCCGATCAGCACGAACACCTGCCAGAGCGCGGTGACGCCGGGCAGCGCCAGGACCACCGCGGCACGGACCAGGTTCGCGGCCAGCATCAGCCGGCGCCGCGGCACCCGGTCGGCGACCGCGCCCACCACCGGACCGACGAGCACGTAGGCGACCATCTTCACGGTCAGCGCCGATCCGAGCACCAGCGCGGCCCGCTCGCCCGCCAGGTCGTAGGCCAGCAGCCCGAGCGCGACGGTGGCGAGGCCGGTACCGGTGAGCGCGACCACCTGCGCGGCGAACAGCCGACGGAAACGCACGTCGGCGAACAGCGATCGCATGTCGTCTCCCCTGGATTCCGGTTCGGACCGGAGCCTATATTTCCGAAACCGATGTCTCCAATGCCGCAACTGCCAGCGATGTGCATCGACGAGTCACTCCTTACTGGCAGACCCGGTCAGCAGCAGTTCCGGGGACCCGCACCGTCGAACAAGGCGACGCAACATGGAGGTGCAGCCCCACATCCGTCCCGGCCCGCCCTGCATGAGTACAGATTTTCCAATCCCCGCCGTTTCGGTTGCCCCCGCCGAGTTCTGCCACATTCGCCGCGCCGACCCGTTTACACGCCAGACACTAGGCACCACTCCTAGTGAGCGATCCGGCAAGAGTATGAGTACCGGATTCAGCGCGGTACGTACCGCGGTCATTCGAAACCCCGTCGACAGAATCGCGGTGCGACACCATGTGCGTGCGCCCATCCCGTCCGCAGTTCAACGACACGTGATAGGACTTATTTCCGCGTGCGTGCGACACGACCTGCCTCCGCGACGGTGAGTCGGTGCTGGATCGGTGAATCGAACTATTGCGCCGTGCTGAACGATGTCACCATGCTATGGTCCACGGTTTCGAACACCACTGAGCCCTTTCCATCCTGGTTGGAGGCGGGCGTGAGCTGCTGCGGCGTGGCGTCGCCGGAATGAGTGAAGCTCCTGGTAGACGGGCGATTGACTAGATCAACAACGCCTGACCAGGAGCTTCGGTTGCCTTCCTACCCTGCGGGGTTGTCCGTGTCCAACCACGCCCTCATCACCCTGTCCGACGCGCTCCGCGGCCGCCGAGCGAAGATCGGCACCAGGTGGCGGCGCCTCTCCGCCGGTGACCAGGCCATCCTTGCGCTCGCGCACCTCCGCAAGGGTGACACCTACGCCGAGCTCGCCGCCGGGTACGACATCGGCACGACGACGGTGTTCCGCTACATCACCGAGGCGATCGAGGTCCTGGCCGCGCTCGCCCCGACCCTGGCCGAGGCGATGGCGGTGATCGTGGCCAAGGCGTTCGTCATCCTCGACGGCACCCTGCTGCACATCGATCGGGTCGGGATGGGCTCGGGCCGCGACCGGCCTTACTACTCGGGCAAACACAAGTGCCACGGGGTGAACGTGCAGGTCATCTCCGATGCCGCAGGCAGGCTGGTGTGGGCCTCGTCCGCGCTGCCCGGCGCCCGCCACGACATGGGCGCCGCACGTGACCACGGCATCCTCGACGCGCTACACGGCGCGCAGGTGAAGGTGATCGCCGACAACGGCTACCGCGGCTCCGGGTTCGCGGTCCCGCAGCGCCGACGAGCGAAGGATCCCGAGACCGGCAAGCGCCAGCGCCTATCGGCCAACCAGAAGGCGGTCAACTCCGCGCACACCCGCCAACGCGGCCCCGGCGAACGAGCGAACGCCCAGCGGGATCGGCAGCGGCTACGCCCCGACCCGGGCGCCGACCGGCACCTGCTGGCCGGGGACGAGTCGGCGCTGCCGGCGATCGCGTCGGCGCTGGAGGCGATGCCCGCCGACGCGCGCGGGACGGCGCTGATCGAGGTCGGCACCGCGGCCGACGAGCTCGACCTGGTCGCGCCGGACGGGATCGAGGTGCGGTGGCTGCACCGCGGCGGCGCCGGGGCCGGCACGAGCACGGTGCTCGTCGACGCGGTCCGCGCGCTGGACCGGCCGGCCGGGGACGTGCAGGTCTTCGCGCACGGCGAGCGCGGGGCGATGAAGGCGCTGCGGCCGTACCTGACCGACGAGTGCGGGATCGACCGGTCCCGGCTGTCGCTGTCGGCGTACTGGGCGCACGGCCGCGGCGAGGACGCGTTCCAGTCCGAGAAGCGCGAGTCGATCGGCCAGGTCTGACGCCGGCGCCGGTGCGCACCGGGGGTGGGCGCCGGCGTGCCGTCCGGGGTGGACCGCTGCGCCGGGGAGCGGCCGACCGTGACGGCGGTCGCGTCACCGGCGGGAACCCCGGCATCCGCCCCGACGACCACTGGGCGTGTCGACCCGCACCGATCCGCTCCGCTGCCTCCCGCTCCCCGCCGTCCTGGTGGCCGTCGTGCTCCTCCTGCTCGCCGGGTGCGCCGGCGCGCCGGCTCCGGCGGAGCCGTCCGGCGACGCGGCGTTCCCGGTGACCGTGGAACACGCCTACGGCGCGACGACGCTCCCGGCGCGACCGCAGCGGGTGGTCGCGCTGGGCACCAACGACGTCGCCGTCGCCCGGGCCGTCGGGGCGGACGTCGTGGGTGGCCTGGAGAATGCCGGCGAGTCCCGCCCACAGGCCCCGTACCTGGAGCCGTTCCCGGACGGCGTGCTGACGATCAGCGAGCTGGAGCCGTTGCCGCTGGAGCGGATCGCGGCGTTCCGGCCGGACGTGATCCTGGCCGTCTCGTCGTACCTGGTCACCGACCGCGCCGCGTACGAGCAGCTGAGCGCGATCGCGCCGACCGTCATGTACCGGACGTCGCTGTTCGGTTCCCCGATGCAGGACGACGCCCGGCAGATCGGCGTCGCACTCGGCGAGACGGCGCGGGTCGAGGAGCTGATCGCCCGGGCCGACGAGGCCGTCGCGGCGGTGCGCGCCGAGGCGCCCGGGCTGCCCGGCCGCACGGTCCTCGTCGGGCAGGCCCGGGGTGACGTGCTGCCGGTGATCGTCGGCGAGCCCAACCAGGCGACGACGCTGCTGGGCGCGCTCGGCCTGGAGCCGCCCGCGTCGTTCACCGAACGGCCGCCGTCGGGTGCCGAGATCGCCCCCGGCACGGTCGGGCTGTCCTACGAGGAGGCGGGCCGGCTGGCCGAGGCCGATCTGGTGATCATGAGCTTCCCGACGGCGGCCGACCGGGCCCGGTTCGAGGCCAGCCCGGTCGTCGCGCAGGCCCTGTCCGGGGTGACCTACCTGCCGATCACCCTGGACCAGGCGATCGCGCTGCAGGCCCCGAGCGTGGTGTCGGTCGGCTGGCTGCTGGACACGCTAGGCGCGCGCACCTGGTGACGGCGCCCCGGCGAGCTGCTCCCCCAACGCCCGTTTGTCGATCTTCCCGACGGCGGTGAGCGGCAGCTCGTCGCGGACCACGACCTTGTCCGGTGACATGAACCGGGCGAGTCCGCGGGCGGTCAGGAACTCCCGGATCGCGCGCCGCTTCGGTGCGACCGCGCCGCGGGCCGGGACGATCGCGGCGCAGACCGCCTCGCCGAGGTCGTCGTCCGGGATCGCGAGCACGGCGGCGCCCGCGATGTCCGGATGCGCCAGGAGGTGCTCCTCCAGCTCGGTGGCGGCCACGTTCTCGCCGCCGCGGTTGATGACGTCCTTGATCCGGCCCTCGACGACCAGGTGCCCGGTCGGGAGCAGCCGCACCAGATCGCCGGTGCGGTAGTAGCCGTCCGGGGTGAACGACGTCGCGTCGTGCTCGCGGGCCCGGTAGTAGCCGCGCAGCGTATAGGGGCCGCGGGTCCACAGCTCGCCGACGGCGCCGTCCGGCACGTCGTCGCCGGTCCGGTCGTCGACCACCCGGATCTCGTCGGCCGGGCTGAGCGGCCGGCCCTGGCTGATCGCGACGACGTCGTCGGGATCGTCGAGCCGGGTGAAGTTGAGCAGCCCCTCGGCCATCCCGAAGACCTGCTGCACGGTGGCGTCCAGCTCGGGACGGACCCGGCGGGCGAGCGTCTCGTCGCACTTCGCGCCACCGACCTGGACCAGCCGCAGCGTGGACAGGCCCCACCGGCCGCGGCCGCCGCCGGCGAGATCGGTCCACAGCCGCAGCAGCGGCGGGACCATCGCGGTGACGGTGACCCCTTCGGCGTCGACCAGGTCGAGCGTGACGTCCGGGCTGGGTGCGGGGGCGAGCACCACGGTGCCGCCCACCCCGAGGGTGCCCAGCAGGCCCGGGCAGGCCAGCGGGAAGTTGTGCGCGAGCGGCAGGCAGGCGAGGTAGACGTCGTCGGCGGTCAGCCCGCAGACCTCGGCGGAGGCCCGCGCGTTGTAGGCGTAGTCGCGGTGGGTGCGCGGGATCAGCTTCGGCTTGCCGGTGGTGCCGCCGGACACGAGCAGCACCGCGACCTGCCCGGGATCGGGCTCCGGCAGCGGCTCGGCGGTCCCGGCGGGCAGCCCGGCGAGCGCGGTGGTGCCCGGGACCGGTTCGCCATCGACGAGCAGATGACGCAGCGACGGGACGGCGCCCGCCACGGCGAGCGCGAGCTTCCGGTGGTCGAACCCGTCGACGACGTCCGGGCCGACGTAGCCGACGGCGCCGGACAACGCGGCGAGGTGCTCGATCTCGGCCTGCCGGTGCGCGGGCAGGGTCAGCACCGGTACGGCGCCGGCCCGCAGCAGCCCGAACAGGGTGACCGCGAACTCGGCGACGTTGGGCAGGTGCACCACGACGCGGTCGCCCACGCCGATCCCGAGTGCCCGCAGCGACCGGGCCCGGTCGCCGGCGGCGCGATCGAGACCGGCGTAGGTGAGCCGGGTCGGTCCGGCGACGACGGCGACGGCGTCGCCGTACCGGGCGGCCCACTGGGCGAGCAGGTCGCCCAGGGTGTCGTCGCCCCAGTGGCCCGCGCGCCGGTAGCGCTGCTCCGCCTCGGCGGGCCAGCCGATCGCACCGTCGATCAGGTCGGTCACGGCGACTCCTCCCCCACCAGGAAGCGGCTGACGCTGCGCAGCTTCTCCCGGGTCTCCTCCAGCTCGCGTTCCGGTGTGGACGCCCCGACGATCCCGGCGCCGGCCCGCAGCCAGGTGCGGCCGCCGCCCCGGTAGACGGCCCGCAGCACCAGCGCCGCGTCGAGCGCGCCGGTGTGGTCGACGGTGAGCACCGCCCCGCTGTAGAGCCCGCGCGGCCCCTCGTGCCTGCTGATCGCCGCGCAGGCCGGTGCCTTCGGCAGGCCGGACGCGGTGACCGCGGGGAACAGCCGGGCCAGCGCGTCCCAGCCGGTGGCGCCGGGCCGCAGCCGGCCGCGCACCCGGGACGCGAGGTGCTGCACGCTGCCCCGCTCGACGACCCGCATGAACTCCTCGACGACGACGTCGGCCGGGTCGCTCACCGCGGTCACCTCGTCCTGGGCGATCTGCACCGAGACGGCGTGCTCGTAGATCTCCTTGGGGTCGCTGAGCAGCTCGTCGGACAGCGCGGCGTCGTGTCCCGGCTCCCCGGACCGGGCCCGGGTACCGGCCAGCGGCTGGGTCGAGAAGGTGCCGTCCGCGGCGACCTCGACCACCGTCTCCGGGCTGAACCCGGCCGCCTCGAGACCGCCCAGACGCAGCAGGAACGAGCGGGCGGGCGTGTTGTGCGCCCGGCCGAACCGGTAGGTCGAGGGCAGGTCGATGGCATCGGTGACGGGCACCGTGCGGGACAGGATGACCTTGCGGAAGCGGTCCCGGCCGATCTCGGCGACGGCCTCGGCGACGGACCGGGTGTAGGCGTCGGCGCCGGCGGACTCGTCGACGGTCGCCGTCCGTCCGGGTGTGGGATCCGGCCGGCCGGCGGGGGCACCGAGCAGCGCGGCCCGCCAGGCACCGGCGACACCCGGGTCGGCCGTGTCGATCTCGGTGCCGCCGGGGTGCAGATGTGCCCGGTGCCGGGGCAGCAGCAGGTGCAGCAGGGTGCCGGTGCCCTCCGGCAGCGGCACCCCGTGCAGCAGGTGCGAGAGCTCGAACGACGCCCAGCCGAACGCCTGCCACCGGGCGTCGCCGAGCGCGGCCAGTGCGGCCGCGACCTGGTCCAGCGGACGGTCCCCGAGCGGCTCGTGCCGGGTGCCGGCGTCGGAGGTGACGGTGAGGCCGTCCGCGGTGAGGACCAGCTCGGCGGCGGTCCCGGCGGCGAGGAACACGTCGTCGCCGCGTTCGTAGAGCACGTAGGGATCGTCGGGTGGCACCTGGCGGGCGATCGCGGTGGCGGCGGCGATGCGGTCGCTCGCGCGTTCCGCGACGACGGCGGGGGCCGGGTCGGTGGCTGTGGACATCGGGGATCTCCTTCGGCGGGCGGTCGCGCCCCGGGCGTGCGGTGGACGGATGGTGAGGGGTGTCGCCGGTCCGCCTCAGCTGCCCCAGGCGGTCGCCGCGTCGGGGTAGTAGTCGGAGAACATGCCCAGGTCGGTGGCCTGTTCGTAGCGCGGGTGCGCGCGCATCCCGGCCAGCGCGATGCCCTGCTCCAGGCCGTAGTAGCCGGGTTCGCCGCCGGGCCGGCGGGCCGGTCCGGCGGTCCCGTCGACGACCGGGCCGAGGTTCTCGGTGAAGGCGCGATGCGCGGCCTCGACGAGATCGGTGAGCACGTCCTCCAGGACGGCGTCCGGCTCGACCGGGAACTCCACCTGCGCCAGCACGGGCCCGGTGTCGATGCCGTCGTCGATCTCGTGCAGGGTCGCGGCGAACGAGGTCTCGCCGTGCAGCACCGCGTAGGCGGCGGTGACCGGCGGGAGCCCGCGGTAGGACGGCAGCGGGCCGCCGTGCACGTTGAGCAGCCGCAGGCCCGAGACCAGCATCTTCTCCCGGAGCAGGAACGGGTTGTCGATCGACCACAGCAGCCCGTCGGTGCAGCGCTGCGCGAGCTCACCGGCGAGCTCGTCGAGCTCGCGGCCGCTGCGGATCCGGCGGGCCCGGTCCGGATCGAACCCGGCGGGCGGGGTGGTCCGCGGGCCGTGGCAGACCAGGTCCACCGGGTGCCCGCCGTCCTGGGCGTGCCGGACCGCGCGCCACAGCAGCGCGCCGTCGCCGACGAAGATCATCGTTCCTCCTCGATGGATGCGCGGGTGACCCGGCGCAGCGGCCCGAGCAGCAGCCCGGTCACCGCCGCGAGCAGCCCCGTCACGGTGTTGTAGAACCAGAGCGCGTCGCCGTCGCCGACCAGCGCGCCGACGAAGCCGGCGACGACCGCGCCGATCGCGGCACCGGTCATGGCCTGGGCGGCGAACAGGCTGTTCACCCGGCCCAGCAGCGCGTCCGGGGTGCGGAGCTGCAGCAGCGTGTAGCGCAGCACCTCCTCGATCGCGTTGGTCGCACCGGCGGCGACCAGCGCCGCGAGCACCAGCGCGACCGTGGGTGCCGCTCCGGCCAGCGCGTAGCAGGCGTAGCAGGCGACCATCAGGACCAGCAGCAGCCGGCCGGGCCGCGGACTGCGGCGGACCCAGCCGCTGCCGAGCGAGCCGAGCACGACACCGGCGGCGAGTGCCGAGTACATCAGGCCGACGACCGTCGACGACCCGCCGAACCGCGCCTCGACGAACGCCGGGACCAGGACGAACGAGCCGCCGCCGAACATCCCGACCAGGCCGGCGACCATCACGCCGAGCACCACCGGCTCGCGGACCGCGAACCGGGCGCCGGTGCGCAGCGCCCGCAGCGGGCTCTCCGCCGGCGCCGGCTCGGTGTCGCCCGCTCCGTCACCGGCCGGCCCGGTGTCCCCGGTGCCGGCCGGCTCCGGGGCGGGTGCCGCGCCCGGGTGTGCCGGCTCGGCCGGAGCCGCGCGACCCTGCCCGGGTGGCGGCGCCACCATCAGCAGCACCCAGGTGAGCAGCGCGGCGAGCGCGCCCGCCGCGTAGTTCCAGGCGGCCGAGGCGAGCGCGAACACGATGCCGCCGACCGCCGGCGCGATCACCGCGCCCAGCCGCAGCGAGACCGTGTTCAGCGCGCCGACCGCGTGCAGCTTCGATCGGTCCACGATGGACGGTGTGACCGCCAGCATCGCGGTGATGCAGGTGGCCCCGGACAGCCCGTTCGCGGCGACCAGCGCGGCGGTCAGCGGGGTGGAGCCGATCCAGGCGGCGTTGACCGCGAGCCCGGCGAACGTGCTGCCGCTGATGATCCAGGTGACCCGGACCAGCAGCCAGCGGTCGATCCGGTCGGCGAGCACCCCGCCGCCCAGGTAGCCGGCGACGAAGGCGATCGACTCGATGGCCGTCACCAGGCCGACGACCGGGGTGGATCCGGTGCGCGCGTACACCTCCAGCGGCACGGTGACGGCCACGATGCCGACCCCGAACAGTAGGATCGTGCGGGCGACGAACAGGTTGCGGAAGGTGCGGTCGTCGCGCAGCGGGCTGACGTCGACGAGCAGCGACGCCATCAGTGCTCCCCCGCCCAGCCGGTGAGGACCTCGACCCAGCGGTCGGCGATCCGGGCGACGGTGCCGCCGTCCAGCACGCCGCCGGGGTGGCTGAAGGTGGTCTCCAGGACCGGCCCGTCCGGGGTGTCCCGCAGGGTCGCGTCGACGACCAGGCTGTGCCCGGCGCGCACGTCCGGCGCCGGGCCGATCCGCACCGCGTCCTGCTCCGGGGCGAGCTCCCAGCCGCCGTCACCGTCCGCCGCGGGCCGGGGCGCGCGGCCGAGCCAGTTCAGCGAGACCTCGGCCCCGGGGCCGGTGAGCTGCGACGGGCCGTCGGCCGGGTGGCGCAGCAGGCCCCAGCCCAGACCGTGCCAGGGGAGCGCGGTCACGGCGTCCCGGGCCCGACCGATCGCGGCGCCCGGCTCGGGGATCGCGGCGCCGGGGGTGCCGCGCACGGCGACCGGTGCGAGCACGGTGAAGCAGCCGACCGTGCGGGCCAGGTCGATGTCGTCGCCGAGCTGCTCGGCGCGGCCGTGGTGTTCGAGATCGACCAGCAGCGGCCCGGCCGGACCGGTCACGGTGAGCGCCTCGCCGAGCGCGGCCAGCAGCACCGCCTCGGCGCCTGCGCCGGCCCGCCGGGCGGTCCCGGTGACGGCGTCGCCCGGGCAGGTCACCGTGGTGCGCGCGACCGTGCCGTGGGTGTCCCGGGCGTCCCGGGGACGGCGCACCGGCAGCGGTGCCGCCCCGGCGAGCGTGTCCCGCCAGAACCCGGCCTCGGCCCGGACCTGCGGGCTCGCGCCGTGCTCGCGCAGCCGGTCGGCGAACTCGGCGAAGCCGGTCGCCTCCGGTGCCGGTCCGGTGCCGTTGCCCGCTGTGCCGTGGCCCGCTGTGCCGTGGCTCGAGATGTCCTCGGCCAGGACCCGCCAGGACGTCCCGTCGACGGCGAGATGGTGCGCGACGACGGCCAGCCGCCCGGGTTCGGTCCCGCGGTCGAACCAGACGAGCCGGAGCATCCCGGCGGGTCCGGCGTCGAGCTCGGCGACCGCGGCCGTGGTCGCGTCGGTGAGCAGCCGGGTGAGCGCGCCGCCGCTGGCGCCGGTCGCGTCGATCCGGCGGACCTGTGCCGTCGGGCCGGTCGCGCCGGGCGGTGCGGTGCGCAGCCCGGTCCAGCTCCCGTTCGCGGCGGTCACCAGCTCCGAGCGCAGCGTCGGGTGCCGGTGGGTGAGGGACCCGGCGAGTGCGGTCAGGTCGTCCGGGCCGAACCCGGGCGGCGTGCTGAGGAGCACGGCCTGACCGCGTCCGGCGACCGGGCCGCCGAGCGACTCCAGCCAGGACATGACCGGTGTCGGTGCGGCGAGCCCGGGCGTGGCCGCCGGGACACCGGTCCCGGCGACCGGAGCCGGGGTCGCTGCGTCGTCGAGCCCGGCGGCGAGCGCGGCGACGGTGCCGGTGGCCAGCAGGTCCCGCACCCGCAGCTCGATGCCGGCCCGCCGGGCGCTGTTGGTGATCTCGATGGCGCTGAGGCTGTCCCCGCCGATGGCGAAGAAGTCGTCGTCGACGCCGACGGTGTCCAGGCCCAGCACCTCGGCGACGATCGCGCAGAGCCGGGTCTCCAGCGGGGTGCCCGGCGGGCGGGAGACCCGTCCGGCGAGCGGCGCCGGTTCCGGCAGTGCGGCGGTGTCCAGCTTGCCGTTGACGGTCAGCGGCAGCTCGTCGACCACCGCCCACAGCGTCGGGACCATGTAGTCGGGCAGCACCCGGGCCACGGTGTCCCGCACGCTCTCCGGCGCCGCGGTGCCGACCAGGTAGGCGGCCAGCCGCTTGGTCGTACCGGCGGTGCGGGTGACGACGGCGGACCGGGCGACGCCGGGCGCCGAGTCGAGCGCGGTCTCGATCTCGGCGGGCTCCACCCGGTAACCCCGGATCTTCAGCTGATCATCACCACGGCCCAGGAAGTCCAGATTCCCGTCCGCCCGACGACGCACCAGATCACCCGTGCGATACATCCGACCACCCGCCGACCACGGATCAGCCACGAACCGCTCCGCCGTCAACGCCGCCCGGCCCAGATAACCCCGCGCCAGACCCGCACCCGACATATACAACTCACCCACCACACCGTCGGGCACCGGCCGCAGCCAGCCGTCCAACACATGCGCCACCGTGTTCGTGATCGCCGAACCCACCGTCGACG
>NZ_JBZFLK010000020.1:0-125401 GCF_058448985.1 Pseudonocardia sp. DxW | reverse complement strand
CTCGAGCTCAACGCTCGGAGGCAGGGAGTGCTGACCCGCTGGCCGCTACCGGAGCCGAGCCTGGCACAACCAAGCCCGACAAGACCCATTAGAGGTCGGAGACCGGCCGCGGGCCGAGGGTCCGGGAGATCGCCCGGGAGGCCTGGGTCAGCACCCCCGCCAGCTCCCGGGTGCGCGCGTCGGTCGCCTCCACGACCACGCTGACGGCGGCGGCGACCCGGCCGCCGGCGTCGTGCACCGGCACCGCGACGACCAGGTCGGGCACGGTGATCTGCCCGCGGGCCACCGCGACCCCGGTCTGCCGGATCGAGGCCAGGGTGCGGCGCAGCTCGTCCGGGTCGACGACGGTCATCGGGCTGAAGCGCTCCAGCGGAGAGCTCAGCACCTGCTCCTGGAACTCGGGCTCGGCGTGCGCGAGCAGGACCAGGCCGGTCCCGGTGGCGTGCATCGGCCAGCGGTCGCCGACCCGGCTGTTCACCGGGTTGCGCACCCGGGCCCGGATCGCCTCGACGTAGACCACGCCGGTGCCGTCCCGCACGCCGAGGTGGACGTTGCCGCGGGTGGCCCGGTGCAGGTCCTCCAGGTGCGGGTAGGCGGCCTCGCGCAGGCCGAGCCCGCGCGGCGCCAGCGCGGAGAGCTCCAGCAGCCGCAGGCCGACCGAGTAGCGGCCCTCACCGTCGCGTTCCAGCGCGCCCCACGCCAGCAGCTCGTGCACCAGCCGGTGCGCGGTGGACAGGCTGAGCCCGCCGCGGCGCGCGATGTCGCTGAGCGTGAGCGACCGGTGCCGGGGGCCGAAGGCGTCGAGCACGGCCAGCATCCGGCCGGCCGCGGTGACCCGGCGGCCGGCGTCGTCGGGATCGGGTTCGGGTGCCCAGCCGGGGCCGCGCTCGGCCGTCACCGTCATCGCACGGCCCTCGCAGCCCGCGTCGCCGTGTCAGTCGTCCGGCAGCGTTCCACCACGCCCGACCCCCTCGTCCAGCGTCCACGTCGTGTGCCGGCCGGGGCCGGCGCCCGACCAGTCTCCGCAGGCCACACGCTGCGTCACAAGGTTCCCGCCGACGAACGGGTCGGATGGGACAGGCCGGTCTACGTCATTCGTCGTGGGTGGCCCGTCGGGGCGCCCAAGTTGTCTTCCGTCGGGCGAAAGCGCCCTCCACCGCGACTGCGGCGCTGCTCGACGCTGGTCGACGTCACAGTGAGCCCGGTCACGCCCGCCGGCGGCCCCGACCGCCCGGTGCCCGGGTCCCCACCACCGACCGGACGTCGCCGCCGATGGGCGGGCGGGCCGGTCCGAACCGAACGGGAGTGCCCCGTGAGACGACGGATGCACCTGCCGGCCCTGCTGCTGGCCACGGCCATGGTCGTGGCCGGCTGCGGAGGTGGGGCGGCCACGACCGCGGGCGGCGGTCCCGCGGAACCCTCCGGGCCGCCGCAGCAGGGCGGTGAGCTGACCGTGCTGGAGGACGCGTCGTTCGCCGGCGGCTGGCCGACCGGCCTGGACCCGGCCACCAACACCACCGGCGGCGCGAACGTGCCGCAGATGAGCGCGATCTACGGCGGGCTGTTCCGGCTCGTCGCCGACGACGACGGCACGAACGCCCGGGTCGAGCCGCACCAGGCCGAGAGCAGCTCCATCGAGAACGACGGGCGGACCGTCCGGATCACGCTGCGCGAGGGCATGCGGTTCACCGACGGCACCCCGTTCGACGCCGAGGCGGTCGCCGCCAACTTCCGCCGGGCCGTCGACTCGCCGTGCACCTGCTCGCCGAACTGGCCGCTCGCCGACGGCGGCATCACCACCGACGGCCCGCTGACGGTCCTGCTGGAGTTCACCCGGCCCTACGCCGCGGTGATCAACGCGATGCCGGTGACGAACGTGAACTGGATCGCCTCACCGACCGCGCTCGCCGAGAAGGGCGAGGACGCGTTCGCGATCGAGCCGGTCGGCGCCGGGCCGTTCACCGTGGTGTCGAACCAGCTCAGCTCGGAGCTGGTGCTGGAGCGCAATCCCGACTACTTCAAGGACGGGCTGCCCTACCTGGACCGGCTGACCTTCCAGTCGATCGGCGGCGACCAGCCCGCCTACCAGGCGCTGCTGGCCGGTCAGGCGCAGGCGTACGAGGGGCTGACCACCACCCCGCTGCTGGAGCAGGCGCAGTCGCAGGGGCAGCTCAGCGTGACGGTGCAGCCCGCGACGTCGCCCTATGTCGTCCAGCTCAACACCCGGGCCGCGCCGTTCGACGACCCGCGGGCCCGCGAGGCGATCTACGCCGCCACCGACTTCGACGCCATTGCGCAGGGACTGTTCGGCGGCCAGTACCCGGTCAGCCAGAGCTTCACCGGCCCCGGCGGGCTGTTCCACACCGAGGAGATCGACGGCTACACCGGCCACGACCCGGAGCGGGCCCGGCAGCTCGTCGCCGATCTCGGTGGGCTGGAGGTCGATCTCGGGACGCTCGGCGCCTACGTCGCCGAGCAGGTCATGACCGCCCTGCAGACGCAGTGGCAGGAGGCCGGCATCACCGTCCGGACCGAGACCTACGAGCTGTCCACACTGGTCCAGGCGTTCAACGCGGGCAGCTGGCAGGCGATGCTGCAGACCGCCGGATCCTGGGACCCGGCGGCCGGCGTCGGCGTCAACTTCCGGTTCGACTCGGAGAGCCCGTTCTCCGGGGTCGCCGATCCCGAGCTGGACGCGCTGTTCGACGAGGCCGCCGCGTCGGTCGATCCCGCCGAGCGCCAGGAGCTCTACGACCGGGCGGGCGGGCTGATCGCCGAGAACCACTACGGCCCGTTCGGTCTCGCGTTCGCCCCGGCGAACCTCGCGGTCCCGGGGGTGTACGGACCCGGGCTGACCACCCAGATCCCGCCGATCGTCGTCAACACCGGCGTGCACTGGGACGAGGTCTGGCGGGAGCCGCAGCAGTGACGGCGGGCGCACCGGTCCGCGACCGGTCCGGCGGCCTCGCGTCGTTCCTCGGCTCGCCGGCGCTGCGGATGGTCGGCAAGCGGTCGCTGATGGCCATCCCGATCGTGCTCGGCGCCAGCATCCTGACCTTCTGGGTGCTCAGCCTGATCCCGGGCGGGGCGGCCCAGCAGCTGCTCGGGCCGGAGGCGACCGCCGAGCAGATCGCGGCGCTGGAACAGCGGCTCGGGCTCGACCGGTCCGGACCGGTGCGCTACCTGCAGTGGCTCGGCGGCGCGGTGACCGGCGACCTCGGCAACTCGGTGATCAGCGGCCAGCCGGTCACCCCGTTGCTGGGGGAGCGGCTCGCCGTCACCGGGCAGCTGGTCGGCCTGGCGTTCGTGCTGTCGCTCGGCCTGGCGGTCCCGGTCGCGCTGCTCGCCGCCTACCGGCCGAACCACCTGTTCGACCGGCTCAGCATGCTGGTCAGCATCACCGGGCTGTCGGTCGCGAACTACGTGCTGGCGCTGCTGCTGGTGCTGCTGTTCGCGGTGCAGCTCTCGATGTTCCCGGCGATCGGCTTCGTGCCGCTCTCGGAGAGCGTGACCGGCAACCTGCACTCGCTGGCGCTGCCCGCGGTGGCGATCGCGTTCCCGCTGTTCTGCTTCTACACCCGGTTCCTGCGCGGCGACCTGGTGGACCAGCTGCAGGGCGAGGACTACATCACCACGGCCCGGGCGAAGGGCGTCGGGCCGTGGCGGGTGCTGGTCCGGCACGCCTTCCGGAACTCGTCGTTCGGGCTGATCACCGTGGTCGGGCTGAACCTGGGCACGCTGATCGGCGCGACCGTGATCATCGAGCAGATCTTCGCGCTGCCCGGCCTCGGGCAGCTGCTCCTGCAGGCGATCAACACCCGGGACTTCGTGGTGGTGCAGGCGTGCGTCGTCGTGTTCGCCGTGATCGCCGTGCTGGCCAACCTGCTCGCCGACCTGCTCTACGCCGTGCTCGACCCGAGGATCCGCTATGGCAGTCGCTGAGCCCGTCACCTCCGGAACCCCTGTCACCCCTGCCTCACCACCGGGGCGGCGCGGCCTGCTCCGGACCCCGGCGATCGTCCTGCCCGGCGGGCTGCTCGCCCTGATCACCGCGGCCTGCTTCGTCGGCCCGCTGGTGCTGCCGCTGCCCGCCCCGATCGGCGGGAGCGTGCTGGACAGCTACCTCCCGGCGCTCTCGCCGGGGCACCTGCTCGGGACCGACCCGAACGGCAACGACATCCTGTCCCGGGTGCTGCACGGCGGGCGCTCGTCGCTGATCGTCGCCGTCTCGGTGAACCTGCTGGGCCTGCTGGTCGGCGGCACCCTCGGCGCGGTGTCCGGCTTCCTCGGCGGGATCGTCGACACCGTCATCATGCGGGTGCTGGACGTGCTGATCGCGTTCCCGTCGCTGGTGCTCACCCTGGCCGTGGCGCAGAGCCTCGGCCCGAGCCGCACGAACACCATCCTCGCGCTGGCGTTCTTCAGCGTCCCGGCGTTCGCCCGGATCGCCAGGGCGGCCACCCTGCGGCTGCGCGAGCAGCCGTTCATGGCGGCCGCCGAGCTGTGCGGCACACCCGGGCACCGGACGCTGCTGCGGCACGTCGCGCCCAACATCGCACCCCAGCTGATCACCTTCGGGATGCTCGGCATGGGCATCGTGATGGTGATCGAGGGCGCGCTGTCGTTCCTCGGCCTCGGCATCCCGCCACCCGCACCGAGCTGGGGGAACATGATCGCCCAGGGCCAGCAGAGCCTGTCCGCGACGCCGATGCTGGTCGTCTGGCCGTGCCTGGTGCTCTTCGTGACCGTCCTGACCTTCAACCTGCTCGGCGAGACCCTGCGCGCACGATGGAGCGGCCGATGAGCATCTCCGGCACCGACACCGCCCCGGCCCGCACCGGCCCGGCGCCGGTACCCGATCCGCTGCTGGTGGTGCGGGACCTGCGGGTCCGGTTCACCCGCGACGGGGTGCCCGTGCACGCGGTCAACGGGCTGTCCTACAGCGTCGCCCCCGGCCGGACGCTGGCGGTGATCGGCGAGTCCGGGTCCGGCAAGAGCGTGAGCTCCCGGGCGCTGCTCGGCCTGCTGCCGGAGTCCGCGCGGGTCACCGGCTCGGCGATGTTCGACGGCACCGAGCTGATCGGGCTCGGGGAGCGCGCGATGCGCCGCCGGCGCGGCGCGGACATCGCGATGGTCTTCCAGGACCCGGCCCGCTCGCTCAACCCGACGATGCGGATCGGCAACCAGATCACCGAGGCCGTCCGGGTGCACGCCGACGTCGACGCCCGGGCCGCCCGGGAGCGCGCCGTCGAGCTCCTGACGATGGTCCGGCTGCCGGCACCGGAACGGCGCTTCTTCGAGTACCCGCACCAGCTCTCCGGCGGCATGCGGCAGCGGGTGATGATCGCGATCGCGCTCGCCGGGCAGCCCCGGCTGCTGATCGCCGACGAGGCGACCACCGCGCTCGACGTGACCACCCAGGCCCAGATCATGGAGCTGCTGGCCGAGCTGCAGCAGCGGCTCGGCACCGCCGTCGTCATGATCTCCCACGATCTCGGGCTGGCCGCCAGCTACGCCGACGACGTGCTCGTCATGTACGCGGGCCGGGCCGTCGAGTACGCGCCGGCACCGACTCTGTTCGGTGCGGTCCGGATGCCGTACACGGCGGCGCTGCTCGGCGCGATCCCGCTGCTCGACCGGCCGTCGCACACGCTGCTGCCGGTGATCCCCGGCCAGCCGCCGGACCTGCGGGCGCTGCCCGAGGGCTGTCCGTTCCGGCCGCGCTGCGCGTCGGCCGACGAGCAGTGCCTGACCGAGCCGCCGCTGGCCGAACACGAGCCCGGCCACCGCTGGGCCTGCTGGCATCCCGAGCCGTGCGGCACCACCGGCATCGAGGAGGGACGGCGATGACGGTCACCGAACACCGGGACACCGGCACCCGGGCCGCCCCGGCGGCGCCGTTGCTGGCCGCCCGCGACGTCGTCCAGGAGTTCCCGGTGCGGGCCGCGGGCGGGGTGAAGGGCGGCGTCGTGCACGCCGTGTCGAACGTGTCGCTGGAGGTCCATCCGGGCGAGACGCTCGGCGTGGTCGGCGAGACCGGCTCCGGCAAGTCCACTCTGGCCCGGTCGCTGATCCAGGCACCGCGGCCGCAGTCCGGCGAGATCGAGTTCCAGGGCGTCGACCTGATGGGGCTGCGCCGGCGCGACCTGGTGCGCGCCCGGCGATCGCTGCAGATGGTCTACCAGGACCCGTTCGGCTCGCTGAACCCGCGCTGGCGGGTCGCCGAGCTGGTTGCCGAGCCGCTGGTCGGCTACCGGGAGGGCACCGCGTCGGCGCGCGCCCGCCGGGTCGACGAGCTGCTGGACATGGTCGGCCTCGATCCGTCGCTCTACGGGCGCCGGCGCCCGCACGAGCTGTCCGGCGGGCAGTGCCAGCGGGTCGCGATCGCCCGGGCGATCGCGCTGGACCCGGCACTGCTCATCTGCGACGAGGCGGTGTCGTCGCTGGACGTGCTGATCCAGGCGCAGGTGCTGAACCTGTTCGAACGGCTGCGCACCGATCTCGGCCTGTCGTACCTGTTCATCGCGCACGACCTGGCACTGGTCAAGCAGGTCAGCGACCGGGTCGCGGTGATGCACCTCGGGCAGCTCGCCGAGATCGGCCCGGCGACCGCGCTCTACCGGGCGCCCCGCCACCCCTACACCGCGGCGCTGCTCGACTCCATCCCCGGCCTCGACCCGGCGACCGGACGGGTGCGGCGGCCGAAGGCGCCGCCCGGCGAACCGCCGTCGCCGCTGGACCCGCCGAGCGGCTGCCGCTACCGGACCCGCTGCCCGCGCGCGCAGCAGCGCTGCGCCGAGGAGGAGCCGGTGCTCCTGGAGCTGGCGCCGGGGCACCGCACCGCCTGCCACTTCCCGCTGGACCCACCCACCGGCCCGAACGGCACCGAGAACGAGAGGACCCGCCCGTGACGATCGACCACAGCGCCCTGGAGGGGCTGCGCACCGGCCTGGAGGCCGACGACTACGCGATGGAGGTGACCGAGGCGGGCGACCGGCTCGAGGTCCGGATCAGCGCCGGGCCGGACGCCTGCGCGGACTGCCTCGTCCCGAAGGACATGATGCGGTCCGTGCTGGGCTCGGCACTCGGGGTGCCGGAGGAGCGGATCGATATCAATTACCCTGATGAAACGCTCGAACCGGGCGCCGGGTGACCGCATGATGGTGCGGTGCACGACGATGTGACGACCGTTCCGGTGCCGGACCGGGATGCGCCCGGAGCCGCCGCGCTGGTCGCGGTGTGCCCGGACGGCCTCGTCCTGCTCGACGACGAGGGCCGGTTCCGATCGCTGAACCCGGCCGCCGCCGCGCTGCTCGGCCGCCCGGCCGACGAGCTGCTCGGCACCCCGGCGCCGTTCGTCCCCGGCCCGGCCGGCCCGTCGGGGACCCGGACCCTGCGCCGGCCCGGTCCGGACGGCCCGGGCCGCGAGCTGCGGTACCGGATCGCGCCGGACGGCACCGGTGGCTGGGCCGTGTGGTTCGGCGACGTCACCGACCGGCTGGCCCGGCAGGAGCGGCTGACCGCGATCGTCCGGGCCGCCGCCGGGGTCGCCGAGGCGGGCTCGCTGACCAGCACGCTGGACGCGATCGCCCGCGAGATCATCGGCACCGCGCACATCGCGGCCGCGCAGATCCTGGCCGTCGACGACCCGGCCGCTGACCTGCAGGTGCTCGGGATGGCCGGGTTCGGGTCCGCACCGGACTTCGTCCGGCGGCTGCGGTCCTGCCGGGAACGCGGCGCCGACATCCGGTTCCTGGAGGCGCACGCGCGCGGCGAGCCGGTCGTGGTGCCGCACCGCCGGGCGGCGATCCTGTCCGACCCGGCGTGGGAGCCGCTGCACGAGATCATGGGCCGGCCGGACTGGGACGGCTTCGTCGCGATGCCGATGGTCGTGCGCGGCACCACCGTCGGCGTGATCAACGCCTACTACCAGCCGGACGAGGCGCCGGACCCGTCGTCGCTGGCGTTCCTGGAGGCGATGGCCGCGCACGCCGCGGTCGCGGTGGACACCGCCCGGCTGGTCGCCCGCTCGCGGTCCGAGGCGCGCACCGCGGAACGCCGCAGGCTGGCCCGGGACCTGCACGACTCGGTGGTGCAGCAGCTGTTCTCGATCCGGATGCAGGTCTCCGCGCTGCAGGGCCAGCTGGACCGCTCCGATCCGGACCCGAGCCGGGTGCTCGGCGCGGCCACCGAGCTCTCCGAGATGTCCGCCGACGCGCTGGACGACCTGCGGCTGCTGGTGCGCGAGATGCACCCGGCCGCGCCACGCGGCGGCGACCTGGTGGAGGCGGTCCGCACGCACGCCTCCGAGGTGCAGTCCCGGACCGGCCTGCGGGTCGACGTCCTCGCGCCGGTGGACCCGCGACTGGGCCCCGGCGTCGCCGACGACCTGTACCGCACCGTCCGGGAGGCGCTGCACAACGCCGTCAAGCACGCCGGCGCCGACACGGTGCGGGTGCGGATCGAGCGGATCGACGGCGACCTGGTCGTCGAGATCGCCGACGACGGCACCGGGATCCGGCCGGCCGATCCGCTGACCGGCGTCCCCGGCGGCATCGGGCTGGTGTCGATGCGCGAGCGCGCCGAGCGCTGGGGCGGCACCTGCTCGGCGGGCCCGCGCCCGGACGGCGGATGGACCGTCCGGACCGTGCTGCCGGTCGCCGGCCTGCACGGGGAGGGCTCCTGAGGTGCCCCGCTCCGCCGCGGTCGCGCTGGCCAACGTCGACCTCAACCTGCTGGTGATCCTGCGCGAGCTGCTGCGCGAGCGGAACGTCACCCGGGCCGCCGAGCGGGTCGGGGTGACCCAGCCCGCGGCGAGCGCCGCGCTCGCCCGGCTGCGCAGGCACTTCGACGACGACCTGCTCGAACGCACCCGCGGCGGCTTCGTGCTGTCCCCGCTCGGGCGCCGGCTCGCCGTCCAGATCGAGCCGCTGTGCCTGGGTCTGGAGCGGTTCTTCGCGCCGGAGGAGCCATTCCGGCCCGAGGTCTCCGAGCACGAGTTCACCGTGATGACCACCGACTACGTGCTCGCGGCGATGGGCGAGGCACTCTCGCGCACGGTGCACGACGCCGCGCCCGGCGTCCGGCTGCACGTCCCCGTCATCAAGGGCAGGCTGCCGGCCGACCTGCCGGAGACGCTGCGCACGCTGGACGGGATCATCTCCGCGCCGAAGGCCGAGTTCAAGGTGGACGAGCTGTGCGGCCAGGAGCTGTTCCGGGACAACTGGGTGTGCGTCGTCGACGCGGCGAACCCGGTGTCCGACCGGATCGGCCTGGCCGACCTGGAACGGCTGCCGTGGGTCATCCCGAACCATCCGGACGCGCAGTACCCGGCGAGCTCCCCGCTCGCCCCGCTGCTCGCCATGCTCGGCAGCCGGCCGCGGGTCGCGGTGCGGGTCGACAGCTACGCGGCCACACCGTGGTTCGTCGCCGGGACCGACCGGGTCGCCGTCATGCAGGGACGGCTCGCGGCCGGCTTCGCCGACCGTCCGGACCTGCGGATCGTGCCGTGCCCCGGGAACCCGCCGCCGATCGTGGAGGTCTTCTGGTGGCACCGGCTGCGCTCCGGCGACGCCGCGCACACCTGGCTGCGCTCGATGCTGGACAGCGCATCGCGGTCGTTGCGCCCCGGCCCATAGACCCGGTGGATGCCCGGCATCCCAACTCTTTCTTTCCGGCCCGGGTGACCTGCGACATAGCGTCGGGGGCATGCGGATCGTGGTGGCCCGGGTGGACGACTTCGCCCCCGGCGAACGGAAGATCGTCACCCGCGGACGGCGCTCGATCGGCGTCTTCCGGGTCGGCGACCGGTTCTACGCACTCAACAACCACTGCCCGCACCTGGGCGGCCCGCTGTGCCGGGGCCGCACCCAGGCGTGGGTCCGGTCGAGCATGCCGGGGCGCTACGAGCGCGACGACGAGCACGCCCTGATCGCCTGCCCCTGGCACGGCTGGGAGTACGACCTGGCGACCGGCCAGTCGTTCCTCGGCCCGGGGGAGCCGCCCGCCCGCAGCTACGAGGTGAGCGTCGAGCCCGCCGGCGACGACTGTGCCGGTGCCACCGATCCGGCGCCCGGCGAGCGGCGGCCCGGCCCGTTCGTCGCGGAGACCTTCGACGTGACCGTGGAGCGGTTCGGCTCGGGCGATCACGTCGTCGTCGACACCACGCCGCGACCCGCCCGCACCGTGCCGAGCCCGGGGGAGAGCCCGTGACCACCGCACCCGAGGCGCCGGCGGCACCGCCCCGCCGGCGCACCACCTTCACCATCGTCGACACCGACATCCACCCGACCTGCCCACCGGCCGAGCTGCTGCGCCGGCTGGACCCGGCCGCCCGGCGCCGCTACGAGCTGTTCGGCAGCCGGGTCCCCGCCCCGCCGGACGTCTACCCGCGGGTCCGCAACTCCGGCTACCGGCTGGACGCCTGGCCGGACGGTGCCTTCCCAGGCAGCGACCTGCAGCTCGTCCGCGACCAGCTGCTGGACGAGTTCGACATCGACCACGGCGTGCTCATCCCGCTGCAGTCGCACAGCTGGGGCGCCGAGACGCCGGACTTCGCCGCCTCGCTGTGCCGGGCGCTCAACGACTGGGTGGCCGAGTGCTGGCTGGACCGCGAGCCGCGGCTGCGGTCGTCGATCGCGGTGTCGCTGGAGTCGCCGGACCTGGCCGCCGCGGAGATCCGCAGGCGGGCCGGTGATCCGCGGTTCTGCCAGGTGCTGCTGGCCACCGGCGGCGAGTCCGGGTTCGGCAGGCGCCGGTACTGGCCGATCTACGCGGCGGCCGCCGATGCCGGCCTGCCGGTCGCCGCGCACACCGGCGGACTGGAGCAGCACCGCGGCGCCGGCTGGCCCTCGTTCTACCTCGAGGAGCACGTCTGGAACGGCAACATGATGGGCGCGCTGGTCACCAGCCTGCTCTGCGAGGGCGTGCTCACCGAGTTCCCCGAGCTGCAGGTGGTCTGCGTGGAGGGCGGACTGGCCTGGGCGGCGCCGCTCATGTGGTCGCTCGACGACGGCTGGGCCGCGCTGCGCGAGGACGTCCCGCACCTGCACCGGCCGCCGTCGGAGATCCTGCGCGAGCACCTGTGGTTCACCACGCAGCCGATCGAGGAGCCGCGCGACCCGGCCGACCTGGCCACCGTCGTCCGGCACCTGGGGCTGGGCGAGAGGATCATGTTCGCCTCGGACTACCCGCACTGGGACTTCGACTCGCCGCAGGCGGCGCCGCGGCTGTTCCCGCCCGACCTGCGCGAGTCGATCATGGGGTCGAACGCCTGCCGGCTCTACGGCCTGCCCGAGCGGGTGGCGTCGTGAGCGTGAGCGTGGGGTCGGAGAGAGTCGACACCGACGTCCACTGTGTCCCGTCCGCGCTGGCCGAGCTGGTCGCGCACATGGACCCGTACTGGCGCGACTACACCACCGACGGCGGGGTCTCGATGTCGCCGACCCAGGGGGGCGCCTACCCGCCCGCCGTCGGCCCCGGCGGGCGGCCGCTGTCCGACGTCGGCGAGCTGGGCGAGCGGGTGCTCACCCCGGACGGCACCGGCACCGCGATCCTCACCTGCACCAGCACCTTCCAGACCAACCGCAACCCGTACTACGAGGCGGCGCTCTGCCGCGCGGTCAACGACTGGCTGCTGGAGCGCTGGCAGGCCCACGACCCGCGGCTGCGGGTGGCGATGGTGGTGCCGACCCTCGACGTCGACGCGGCGGTCGCCGAGATCGAGCGGATCGGCGCCCGATCCGAGGTCGTCACGGTGCTGCTGCCGGTCCGCAACGACACCCGCTGGGGACACGTCCGGAACCGGCCGGTGCTGCGCGCCGCCGCCGAGCACGATCTCGTCGTCACCCTGCACGCCTGGGGTCGCGCCGGGCAGGCGCCGACGTCGAGCGGGATGACCCACAGCTACCTGGAGGACTACCTGGCGAACGGGCACGTCGTCGGGCAGGGGCAGCTGGTGAGCCTGGTGACCGAGGGCGTGTTCGCCGAGTTCCCCGGGCTGCGGGTCACCGTCGCCGAGTGCGGCTCGACCTGGCTGCCACCCCTGCTGTGGCGGTTCGACAAGGACTGGAAGGGCGTGTGGCGGGAGGTGCCGTGGGTGAACCGGCCGCCGTCGGAGATCGTCCGCGAGCACGTCCGGTTCACCACCGCGCCGATCCACCTGCCGGCCGATCCGGTGCAGGCCCGGGAGGCGGTCGACCTGCTCGGCCCGGAGCTGCTGATGCACGCCGGGGACCACCCGCACGACCACGGCCCGGGCGCCGACCGGCTGGCCGCGGTGCTGGACGACGACGAGTCGGCCGCGGTGCGCGGCGGGACGGCCGCCGCCTGGTACCGGCTCGGGTGAGCGGGATCGGGCTGCCCGGCCGTCCGCGGGACGTCCCGGCGCCGTCCGGTGCGACGGTGCGGGTCCGGCAGGCGGGGGAGGGGCCGCCGGTGCTGCTGCTGCACGGATGGCCGCAGACGTCGGTGATGTGGCACCGGATCGCCCCCGGCCTGCTCGACGGCCGCACCCTGGTGCTGGCCGACCTGCCCGGCTACGGCGACAGCACGCTGCCGCCCGGCGCGGACGTCGCCGTGTCCGGCAAGCGGACGATGGCCGCGGATCTGGTCGCGGTGATGGCCGCGCTCGGGCACCAGCGGTTCGCCGTCGTCGGGCACGACCGGGGAGCCCGCTGCGGGTACCGGATGGCGCTGGACCATCCCGGCGCGGTGAGCGCGCTGGCCGTGCTGGACATCCTGCCGACCGCCGACGTGCTGGCCCGGGCCGACGCCCGGTTCGCCCGCGGGGCGTTCCACTGGTTCCTGCTGTCGCAGCCCGCCGACCTGGCGGAGCGGCTGGTCGCCGCGGAGCCGGAGGCGATCCTCGGCCGCGGGCTGGCGGAGGTCTGCGACCCGGCGGCGCTCACCGCGTACGCCGCCGCCTGGGCGCGTCCCGAGGTGGTGCACGGGATGTGCCAGGACTACCGGGCGGGATTCGACGTCGACGCCGCCGACGACGAGGCCGATCGCGGCCGGCGCACGATCACCGCGCCGACGCTCGTCCTGTGGGGGCGGCGCGGGCCGCTCGGCCGGTCCCCGGACGTCCTGGACGGCTGGCGGGTCTGGGCGCCGGACGCCACCGGGCGGGCCCTGGACGCCGGGCACCTGCTGGCCGAGGAGGCCCCCGGCGAGGTGCTCGCCGAGCTGGTCGCGTTCCTGCCGGCCGGCATCGACGTCAGTGATCATCGACGTCAGTGATCATCAATGTCAGCGATCATCAACCTCAGTGATGACGAGCAGGCGGATCGTCTATTTCCGCCGTCCCCGCCGTCCCCGCCGTCCCCGCCGTCCTTCCCAGCGTTGTGGCCGGGGACCGCCACGGATCGCAACGACGCGAGGAGACGTGAGCCATGACCACCACGACCACCCGGAGTGCCCGTCGCATCGGCCGGACCTGCGCCGCCGCGCTGGCCGCCTGCGCGGTGCTCGCCGCCTGCGGCGGGAACGGCGAGAGCGGCGGCGAGCCGGTCACCTTCCTCAACGTGCTGCCGCTGGAGAGCCTGTCGTTCGCCCCCGAGATGATCGCCGACACCCGCGGCCTGTTCGAGGCGCGCGGCCTGGACGTCACGTTCGAGGCCACCCAGGGTTCGGCGCCCGCGATCCAGACGGTGCTCGCCGGCGGCGCCGAGCTGACCCGGATCGGCGACATCGAGACGATGATCGCCGCCGGTGAGCGCGACGCCCCGCTGCTCGCGTTCGGCGAGCCGATCCACACCGGCACCATCCGGATGATCTCCACCGAGGCCGCCCCGATCACCCGGGCCGAGCAGTTCCGCGGCCGGCTCGTCGGAACCCCGTCCGAGGGCGGGACCAGCTCGATCACCCTGGACCTGGTCGCCGGCTCCGCCGGGGTCCCGCCGGAGGAGGTGCCCCGCCAGGTCGTCGGGCTGAGCCCCGGCGTGTTCGATCTCCTCACCTCCGGCCGGGTGGACGCCTACATCGTCTCGCTGGACACCTCGGTACTCCTCGACCGCACCCGGCCCGAGGCCGTCGTCTACGACCCGAACCAGGACGTCGACGCCGGCGCCCAGATGTACGTCACCTCCGCCGAGCAGATGGCCGACCCGCAGGCCCGCGACCGGCTGGAGCGCTACGCCGCCGCCATCGAGGAGGCCATGCAGTTCATCATCGACGACGAGGCGAACGGGTTCGCCGAGACGATGCGGCTGATCGGCTCGGAGTACCAGGTCCCGGCGCTGGCCGATCCGGAGGTGGCGACGGCCGCGCTGTCCGCCTACGTCGACGCCTACACCTCGGGTGAGACGCTGCTCGGGGTCTCGCCGGAGCGCTGGCAGGCGGCCTACGACGAGATCGTCGGGATCGGCCAGCTCCCGCCCGGCCTCGACCCGGACACCTGGCTCGACACCACCCTCACTCCCACCGCCGCCACCCCCTGACCGTCGCCCCCCGCCGGTGTCCGCACGGGTTCGCTGCGTTCGCACGGGATCCGATCCCGTGCGAACGCAGGAATCCCGTGCGGGTGGGCCGGTGCGGTGCGTGGTCGGCTGCGGGGGTCACTGCTGGGCTCGTGTGCGGGCCTCGGCGATCTCGGCCTCGGTCAGCAGCGGGAGCCAGGCCTGCTCGCGCGTCGAACCGACCAGGTTCTGCCGCAGTCGCATCATCAGCAGCGGACCGCCGTCGGCGACGATCCGGACGTAGGGCCGCGGATCGGCCGCGCCGAGCGGGCTCCAGCCACGGAGCAGGACCACGTCCCCCGGCCCGATCCGGCTGCGGTGCAGCACATCGGCCCGGTCGTGCTCGGCATGCTCGGTGAGTGTCCCGGTCCCGGCGAGCACTACCGACGCCGTGCAGCCCAGGTAGTAGCGCTGTTCGCGCTGCGGAACCGCGGCCACCGCGTGCCGGGTCACGAAGCTGACCTCGGTCGGTTCGAACGGTGACGCCAGATGCCGGGCCGCCGCGAGCCCGCTCAGCCGGAGCGCGACGTCCGCGATCACCGGCGGCGCAGCGACGCGATCGCGACGGTGCCACCGTCCCCGGCCGGCTCCGCCGGGAGCACCGCCGCCTCGGCGGCCAGTGCGCGCAGCTCGTCGTCACCGACGGTCCCGGGCAGCACGACGTGCCGGCGGCCGAACAGCGAGCCGGGAACCGGATGTGTGGAGGGGCAGGTCATCGGTGCTCCTCGTCGAGCGGGACGGTGACGACGCCGAGCGTAGGAGCACCGCGCGGTGCAGGGGAGCCGCTGCTGACGGGGTCGGGCTACGTCGTTCGTCCCGGGGCGGGATTTGTCCTGCGGACGGACTACCCGCAAGGATGCGCGGCATGCGGACGGCGGAGGACGCCCGGGCCCGGCTGGTGGCCGACCTGGAGCGCGACGGCCGGGTGCACAGCCCGCGGATCCGGGCCGCGCTGCAGGCCGTGCCCCGGCACCTGTTCCTGTCCGGCAGCGATCCGCTCGACGCCTACGCCGACGAGGCCGTGCCGATCAAGACGGCCGACGGCGTCACCGTCAGCTCGGTGTCGCAGCCGTCGATGGTGGCGATCATGCTGGAACAGCTGGACGCCGCGCCCGGCCACCGCGTCCTCGAGATCGGTGCCGGAGCGGGCTGGAACGCCGGGCTGCTCGCGCACATCGTCGGTTGCCGCGGTGCGGTGACCACGGTCGACATCGACGAGGACCTCGTCGAGGGCGCCCGCGCCCACCTGCTCGCGGCCGGTCTCGACGAGGTCGAGGTGGTCACCGCCGACGGGGCCGACGGCTACCCGCCGTCGGCGCCCTACGACCGGATCGAGCTGACCGTCGGCTCCACCGGAATCCGCCCGGAGTGGGTGCTGCAGCTGACCCCGACCGGACGACTGCTGCTCCCGCTGACCGTGCGCGGCAGCCAGCTGTCGGTGGCGTTCGCACGAACCGGTCCGCACCGGCTCGCGTCGGTGTCGGTGCGCAGCTGCGCGTTCGTCCGGCTCCGCGGTGCGGGCGCCGACCCGGGCGCCGACACCGTGCTGCCCGGGTCCGGCTGGACCGTGCAGCACTCCGGCAACGGCGCACCGGACCCCGATCCGGGGGTGCTCGAACGTGCACTGCGCGACCTCGGGACCGATCACCCGTCGCCGACGCCGGGATCGGTGTCGGATCTCTGGGACGGCCTCGGCCTGTGGTGCGCGCTCGCCGAGCCCGCGGTCGTCCGGCTGCTGGGACCGGCCCGCGGGCGGCTCGCCGACGCGCTGTTCCCGCTGGCCGGGGGCCGGGCCGGGCTCGGCATCAGCGCCGGCGAGGGATGCGCGTTGCTGCTCGCCGAACCCACCGCGACGATCCGGTCGTTCGGCCCCGGTGGTGCCGCTGCCGCCGACCGGCTCGCCGAGCTGGCGGCCGGCTGGATCGCGGCCGGCCGGCCGCACGCCGCCGACCTGCGGATCGACGCGGTCGTCCCGGGTGCGGAGGACGACCTGCCGGCCGGGGAGCCACTCACCGACTCGGCCGGGACGCTGCTGTACCCGAGCTGGGGGCCGCGGCCCGACGAGCGCACCCCGCCCGGGCGGTCGCGGGCCACCGGGGACACACCGGGGGACGGGCCCGCGGGCTGACCGGATCGGCGCGACCCGGAACGGGGTGCGGGTCAGCCCTTCGGCTCGAGGTGCACCAGCGGGATCTCCCGCTCGGTGCTGCGCTGGTAGCCGGCGTAGTTGCGGTACTTCCCGGTGATCGTCGGCCAGAGCTCGGCCCGCTCCTCGGGGGACGCGACCCGGGCGTGCATCGGCACCCGCGGACCACCCTGCACCGCGACCTCGACGTCGGGGTTCGCCCGCAGGTTCAGGAACCAGGCCGGGTGCTTGTCGTCCCCGCCGCGGGAGGCGACGACGACGTAGCGTCCGTCGCCGTGCACGGGCGCGGTCAGCAGCACGGTGCGCGGCTCGCCGGTCCGCCGGCCGGTGGTGGTGAGCTCCACGACCGGCATGCCCATCGTCGAGTAGCCGACCTTGCCACCGGTGAGCTTGATCAGCAGGCGGTGACCGGCGTTCATCGCCTTCAGCGCGAAGTCCGGAGGGTTCATGCGGTCGAGCCTACTCGCGGGTAGGACATCGGGTCCCGATCAGCCGGCGACCTTCTCCAGGGCCGGCCGGAGCTGGTCGAGCAGCCACCCGGTCGAGACCGGGTTCGGCGCCTGCAGCGCCACGGCCGTGTCGAGGTCGATCGGGACGTAGTTGCCCTCCTGCACCGCGCGCACCCGCTGCACCAGCTCGTTCCCCTCGAACGTCGCCCGGTCGTCGGCACCGGCGAAGGTCATGATGAGCAGATCGGCGTCGGAGAGCCGGCCGACCTCCTCGTAGGACACGCCGACGGTGCCGGGCGCGAGATCGTCGGAGGCGGGAGCGTCCTTGAACGACGGCGGGACGTCCAGGCCCAGCGCCCGCATGAACACCGTCGACTGGTTCTGCTCACCGACGACCATCGGCAGGATCTCGCCGCGCGCCTGGCCGTAGAGGTAGGTCTTCCCGGCGAGCCCAGGGAGCTGATCGCGGACCTCGGCGAGCTGCCCCTCGGCGGTGGCGATCAGCTCCTCGACCTTCTCCTCCTCGCCGATCGCGCGGCCGACCTGGCGGGCGTCGTCCTGCATGGAGGCGGCGTAGAGGCCCTCGGTCGGGGCGACGACCGGGGCGATCGCGGAGAGCTGGTCGTAGGTCGCCCGGTCGGCGACCTGCCACGCGGACACCGCGAGGATCACGTCCGGATCGAAGGTGGCGATCTGCTCGGCCGAGATCGTGGGGGTCTCGCCGCTGATCGACAGCACCTCCGCGGGCAGCGGATCGAGATACGGCAGCGCCGGGCCGGACCCGCTCACGTTCTGCACGGCTCCGACGATCGGGGCGTCCACCGCCTGGGCCACGGCCAGGTCGTTGGCGCCGAGCGCGACGATGCGCTGCGGCTTCTCGGGGATCGTCGTCTCGCCGAAGGCGTGCGTGATCGTCACCGGGAACCGGCCGTCGGCGGGGTCCGCCGACGCACCGTCCTCGGACGCGGGGGAGCTGCACCCGGCGAGCACGACCGCGGCCGACAGCAGGGTGGCGACCACGGGGAACCGCCTGAGCGGCAATGACTTCATGAGGTATCCCTTCGGTAAGGCGAGGCAAACCTCTACTCACCCGAGGGGATTGTCAATAGCCGATCAGCCGGCGACCGCAAGTGTCATCGGGAGCACAGCGGGCGCACCTGCCCGGCGGACGGCGCGGGCCGCCACGGTCATCGTCCACCCGGAGTCGACGAGATCGTCGACGAGCAGCAGCGGCCCGTCCACACCGGACAGGTCGGGCAGCGTGCCGGTGTCGAGCGCCGACCACACCGCGGCGAGCCGCTGGGCGGAGTTCTCCTTCGGGCCCGGCCGCTCCCCGGCCGGCGGCAGCGACCCGAGCAGCGGCAGCCGGCCGATCTCGGCGATCCGCCGCGTCAGGTGGTCGAGCTGGTGCGGCCGGGTCCGCGAGCCGATCCCGACCACGCCGACCGGGCGCTGCTCCCACTCCCACCCGGCCAGCACCCGGACCACCGCGTCGAGCACGTCCGCGGGGACCGGCTCGTCCGGCCCGGCGAGCAGCTCGCGCAGCCGGGTGCCCCAGCCGATGTCGGAGAGCCGCCCGACCGCCCGCCCGGGCCCGGCCTGCTCGCCGGCCGCGATCCGGCCGGAGAGCGGGACGTCGAGTTCCTTCATCCCGGACGGCCACATCTTGCGCGGCGGGAGCTCGATCCCGGGGCGGGTCAGCCGCTCGGCCGCCGCCTGCTCGCCGTCGGCCGGCACGTCGTTCGACCACACCGTGCCGGTGCAGGTGTCGCAGCGCCCGCACGGCGTCGGATCCGGGTCGTCGAGCTGGCGGCGCAGGAAGACCAGCCGGCACTCGGACGTCGCGATGTAGTCGAGCATCGCCTGCTGCTCGGCCCGGCGGGCCTCGTTCACCCGCTGGTGCCGCTCGGTGTCGTACACCCACGGCTCGCCGGTGGCGATCCAGCCGCCCTTCACCCGCTTCGCCGCACCGTCGGCGTCGAGCACCTTGAGCAGCATCTCCAGCCGGGTGCGGGACAGGTCCACCCGGGTCTCGATGGACGCCGTCGACTGCGGATGGTCGGACAGCACGTCGAGGGTCTGGCGGACCAGCGGCTCCGCCGGGAACGCCAGGGACGCGAAGTACGCCCAGATGTCGCGGTCCTCCCGGCCCGGCAGCAGTACCACCTCGGCCCGCTCCAGCGCGCGCCCGGCGCGGCCGATCTGCTGGTAGTAGGCGACCGGTGAGGCCGGCGCGCCCAGGTGCACGACGAACCCGAGATCGGGCTTGTCGAAGCCCATGCCGAGCGCGGACGTCGCCACCAGCGCCTTCACCCGGTTCTCCTGCAGGTCGGACTCGGCCGTCAGCCGGTCCTCCGGATCGGTCTTCCCGGAGTAGGAGCGCACCGCGAACCCGCGCTCGCGCAGGAACTCGGCGACCTCGTCGGCGGCCTGCACGGTGAGCGTGTAGACGATCCCGGCGCCGGGCAGCTCGTCGAGCTTCGCGGCCAGCCAGGCCAGCCGCCGCGCCGGGGTGGGCAGCGACACGACGGCCAGCCGCAGCGACTCGCGGTCCAGCGAGCCGCGCAGCACCAGCGTGTCCTGCTGGTCGCGGCCCATCCCGAGCTGCTCGGAGACGTCGGTGACCACCCGGTCGTTCGCGGTCGCCGTCGTCGCCAGTACCGGGATGCCGGGCGGCAGCTCCGCGATCAGCGTGCGCAGCCGCCGGTAGTCCGGCCGGAAGTCGTGCCCCCAGTCGGACACGCAGTGCGCCTCGTCGACCACCAGCATCCCGGCGCTCGCCGCCAGCTTCGGCAGCACCCGGTCCCGGAAGTCGGGGTTGTTCAGCCGCTCCGGGCTGACCAGCAGCACGTCGACGTCGCCCGCCGCGATGTCGGCGTACACCGCGTCCCACTCGTCGGCGTTGGCCGAGTTCACGGTGACCGCGACGATCCCGGACCGGATCGCCGCGTCGATCTGGTTGCGCATCAGCGCGAGCAGCGGCGAGACGATCACCGTCGGCCCGGCGCCCTGCTCGCGCAGCAGCGCCGTGGCCACGAAGTAGACCGCCGACTTGCCCCAGCCGGTGCGCTGCACGACGAGTGCCCGGCGGTGCTGCGCGACGAGCGCGGAGATCGCCGTCCACTGGTCCTCGCGCAGCCGGGCGCCCGGGCCGGCCAGCTGCCCGAGCACCTCCTCCGCCCGCGCCCGCAGCGCGGCGTCCCCCTCAGCCGTCATGCCCGCCATGCTGCACCCACCCCCCGACAGTTCCGCGCGCGCGTCACCGGGCGCCGCGGCGTCGCAGGTACGCCTCGACGCCGTCGAGCACGATCGTGAGCCCGAAGTCGACGTCGGTGTCCGGGTCGGCGGCGCCGAACCCGCCCTCGCCGCCGGCCAGCGCCTCGGTCAGGTGCGGGTAGTCGGCCGGCTCCGCGAGTAGGCGCAGCACGGCCTCGAAGTCGTTCAGCGGGTTCGCCGCCGCCAGCTCGTCCGGGGTGAGTCCGCCGACCGGGGCGTCGGCCGGGAGCCCGCGGGCCCGCCGGGCCCCGGCCGCCGCCGCCCGCCCGGCCTCCACCTGCACCCGGCCCTCGGCGAGCACGTGCTGGGCCAGCAGGCCGATGATCGCCAGCTTCTCCGCGGCGGGCAGGTCGATCCCGCGCAGCACCCCGAACGCCTCGTCCAGCCAGCGCACCCGGTTCGGCCCGGGCTGCACGGTGGCCAGCGGCAGGTCGAGGAACCAGGGCCGGGCGAGCACTGCCTCGATCTGGGTGAGCGTCCAGGCGTGCAGCCCGGACCGCCAGTCACCGGCGTGCGGGGGCATCGCCAGGTCCGCGGCGATGTGGTCGGCGAGCAGGGCCAGCAGCTCGTCCTTGCTCTCGACGTGCCGGTAGAGGGCCATCGCCGAGTAGCCCAGCGCGTCACCGACCCGGGCCATGGACACCGCCGCGAGCCCCTCGGCGTCGGCGATCGCGGCGGCGGCCCGCACGATCGCGTCCACGCTCAGCGCCGGCTTCGGCCCCCGCCGCGGCGGCTCCGCGCGGCCCCACAGCCTCCGCAGCGTCGGCGGGAGGCCGGGATCAGGTTCGTGCTCGCCCATGCCGCCCATCCTCCCGTCCCGATCCGGCGGGACGCCGACGGTGTCCACGGTAAGCAGTTAATGCTATAAACAGTTTGTACCGTAATCAGAAGGGGGACGGCGATGACCGGAACGGATCTCCTCGTGCAGGCCACCGGCCTGCGCAAGAGCTACCGCTCGGTGCGGGTGCTGGACGGCGTCGGCCTGGAGCTCGGCCGCGGCGAGGTGCTCGCCCTGCTCGGCCCGAACGGCGCCGGGAAGACCACCACCGTGCGCATCCTCGGCACGCTGGCCCGCCCGGACGGCGGGACCGCCCGGGTCGCCGGGTTCGACGTGGTGTCCGAGGCCCGCCGGGTGCGCGAGGTCATCGGCCTCACCGGCCAGTACGCGGCCGTCGACGGGAAGCTGACCGGCCGGGAGAACCTGACGATGATGGCCCGGCTGGCGCACCTGCCGCGGCGCGCCGTGCGCCCCCGGGTGGACGAGCTGCTCGACGCCTTCGACCTGGCCGCCGCGGCCGACCGCAGGCTGGACACCTACTCCGGCGGGATGCGCCGCCGGCTCGACCTGGCCGCCGGGCTGGTCCGGCGCCCCCGGGTGCTGTTCCTCGACGAGCCGACCACCGGCCTCGACCCGCGCAGCCGGCGCGGGATGTGGGAGGTGATCGAGCGGGTCGTCGCCGACGGCGCCGGCCTGTTCCTCACCACCCAGTACCTGGAGGAGGCGGACCGGCTCGCCGACCGGGTCGCGATGATCGACTCCGGCCGGGTGGTCGCCGAGGGCACCCCGGCCCAGCTCAAGCGCCGGGTCGGCGACGCGGGCGTCGAGCTCACCTTCGCCGCCGGCCCGGAGGCGACCAGGGTGGCCGCGGCGCTGGGTCTGCCGGTCCCGGGCTCGCGGACGCTGCGGGTGCCCACCGACGGCTCGGTCGGGCACGTGCGGCAGGTGCTCGCCGGCGTCGAACGGACGGGTGCCGTGCCCGAGCAGTGGCAGGTCAGGGCGCCCAGCCTGGACGACGCGTTCCTCGCCCTGACCGGCCGGGCGGCCGGTGGCGATCGCGGGGCCGCGGCGGCCGGTGGCGACCGGGGAGCCGCGGCGTGAGCGCCCCGGTGCAGGCGCGGTGGACGCGGTTCGGCCCGGACACCGCGACCATGACCGGGCGGGCGCTGCGGCTCGCGGGCCGCGATCCCGACGAACTCCTGGTCGCGCTGATCATGCCGACCCTGATCATGCTGATGTTCGTCTACGTCTTCGGCGGCGCGATGGAGGTCGGCACCGACTACCTGACCTACGCCACCCCCGGCGTGATCCTGCTGTGCGCCGGTTTCGGGGCGTCGAACACGGCGATCGCGGTCACCCAGGACATGGCGGACGGGATCATGGACCGGTTCCGGTCGATGCCGGTCGCGAGCGCGACGGTGCTGGCCGGGCACGTGCTGGCGAGCGTGGCGCGCAACCTGGTCACGACGGCCATCGTGCTCGGCGTGGCGGCCCTGATCGGCTTCCGGGCCGACGCCGGCATCGCCGCCGGGCTGGGCGCGGTGGGCGTCGTCACCGCCTACATCCTCGCCATCACCTGCGTGTCGGTGTTCGTCGGCGTCGTGGTGCGCACACCCGCCGCGGCCGGCGGATTCGGGTTCGTGATGCTCTTCCTGCCCTACGTCTCCAGCGCGTTCGTCCCGCCGGAGACGATGCCCGGCTGGCTGCGCGGGTTCGCCGAGGTCCAGCCGGTGACGCCGGTGATCGAGTCGGTCCGCGGGCTGCTGGTGGGCATGGGGTCCGACGGCGCCCCGGCCGTGCGGCTGGGGTCGACGGTGGCGGTCGCGCTGGCCTGGTGCGCCGGCGCGGCCGTGCTGTTCCTCGCGGCGGCGTCCTGGGCGTTCGCCCGGCGCAGCCGGTGAGGCCCGCCGCGGGGTGACCCGGGTCACCCCGCGGCGGGGAGGGGGCGGCGCCGCGTCCGGGAGCAGGGCAGGATGATCGCCGTGACCCCACGCGACGCGACCCACCAGCCCGCGTTCGGTTCGGTGGCCGACGTGGTGGAGCGGCTCGGGGACGCCGGCTACCTGGCGTCCACGGCGGTCGCGACCACGGTGTTCCTCGCCGACCGGCTCGGGAAGCCGCTGCTGGTGGAGGGCCCGGCCGGGGTCGGCAAGACCGAGCTGGCGAAGGCGGTGGCGGCGGCGACCGACGCCGGGCTGGTGCGGCTGCAGTGCTACGAGGGCATCGACGAGGCCCGCGCGCTCTACGAGTGGAACCACGCCAAGCAGCTGCTGCGGATCACCGCGAGCCGCGGCGAGGAGGGCTGGGACACCACCCGCGACGACGTGTTCTCCGAGGAGTTCCTGCTGCCGCGCCCGCTGCTCACCGCGATCCGCCGCACCGACCCGACGGTGCTGCTGGTCGACGAGATCGACAAGGCCGACGTCGAGGTGGAGGGCCTGCTGCTGGAAGTGCTGTCGGACTTCCAGGTCTCCATCCCCGAGCTCGGGACGGTCACGGCGAACCGGCGGCCGTTCGTGCTGCTCACCTCCAACTCCACCCGCGAGCTGTCCGAGGCGCTCAAGCGGCGCTGCCTGTTCCTGCACCTGGACTTCCCGGATGCCGACCTGGAGCGCCGGATCGTGCTCACCCGGGTCCCGGAGCTGACCGAGCAGCTCACCGACGCGCTGGTCCGCACGGTGCGGGTGCTGCGCGCCATGGAGCTGCGCAAGGTCCCCAGCGTCGCGGAGACCATCGACTGGGGCCGCACGCTGCTCGCGCTCGGCCTGGACACCCTCGACGACGACGCTGTGCGGGCCACCCTGGGGGTCGTGCTCAAGCACCGTTCGGACGCCGACAAGGCGGCCGCCGAGCTGCGACTCAACTGACTCGGACGGACGGTTACCATCCGCCGTCCGGCCGAACAAGAGGGGCGCTCGATGGAGTGAAGATCGGCGATCCGGCGGTACGTCGCGTAACCACGGGGCGCCGCGCCAGTTGAGCCGGTTGACCCCACCGTGACGAACCCGGAGGCCCGACGCCGATGACCGCCGTGCCGGAGCGCGACCGCACCACCCGGGTAGCCCGCCCGGCCCGACCGGCCCGCGGTCACCTCGCCCGGACCGGCGCGGCGGCGGCGGCCGTGCTGGCGCTCGTCGTCGCGGCCGCCGGGACCGCGTCCGCCCAGGAGGGGACCGGGTTCGCGACGCCGGACGAGGCGACCGTCGTGCCCGGCGTGATGACCTACACCGCGGGCGAGGCGCAGTGCACCGCGAACTTCGTGTTCACCGACGGCGCGGACGTCTTCCTCGGGCAGGCCGCGCACTGCGCGGGCACCGGCGCCACCACCGAGATCGACGGCTGCGAGACCGGCTCGCTGCCGCTCGGGACACCGGTCGAGATCGAGGGCGCGGAGCACCCGGGCACGCTGGCCTACTCGTCCTGGCTGACCATGCAGGAGACCGGCGAGACCGATCCGGACGCCTGCCGCTACAACGACTTCGCGCTGGTCCGGATCGACCCGGCCGACATCGGCCGGACCAACCCGACCATGCCGTTCTACGGCGGCCCGACCGGCGTCGACCCGGACGGCACCCGGGCCGGCGATCCCGTCTTCGGCTACGGCAACTCCTCGCTGCGCCAGGGGATCACCGCGCTGCGGCCGAAGACCGGCGTCTCGCTCGGCACCACCGGCGGCGGCTGGACGCACCAGGTCGGCACGGTGCTGCCGGGCATCCCGGGCGACTCCGGCTCGGGCTACCTCTCCGGAGACGGCACCGCGCTCGGCGTGCTGTCCACGCTGAACCTCGCCCCGGTCGCGGGCGCCAACGGGGTGTCCGACCTGCGCAGCGCGCTCGACCACGCGAACGGCCCCGGCGGCTTCGGCGGTGCGCTGCGGCTGGTCACCGGCGAGCTGTCGTTCACCCCGAACCCGGTGCCGGTGGACCTCGGCTGAGGGGTGGAGGACCCCGCGGTGTGGGACCGCGGTGAACGACGACGTCCCGGCCGTCGCTCGGCGGCACGGCCGGGACGTCGCGAAATGTCGGTCCCCTCGCGCATGATGGGTCGGTGACCGCACCGCCGACGTCCGGCCCCGAGCACGGCCTGCCCGGGCATCTCGTCGACTTCGTGTCCGCGCTGCGCCGGCACCACGTCGCCGTCGGGCCGGGGGAGACGGTCGACGCCGCACGCGTGCTCGGCGCGCTCGACCTGCTGCACCGCGATCAGCTCCGCGAGGGGCTCGCCGCGGCGCTGCTGCGCCGGTCCGGCCAGCGCGACACCTTCGACGCGCTGTTCGACCTGTGGTTCCCGCCCGCGCTCGGCGCCGGGGTGTCCGAGGTCGACGTGCCCCGCACCGACGACGCGACCGGCGACGGCACCGGCCCGGTCGACGTCGACGCGCTGCGCGAGATCCTCGCCGATCTGCTCCGCGACGGCGACGAGGAGACCCTGCGCGAGCTGGCCCGCGCGGCGGTCGAGGCGATCGGCACGTCCGGCGCCGCGGGCCAGGGCGTGCGCGGGCAGGCCGCACAGCCCAACTGGTCGGCCTACCAGGCGCTGAACGCGCTCTCCCCGGACACGCTGCTCGCCCGGATCCTGGACGGGCTGCGCCACGAGGAGGACACCGACTTCGTCTCCGAGGTCCGCCGCCGCGAGATGCGGGACCGGATCGCCCGGTTCCGGGACATGGTGCGCGACGAGGTGCGCCGCCGGACGGCCGAGCAGCGCGGCCGCGAGCAGGTCGCCCGCTCGGCGACCCCGAAGCAGCCGGACCGGGTCGACTTCCTCACCGCGAACACCGCCCAGCTCGCCGAGCTGCGCCGCACCGTGCATCCGCTCGCCCGGCGGCTCGCGTCCCGGCTGTCCGCCCGGCGCCGCCGGGCCCACCGCGGCCGGCTGGACCTGCGGCGGACACTGCGGCGGTCGATGTCGACCGGCGGGGTGCCGATGGAGCCCGCGTACCGCACCCGCCGGCCGGGGCGGCCCGAGCTGGTCGTGCTGTGTGACGTGTCCGGGTCCGTCGCCGGCTTCAGCCACTTCACGTTGCTGCTGGTCCAGGCGTTGCGCGAGCAGTTCTCCAAGGTGCGGGTGTTCGCATTCGTGGAGCGCACCGACGAGGTGACGCACCTGTTCGAGCCGGGCGCGGAGCTGGGCGGGGTGATGGCGCGGGTGCTGCGCGAGGCCCGGCTGACCGCGTTCGACGGGCACTCCGACTACGGCAGCGCGTTCGGTGACTTCGTCGAGCACTACGCCGCGGTGATCACCCCGAGAACGTCGCTGCTGGTGCTCGGCGACGGCCGGACCAACTACCGCGATCCGAACCTGCGCGGCCTGGCGATGATGACCGGCCGGGCCCGGCACGCGCACTGGCTGAACCCGGAGCCGCAGCGGATGTGGGGCACCGGGGACTCCGCGGCGAAGAAGTACGCCGAGGTGCTGCCGATGCACGAGTGCCGCACCGCGACCCAGCTCGCCGACGTCGTGGAGGGGCTGCTCCCGGTCTGAGTGCCGCCACCCGGCCGGGTGGACCGGGCGGCGCCCGGATGCGGGCGAGCGGTCCACGGCGCAAGGGTGTCCCCATGAGGATCACCCGGGTGCCGTTCGCGGTGGCATCGTGCGCGGCCGGCCTGCTGCTCGCCGGCTGCGGCGGCGACGGCTGGCCCTCGGCGGCCGGGCCGGTCGCCACCCCGTCGGCGCTGGCGTCGGCGGCGGCGTCCGCGACGCCTGCTCCGGCGACCGGCACCGCCACCGGGACACCCGCGCCGACCGGCGGGAACGAGGACGGGACCGGCCGGTGCACCGACGCCGAGCTGGACGCCGCGGTCGGCGCCACGACCGGGGAGGCCGGCCAGCGGCACACCACGGTCGTCTGGACCAACACCTCGTCGCGGTCCTGCACGACGAGCGGGTTCGGCGGCGTCGACCTGCGCGGTCCGGACGACCCGACCTTCGGCCCGTCGTACTCGCTGCCGCGTTCCGCGGAGCAGCCTGGCCCGGTGCGGCTGGGGCCCGGCGGCACCGCGCACACCGTGATCACCTGGCTGCCGGGCGGCGACTGGACGCCCACCGAGCTGGTCGTGACACCGCCGGACGAGACGACGTCGTCGGTGCTGCGCTGGCCGGGTGCAGCGGTGCAGCGGCAGGGCGGCGCGACCCGGCCGGGCAGCTACATCGGGCCGGTGACCGCCGGGGCCGGCTGACCGGTCAGGGCCAGGGCCGCCACGGCGTGCCGGTGCCCTCGAACCGCGGCACGACGTGCCGGCGGTCCGCGATCCGGTGCAGCGTGTACGCCGACCAGGTGCGCCGGGCCAGCGCGGCCAGCACCAGCACGATCAGCCCGGCCGTGACCGGGCCGAGCCAGGGCAGCGATCCGCTCGCGTTCGCCACGGCGACGACCAGCGGGCCGAGCAGGGCGAACGTCGCCCCGGTGAGCTGCGGCAACCGGGCGTCGGCCTGCACGTCGACGGCGACGAGCCTGCGCTGCTCGGCGTCCGGCGTGCCCCCGGAGCGCAGCACCGCCCGGGCGGTGGCCCGGTCGGTGGCCAGCCCCATGTCCGGGCCGCGGGCGGGCGCGACCCGGGCCGGGGTGCGGGAGGCGTACAGCCACAGCAGCACGACGCCGACCGCGCTCAGCACCCCGCCGGCGACGACACCGGCCAGCAGGTACTCGGCCCGGGACAGCACGTCGGTGGCGACCGAGAACACGACGCAGAACCAGGCGACGCCGACCAGCGCGGCCGCCTTCCCGGCGACGACCGCCCGGGTGGACGGTGGGCGCACCGTCGGCCACGGCCCGGCCGGGGTGACGTGGCCGGTACCGGGCTCCCCGGCCGCCGGCCCGGTACGGGTCCCGTGGTCGGGCCCGTCGGCGGCCGCGGATCCGGCTGCGGGACCGGCACCGGCCGCAGTTCCGGGGCCGGCCTTGCTGCCGGGTCCGGGTCCGGCATTCGGGTAGCTCGGGAGGTCCGGCCGGTCGGCGACGGCGGGGGAGCGGGGGCCGGCAGGTCGGGGAGCCCGGTCACCGGTGTCCGGAGCGCGCATGGCGGCGACGCTACCCGCGGGTCACCCGGGGCCGTCCCGACGGTCTCGGCCGGCTCGGTGGGTGTGCACGTCGCCCCGCCGAACGGCGTGGTCGAGGATCTCCGGCATGGTCCCGGCCCGCCGGGCGGCAGCGGGCAGGCGGCTGCCCGACACGGTGACGACGACCAACCCGACGAACCCGATCGCGATCACGACGGGGCCGAAGAACGTGATCGCGTCGGGATCGGTCCGCACTGCGAGGAGCACGAGCTGGAATCCCACGATGGTGCCGAAGAGGGGCACCTGCCCCACGCTGCTCGACCAGGTGGCGACGGCCACGGCGGCGTGCCGTCGGCCGGCGGCGTCCAGCTCGCGTCCGCCGAGGAGTGTTCGTCGTGCCGCCCGGCGGTCCCGCCACCGGGAGGCCCGCAGCACCTCCGGGTTCGCGACGCGGCTGGGCCAGCTGCCGGACAGCCGCCACGTCGCGACGGCGGACGCGAACAGCAGTACAAGGCCGAACGCCCACACGATCCACTGCCAGGCCGCGAGCCCGTCCACCGCCAGTAGGGCCATCGGCGTCACGGCACCGGCCGCGAACAGCAGGGTGAGACCGCGCTGGAACCAGCGCATCTCCGGCGTCAGCGGGGTCAGCACGGGCCACGTCGTGTCCATCGCCACCACCGTATCCGAGCCGGTTCCGCCGGGTGCGAGGTTAGGCTCGCCTTCCCCATCAGAAAGAGGATCTCCGTGCCCGTCGCAGTACCGCAGTCCACCGTCACTCGCCGGGGGGTGCTGGCCGGAGCCGCCGGCCTGTTCCTGCTCACCGCCTGCGGGGGGAACGACCGCCTGGCCGACACCACCGCTGCCGACACCGCCGGCTTCCCGGTGACGATCCCGCACGCGCTGGGCGAGACGGTGGTCCCCGAACGCCCGCAGCGCGTCGTCACGCTGAGCGCGGCGAACGCAGACGTCGCGCTGGCGCTCGGCGTGGTGCCGGTGGCGATCCCACGGACCGTCTACGGCGGCGACGCCGAGGGAGTGCTGCCCTGGGTGCGCGACGCGATCCAGGCGTCCGGTGGAGAGTTCCCGCAGGTCATCGGCACCGACGATCTCGCGGCGATCCCGCTGGAGCAGGTCGCCGCGGCCCGGCCGGACCTGATCCTCGCGACCTACTCGGGCCTGACCCCCGCGGAGTACGAGCAGCTGTCGGCGATCGCGCCGACCGTCGCCTACCCGGACGCGCCCTACTCCACCGGCTGGCAGGACCAGACCCGGATCGCGGGTGACGCGCTGGGCGAGCCGGAGCGGGCCCGGGAGCTGATCGACGAGACGCAGGCGCTCCTCGGCGGGGCGGTCGAGCGGTTCCCGCAGCTGGCGGGCCGGACCTTCGTCTACTCGGGCGGGATGGACGCCGGTTCGCTCGGCGTGTTCCGGGCCGGCGACGTGCGGGTCCAGCTCGTCACCGACATGGGACTCGTGCTCGCGCCCTACGTCGAGGAGAACGCCCCCGGCGGCGACGAGGTCTACTACACGGTGAGCCCGGAGCTGGTGTCCGGCGTCGAGTCGGACCTGCTCATCGCGTTCTTCGCGACGCCGGAGGAGGAGCAGGCGTTCCGCGACACGCCGGGCGTCGACCTGATCCCGGCGGTGGCGGCCGGCGGTTTCGCGCCGGTGGTCGGCGCCGACCGGGTGGTCGCGAGTTCCGCGCCGTCGGTGCTGTCGATCCCCTGGGTCCTGGACTCCTACCTGCCGATCCTCGGCGAGGCCGCGACGCGGGCCACCTCCTGACGGCGCGCCGCCGCCGACCTGCGACGACCTCGGAGCGTGACGCGATCGGGTGACGCTCCGTTGCGGCCGCACGCAGCCCTCGTTACCCCGGCAAGACCGTTTGCGACGGTCTATCGATCAACAAGGAGGTTGTGAGATGCGGAAGTCCGTTCGCGGCGCGATCGTCGGCGCGGCCCTGCTCCCCCTGGCCGTCGCAGGCCCCGGAATGGCCTTCGCCGGCTCCACCGGCTACGAGGAGTCCTCCGGCAAGGACCACTCGAAGCACGAGGACCACGGCAAGGACCACGGCAAGGACCACGGCAAGGACCACGGCAAGGACGGTGACCACGAGCACGGTCACCACAAGCACGACAAGAAGCACGACAAGAAGCACAAGCACGAGCACGGCCACGAGAAGGACGAGAAGAAGGAGTCCCCGGTCCCCGAGCCGCTGGCCGGCGTGCTCGAGCTGATCACCGGTGCGACCGGCGGGGAGATGGCTGCCGGTCCGGTCGGCTGAGCCGACCGCTCCGGTGGGCGGGCCGGTTCCGGATACGAGGGGGCCTCCGGACCGGCCCGTTCGCCTGTCCGGGACCGGCCTCAGGTCGCCGGCGCCGGGTCCGACGACGGCGGGTCGCGCAGCACGGTGTCGCCCTTGACGAACCAGGCGACGCCGAACGCCAGGATCGCGACGGCCTCCAGCCAGAACAGCGTGTTCCAGCGCGCGGCGAGCGCGTCCGGCAGGAACGCGGCGTCGAGCGCCGCCAGCACCAGGCTGGCGATGATCGTCGCGCCGCAGATCCGGTAGACCCGGTTGCGGGCGGCCTTGCGCGGGTTGTGCACGTCGCCGCGGGTGAACAGGTCCAGGCAGAACACCGCGAGCCCGACGAAGAAGATCGCCGCCGCCACCAGGTGCAGCCATCCGACGACGGTCCCGGCCGTCGTCGCACCCGTCTCCGGGCTGGTCGGCAGCAGCGCGACAGCGATCGCCGCGGTCCCGGTGACGTTCGCCAGCAGCCGGTCCGGCCGGTCGTAGCGGTAGCAGTAGAGGAAGACACCGATCGCGCACATGCTGCCGACGAAGACGTCACGCACCGGGGAGTACCAGTACCGGCTGATCGAGTCGCGCAGTCCGTCGCCGCCGAGCGCCAGATCCCCGATGACCAGCACGAACGGCAGCCCGATCCCGATCACGCCGACCGCCCGCCGGAGCCCGAGGTAGGACAGGACGGCGCCCTCGGCGCGCGGAGTCGGCGACGTCATGACGAAGATCGTCCCAGGCGGGAGACTCGAACTTCTGTTCGATCCGAGGTAGGCTCCGTCGGGTGGACGCGTGCTGGCAGGGATCGCTGTTCGCCGAGGTCGGGGCGGAGCCGGCGCCGGTGTTCCGGCACGAGCTGGCGCACGGTGCGTGGGTGGACGTCGCACCCGGCTGGGTCCCCGGGCCGGACGCGCTGTTCGACCACCTGCGCAGGTCGGTGCCGTTCCGCGGGCACCGCCGCCGGATGTACGACCGGATGGTCGACGAGCCGCGGCTGACCCACCGCTGGATACCGGACATGCCGGACGGGCCGCCGGTGCGGCTGCGGGACATGGCCGCCGAACTGGGGGAGCGGTACGGCGTCCGGTTCACCCAGATCGGCGTGAACCTCTACCGGGACGGGGCGGACGGCGTCGCGTGGCACGGCGACCGGGTCGCGCGGGAGCGGCCCGAGGCCGTCGTCGCGCTGGTGTCGCTGGGGGCGACCCGGCCGCTGCGGCTGCGGCCCACCGGGGGCGGGGCGTCGGTGTCGTTCCCGCTGGCGTCGGGCGACCTGCTGGTGATGGGCGGCACCTGCCAGCGCACCTGGCAACACAGCGTGCCGAAGATGGCGGTGTCCGGGCCGCGGATCAGCGTGCAGTTCCGGCACCTGTATCCGGGCGCACCGGGGCTGCACCAGGCCGGGGGAGCGACATAGTCTGCGGCGATGCAGCGCAAGATCGGGGTGATGGGCGGGACGTTCGATCCCATCCACCACGGCCACCTCGTGGCGGCCAGCGAGGTGGCCGACCGGTTCGCCCTCGACGAAGTGATCTTCGTGCCGACCGGGGAGCCGTGGCAGAAGTCCGACCGCGACGTCTCACCCGCCGAGGACCGCTACCTGATGACGGTCGTGGCGACGGCGTCGAACCCGCGCTTCACGGTCAGCCGCGTCGACATCGACCGGCACGGCCCCACCTACACCGCGGACACCCTGGCCGACCTGCACGCCGCGATGCCCGAGGCGAAGCTGTTCTTCATCACCGGCGCCGACGCGCTCCAGCAGATCCTGTCCTGGCACAAGATCGACGAGCTGTTCTCGCACGCCCACTTCGTCGGCGTGACGAGGCCGGGCTACGAGCTCGCCGACGGGCACCTGCCGCAGGGGTCGGTGACGACCGTCGAGGTGCCGGCCATGGCGATCTCGTCGAGCGACTGCCGGGCGCGCGTGGCCGCGGGGCGGCCGGTCTGGTATCTGGTGCCGGACGGGGTCGTCCAGTACATCTCCAAGCGCAGCCTCTACCTGAATCCGGGCCGCTGAGCTGCGGCTTCTCTGGGCGGCACCCCCGTCGGTACAAATCCGGTACAAGATCACCTGGCTCGGACGGTCAGCGGAGACCCGCACCCGGCGCCGTGTCGACGTGCGCGTCGGCGCGCGCATGAGCATCGGTTGCGCCCGTGGTCGCGCTGGCGGAGCAGCCGGGGATCGCCGAGGTCGCGACCCTCGACCACCGCCACTTCCGTGTCGTGCGGCCGCGGCACGTGGACGCGTTCACCCTGCTGCCCTGACGGCAGGCGACTGCGCACGGTCTCCGGAATCGGGCGTCCGGGACGATCTCCGATCGCCCGACGTGCCGCGTCATCCGGCGCCCCGGGTCGCATCCCGACGGAGGACGACGACGTCCACCGCGGCGGTCAGCCCCACGATCCGCGGAAGCCGTGCGAGCACACGGTCACGGTGGTCTCCGTCGACGTGATGGGCGCTCGGCCCCATGCCGACGAGTGCGCGGACCTCGCGGGGCTCCAGAGCGAGCCGCCATCGCACCTGTTGCCGGGCGACGGCCGTGAAGCCCGCGAAGGCGTGGCGCAACCGGTCCGCCTTGCGGGGGTCCACGCCGACCACGCCGAGTCGGCCGCGCAGCTCGCGCAGATGGTCGGCGCCCGCGGTCGCGACGATCGCGATCCCGTCACGCGTCAGGACACGATCGATCTCCGCCGGTGTCCGTGGACCGAAGACGTTCAGCACGACGTCGGTCGAGCTCGACGCGAGCGGCAGTGGCTGCCACATGTCCGCGCCGACGGCAGCGGCCCTCGGATGGGCGCGGCCTGCGCGTCGGAGTGCCGCCACGGACAGGTCCAGGGTCACGCCCCACGCGCCCGGGAGCGCGTCGAGGGCGGCTCCGAGGTAGTGGCCGGTGCCTCCGGCGAGATCGGCGACGAGTCCGTCCTGCCGGGGAGTGTGCTCGACGGCGAACGCCGTGATCGTCGAGCGCAGTGCCCCGAAGTGGCCCTGTCCCAGGAACGACTCGCGTGCCGCCACCATCGCCGCGGTGTCCCCGCGGTGGCGGCGCCGGCCGGGCAGCAGCGTGACATGGCCCTGGCGGGCGATGTCGAAGGAATGCCCCGCCGGGCACCGGAGGGTGTCGGTGTTCCGTTGCAGCGCAGCGGCATCGCACAGCGGGCACCGCAGCCGCCGGAGCACGGCGTCCAGCGGGGTCGGGTATCGGGCGGAGCCGTCGGAGTGGCAGCCGACGGCGGGTGTGTTCTCCACGGTCGCGCAGTCCCTGTGAACCGGAGGGGGACGCGGCGGTGGCACGTCTGCACGACGAGCCCATGTCGGCACGGGTTAGAGGCCGTCGGACCGCGAGGCCGGACGGCGGGGTGCACCGCCTCAGGCGGTGCGGGGGCGCTTCGCGAGCGGGAGCCACATGGGCCCGGACCCTACCTGCCCGGTCGTCGTCGAGCGTCGAGTCGACACCGGATCGGATGACGATCCCTCAGTCGCAGTAACCCTCGTTGGACCGTTCGCGACACAGTGGGCAGAACCCCAGCTCACGGGGTCGACCGTCGGGTAGAGGGGGTCCGTGGGAATCGGTCGCCACGTCCTGGTCGCTGCCGTCGCCGCCACCCTCGCCGCGTCCGCGTGCAGCGCCGCGTCGGGTGCGGACCGGGTCGCCCTCGAACCGGCGGCCCCGTCGGCGACGAGCTCCTCCGCGCCCGCCGCCGGTCTGCTGCCCCGGGTCGATGCCGGCTCGTCCGGGCTGCGGTCGGCGGTGGACGAGGCGATCGTGGCGACGCACGACCGGGTCGCCGCGGCGGCGCAGGAGGCTGCCCGTCGCAGCGAGGACCCGGACCCTGCGGGGCCGCGCGGGCGACGTCCGATGCCGGCTGCGCGCAGCGGGCGATGGCCGCCGGGCAGTTCGACCCGTCCTGTGCGGCCTACCAGGGGTACCTGGACCCGGGTACGTCCGCCGGTCGCGCGCCGACCAGCGGCGAGGTTCAGCTGCAGTACGCCTGCGAGCAGGGCCTGGTCCCCGAGGACGACTGCTGACGCCGTGCTCGGCGTGACCGCCGGCGGGCGGCGCCGGTCTACCGGCGAAGCAGGCGCGCCTTCTGGTCCTCGAACTCCTGGTTCGTGAGCACGCCCTGGTCCCGGAGCTCGGCGAGCTCGCGGAGCTCGGCGGCGACACCGAACCCGGCCTGCGCCGAGGGGGCCGGGGCCCCGTGGGCCGGCATCGAGGCGGGCGCCGGGGCGTAGTGCTGCGGCGGGGCGTGGTGCTGGGGGCTGTGGTGCTGGGTGCTGTGGTGCTGGGTGCTGTGGTGCTGGGTGCTGTAGTGCTGGGGGTCGTGGTACTGCGGCGGGTGGGCATGGTGCGGCGGCATCTGCTGGATGTGCGGTGGGGCCGTGGCGGGCGGGACGCATACCGTTCCCGGGTCACGGCCTCCACCCGCTCGCGCAGGATCGCGGCCACGGCCTCGGCCTCGCCCTTGTCCACCTGCGTGACGACGCGGGACGCCCCGGCGGTCGCGATCATGATCTTGCCGAGAAGCAGGCCGCGGGACGAGCCCACGCCGGTGATCCGGTCGTACGGGAAGTCCTCGAAGCTGTGGTTCACGATGCCTTCGGAGACGAACAGCGCTCGCCGATCGGTGGCGACGAGCAGGCCGCTGTTGCCCGCGGTGAGCCCACCGGCCATGGCGAGGACGACCTCACCGCCGTTCAGGTACTCGGGGAGCTTGCGGACGTCCCGCTTCCTGCCGAGCTTGTTGGCCAGGTTCCCCATGCCGCTGCGATGTCGGCGCGCATGTCCTCGCTCATGAGGCCCAGCCTCTCATGGGGGATCGTGGTCCGCCGCCGCCCCGACCTCCGCGGGTGCGGCGGAGACGTTGCCACGGAACGGCCCGCCGGGACCCACACCGCCGTCAACCGGAGCAGCCGGTCCAGGTGGGCCGACGGGAACGCCCGGGCGAGGCCTCCGGTGTAGGAACGAGGTCCGCCCACCGCCGCGGCCCGCTACCGGGCGTCGACCTGCGGCACCCGCCCGTCGGATCCGTGCAGCAGCCACCGGACGCCGGAGCGCGCCAGCATCAGGGTGACGACCAGCAGCGTCACCGAGACGAAGCCGCCGAGGCTGACCCGGTCGCCGAAGACCAGGTCGACCGCCTCCAGGACGACGAACTTGCTCCCGAACGCGACCAGCCAGAGACCCACCGCGGCCGTCACCTTCCCGAGCGGGGTGGACGCCCCGCGCAGCCGTGCGACGACCCGCTGCTTGGCGACGAGCACGACCTCCAGAACGGCCTTCAGCAGCACGGCCGTGAGCAGCGTGAGGGTGAACGTCTCGCTCAGCACCCGGGGCAGGTACTCGACGAAGAGGTTCAGCACGACGACGTAGACGAACACGTCGACCAGATCGGCCGCGAGCCGTGGGTTCACCTGCGGGCGGGCGCCCCCGGCCTGATCGGACATGCCAGCCACCACCGTCGGAGATCCTCGCCGGCAGCGCCGGGCCGTGTCGCGACAGCGTAGTCCGGCCGCGCCCGCGACCGGGCCGTCCGGCCGGGGACCCGGGCGGGCGGGAACACCCCGCGGCCGGTCCGTGCGCTGGTCGCGCCGGGCCGCCGCTCGACGAGCGGGTACCTGGCCCGGTCGGTGGTCCGGGCCCGGCTGCTCGGCGGGTCCGGGCTCGCGCTCGGCGCCCACCTCACCCGCTGGTCGGCGCCGGCGGTCGGGATCGGGACCTGGCCGGCCGACGCGATGGAGCGGGCCGGCCGAGACCGCGCTGCGCCGGCTCGCCTACCGCCCGCTACGCCACAACGGCCGGGAAGCGCGGGCCGCCCGATGAGCCTGCCGCGACGGCCGTCGGCACGGCAGGATGGTGTCATGACGGAATCCCCGGCGTCGTCCGCCGGCTCGTTCCTGCCCGCGAAACCCGCACTGGTGACGGTCGACGACGATCCGAGCGTCTCCCGGGCGGTGGCCCGCGATCTGCGCCGCCGCTACGGCGAGCGGTTCCGGGTGGTCCGCGCCGAGTCCGGCCAGGCCGCGCTCGACGCGCTCAAGGAGATGGCGCTGCGCGGCAACGACGTCGCCGTGCTCCTGGCCGACTACCGGATGCCCGGTATGAACGGCCTGGACTTCCTCGAGCATGCCCTCGATCTCTACCCGATGGCCCGCCGGGTGCTGCTCACCGCCTACGCGGACACCTCCGCGGCGATCACCGCGATCAACGTCGTCGACCTGGACCACTACCTGCTCAAGCCGTGGGACCCGCCGGAGGAGAAGCTCTACCCGGTCGTCGACGCGATGATCGAGGCGTGGGAGCGGGCCGAGCGCCGCGAGGTCTGCGAGACCCGGGTGATCGGGCACCGCTGGTCGGCCCGCTCGCACGAGCTCCGCGACTTCCTGGCCCGCAACCAGGTCCCGTACCGCTGGTACCCGGTGGAGGCGCCGGAGGCGTGCCGGCTGCTGGCCGCCGCCGGGGTCGACGACTCCCGGCTCCCGGTGGTGATCTCGCCGGCCGGTGAGTGCCTGGTGGCGCCCGAGGAGGTGCAGCTCGCCGACCGGGTCGGGCTGGCGACGGTCCCGGCCACCGACTTCTACGATCTCGTGGTGGTCGGCGGCGGCCCCGCCGGGCTCGGCGCGAGCGTGTACGGCGCGTCCGAGGGGCTGCGCACCGTGCTGGTCGAGCGCACCGCGACCGGCGGCCAGGCCGGGCAGAGCTCGCGGATCGAGAACTACCTGGGCTTCCCGGACGGCGTGTCCGGCGCCCAGCTCACCGACCGGGCCCGCCGGCAGGCCGTCCGGCTCGGCGCGGAGGTGCTGACCACCCGCGACGTCGTCGGGCTGGAGGCCAACGGCAGCGCCCGCACGGTCCGGTTCGCCGACGGCACGGCGATCCACGCGCACGCCGTCGTGCTCGCCACCGGGGTCTCCTACCGGGAGCTCACCGCGCCCGGGCTGGCCGACCTGGTCGGCCGCGGCGTGTACTACGGCTCCGCGCTGACCGAGGCGTCGGCCTGCTCCGGCGACGACGTCTACATCGTCGGCGGCGCGAACTCCGCCGGTCAGGCCGCGGTGTACTTCGCCCGCTTCGCCGGCAGCGTCACCATCCTGGTGCGCGGCCCGGGCCTGCAGGACTCCATGTCGCAGTACCTCATCGAGCAGATCGACGGGATCGACGCGATCACCGTCCGCACCGGCACCGAGGTCGTCGAGGCCACCGGCGGCGAGCACCTGGAGAAGCTGACGCTGCGGGACCGCGCGACCGGCGAGACCGAGACGGTGGACGCCTGCTACCTGTTCGTGTTCATCGGCGCCAGCCCGCGGACCGAGTGGCTGGGCGAGCGGATCCGGCGCGACGCGGGCGGCTTCGTGCTGGCCGGCCCGGATCTCCTGACCGACGGCAGGCGCCCGGCGGGATGGAACGCCGACCGCGATCCGTTGCACCTGGAGACGAGCCTGCCCGGGGTGTTCGTCGCCGGCGACGTGCGGGCCGAGTCCGTGAAGCGGGTCGCGTCGGCCGTCGGCGACGGGGCGATGGCCGTGTCGCTCGTCCACCGGTACCTGGAGAACCCGTCATGACCGAAGCCGTGCAGACCAGCTGCGACCCGGACGAGCTGCGCACCCTGTTCCTGTTCGAGAAGCTGGCCGACGAGCAGCTCGGCGCGCTCTGCGAGCAGGGCCGGGTCGAGCTGCACCAGCCCGGCCCGGTCTACACCGAGGGCGACGCCGCGACCTGCTTCTTCGTGCTCATCGAGGGCACCGTGGTGATCAGCAGGCGGTCCGGCAGCGAGGACGTCGAGGTGGAGCGGACCTCGCAGCGCGGCGTGTACGCCGGGGCGTGGACCGCCTACCTCGGCGACCGGGTCCCGCAGGTGTACGGCAACTCGCTGCGGGTCACCGTGCCGTCCCGGTTCTACGTGCTCGACGCGGAGAAGCTCGCGGTGCTCATGCAGGCGTGGTTCCCGATGGCGCTGCACCTGCTCGAGGGGCTGTTCTTCGGGATCAAGAACACCCAGCAGGCGGTCGCCCAGCGGGAGCGCCTGCTGGCGCTGGGCTCGCTGTCGGCCGGCCTGACCCACGAGCTCAACAACCCGGCCGCGGCCGCGGTCCGGGCGACGGCCACGCTGCGCGAGCGGGTCGCCGCGATGCGGCACAAGCTCGGCCTGATCGCGGCGGGCCCCTACCAGCGGGCCGATCTGGAGACCCTGATGAGGCTGCAGGAGGACGCCGCCGACCGGGTCGGCAAGGCCCCCGACCTGAGCCCGATCGAGGCGGGCGACGCCGAGGACGCGGTCGGCGAGTGGATGGAGGACCAGGGCATCGCCGGCGCCTGGGACGTCGCCCCGAACTTCGCCGCCGCCGGGATCGACGTCGACTGGCTGGAGCAGGTCCGGGCGAGCGTGCCCGAGCCGCTGCTGGAGAGCGCGGTCCGCTGGCTGAACTACACGGTCGAGACCGAGCTGCTGATGAACGAGATCGCCGACTCGACCACCCGGATGTCCACCCTGGTCGGCGCCGCGAAGCAGTACTCGCAGATGGACCGGGCGCCCTACCAGACGGTCGACGTGCACGACCTGCTGAAGTCCACGCTGGTCATGCTGGGCGGCAAGTTCGGCGACGGCGTCACCCTGGTCAAGGACTTCGACCGCAGCCTGCCGCCGATCTCGGTCTACGCCGCCGAGCTGAACCAGGTGTGGACGAACCTGATCGACAACGCGGTGCAGGCGATGGACGGGCACGGCACCCTCACCGTGCGCACCGGCCGGGACGGCGACCGGCTGCTGGTCGAGATCGCCGACACCGGGCCGGGCGTGCCGGAGGAGATCCGCTCCCGGATCTTCGAGCCGTTCTTCACCACCAAGGCCGTCGGCGAGGGCACCGGCCTCGGCCTGGACATCTCCTGGCGGATCGTGGTCCGCCGGCACCACGGCGACCTGCGGGTGCTCTCGGAGCCCGGGAACACCCGCTTCCAGGTGCTGCTGCCGTTCGAGGTGGCCGAGCCGCAGGACTGACCGGGCGGATCAGGTGAGCACGGTGCCGCCGTCGACCGCGATGGTCTGGCCGGTCACGTTCGCGGCCCGCTCGGAGAGCAGGAACGCGACCATCTCGCCGAGGTCCTCCGGGGTCTGCGGGCGCCCCATCGGCACCATCGACTCCACGAACCCCTGGAAGATCGTCTCCGGGGTCGACCCGGCGTGCGCCGGGTCGTTCGCCAGCAGCCACTCGCTGGTGGTGCGCCACATGTCGGTCCAGATCAGCCCGGGCATCACGGTGTTGGCGCGCAGCCCGGTCGGTGCCCCCACCCGGGACAGCACGTGCGTCAGCTCGATCACCGCGGCCTTGGACGGGCCGTAGTCGGCGAGTACCTCCAGGCCGAGCCGGGCGCCGATCGAGGCGATGTTGACGATCGCGCCCGGCCGGCCCGCCCGGCGCAGGAACAGCTCCTGCGAGGTGAGGAAGGTGCCCCGGGTGTTCACCGCGAACGTGCGGTCCCACTGCTGCTCGGTGAGCTCGGTGAAGGGCACGAACATCCCGACGCCCGCGACGTTCGCGAGTGCGTCGACCTCGCCGAGCTCGGCCTCGGCGGCGTCGAACGCGGCCCGGACCGACGCCCGGTCCGCCACGTCGCACACCGCGTGCGCGACCCGCGCGCCGTCGGCGGCGAGCTTGCCGGCGACCTCGGCGAGCCGGCTTGCGTCGACGTCGGTGAGCAGCACCGGCTGCTCCTGCGCGAGCCGGGCGGCGATCGCCGCGCCCAGGCCGCCGGCCGCCCCGGTGACGAGTGCGACGCTCACGGCAGCTCCCGGGCGATCTCCGGGGCGAGCAGCTCGGCGGCCCGCTCGGCGGTGATCACGTCGGCCGGGTCCGGGCGGGTGATCTCGCGGGAGGCGCCGTCCTCGTAGACGTGCTCGCCGATCAGCCTGCCCCGCTCGTCGTAGGGCCAGACGAACGCGAGCGTGCGGCGCAGCAGGTACATCTCGGCCGGGTCGTCGCCGGCCCGGACGTTGCCGAACGCGCTCTCGCCGAGCATCGGGGCCGGGACGAACGCGTTGAACACGACCTCGCCGGAGAAGCCGTGGTCGTTGACCGCGATGTCCTGGTCGGCCACCCACATGACCAGCGCGTTGGCCGCGACCAGCGACTCGTAGAAGCCGGTCACCTCGGCCATCCCGTCCAGGACGATCGACTGGCCGCCCTCGTGCAGCCGGTACTGCGGGTGCTCGACGGTCATCTCGGGGGCGAGCAGCTCCTGGTAGCGCCCGGACACCTCCAGCAGACCGTGCAGGCGGTAGTTCTTGAGGATCTTCCGGTGCCGCGGGTTCTCGATGTTCTCCAGCTGCTTCTCCAGCCCGGCGAACATCGTCACGAACTCCTGCTCGTAACGGCTCATGTGGTGGTACCTCCGTCGTTGGTGGTGCGGCAGAGGCTCGCCCGCCGGGCGGCGCAGCGTCCAGGACATGTTCCGGCGCTCGTGTGAACCGATCGGTTATCACCGCAGGTGTTGACGCCGGTAGCGACATGGCGTGCAACACTGGCGACGGAGGAGTCGCCGTGGACCTGAACCTGCACCTGGTGCGCTATCTCGTCGCCGTCGTCGACGAGGGGCACTTCGGCCGTGCGGCCGCCCGGCTCCTGGTGAGCGGCCCGGCGCTGAGCAAGCAGATCCGCACGCTGGAGCGCAGGCTCGGGGTGGAGCTGCTCGACCGCAGCGCCCATCCGGTCGTCCCCACCGAGGCCGGCCGCCGGTTCCTGCCGGACGCCCGGGCGGCGCTGGCGGCGGCCGACCGGGCGGTCGCCGGCATCGAGGCGTACCGGCGGGACCTGCACGGCGTGCTGCGGCTCGGGTTCATGAGCGCGGCGACCGGCACGCACACCCGGCGGATCCTGGAGCTGCTGCAGCGCGACGCCCCGGCGGTGAGCGTCCAGCTCGTCCAGCTGCCGTGGCACGAGCAGGTGAGCGCGGTCCGCGACCGCACCGTCGACGCGGCACTGGTCCGGCCGCCGGTCGCCGACCCCGGCGGGCTGCGGTTCGACCTGGTCCGGCACGAACCCCGGGTCGTCGCGCTCCCGGCCGGGCACCGGCTGGCCGCCCGGTCCGTGGTCACGCTCGCCGATCTCGACGGGGAGCCGCACGTCGACGACGACCGCAGCGACCGGGTGTGGGTGCGGTGGTGGGCCTGCGATCCGCGGCCCAGCGGGGCGCCGGTGCGCTACGGCCCGGTCGTGCACACCATGGACGAGCTGCTGGAGGTCGTCGGCCGGGGTGCGGCGATCGCGATCACCGGGGGATCGGTCGCGGACAGCTTCCGGCATCCGGACGTCGCGTTCGTGCCGGTGCTCGACGTCGATCCGTGCCCGATCTCGCTGTGCACCCTGGACGGCGAGCAGTCGACGCTGGTGGCGGCGCTGCGCCGGGCGACGCGGGCGGTGCAGGACACGTTCGGCGCCGGGAGCTGAGACCGGGGCCGGGCGGCTCAGCCGGACCGTTCGGCGGCCGGCGACCCGGGCGGTGACCCGGCGACCGGCCCGCCGCCGGTGCGCCGGAAGTCGCTGGGGGTCACCCCGCGCACCCGCTTGAACGCCGCGCTGAACCCGAACGCGTCGGAGTAGCCGACGCTCCGCGCGACCTCGGCGACGGTGGCGCCGTCCCGGCCGGTCAGCAGGTCCGCCGCGAGGGTCATCCGCCAGCCGGTCAGGTAGGTCAGCGGGGGCTCGCCGACCAGCTCGGTGAACCGTTTCGCCAGCGTCGCCCGGGACACCCCGGCCCGCTCGGCGAGCGACGACACCGTCCACGGCGCGGCCGGTTCCTCGTGCAGCAGGCGCAGCGCGTGGCCGACGACCGGATCGCGGTGCGCGCTGTACCAGGCGGGCGGCGCCCCGCCGGGCCGGTCGAACCACTCGCGCAGCGTGCACACCAGCAGCCAGTCCAGCAGCCGGTCGAGCACCACCTGCTGACCGGGCGCGTCGACGGCGACCTCCGCGGCCAGCAACGCCCGCACCGCGTCGGCGGTGCCGTCGGGCGCGAGCCGCAGCACGTCGGGCAGTGCGTCGAGCAGCCGTCGCCCGATCTCGCCGGTCACCGGGTACGCGCCGGTCACCAGCGTCGTCGAACCGGGGTGGTCGGCGGTGTCGTCGTGCCAGCCGAGCCGGTGCCGGGTGCCGCCCAGCTCCGGCACCGCGCAGGACTCGCCGCACTCGATCGGCTCGGCGGCCGTCCCGGGCGCGTCGACGAAGGAGAACCGGGCCGGACCGCGCACGACCAGCATGTCGCCGGCCGCGAGATGCTCCGGTGGACGCCCGTCCGGCACGATCCATCCGGCGCCGTCGAGCACCGTGCACAGGGTGAGCGGGGCGCCGTCGACGAACCGCAGCGACCACGGTGCGGTCAGCGTCGAGCTGCCGAACAGCGAGCCCTGGGCACGGACCCCGCGGAACAGGTCACCGAACGCGTCCACCCCGCCAGGCTAGACGAACACACAGGAGATCCGGCTTCCTGTCCATGGAATCGTCCGATCCGGCGGCGTTGACTCGGTGCCATGACCACCACAGCCACGGACACCACAGCCACGGACAGGACGCTGGTACTCGGCGCCACCGGCAAGACCGGCCGGCGGATCGTCCCCCGGCTGCGGATGCGCGGTGTCCCGGTCCGGCCCGCGTCCCGCTCCGGCCCGACCCGGTTCGACTGGTCGGACCCGGCCGGATGGGACGCGGTGCTGCGCGGCGTCGGCACCGTCTACGTCGTCGCGCCGACCGTGCCCGGCCCGGTGCACGGGTTCGTCGACCGGGCCGAGGCGGCCGGGGTGCGCCGGCTGGTGCTGCTGTCCGGGCGCGCCGCCGACGACTGGGGCGACACGACGTTCGGCCGGGACATGCTCTCGGCCGAGGACGCGGTCCGCTCCTCGGCCCTGGAGTGGACCGTGCTGCGGCCGTCGAACTTCGCGCAGAACTTCGACGAGGACGTCTTCCACGCCCCGCTGCTGGCCGGTTCGCTCGCGCTGCCGGCCGGCCCGGTGCCCGAGCCGTTCGTCGACCTGGAGGACGTCGCCGACGTCGCCGCGGCCGTGCTCACCGAGCCCGGCAGGCACGCCGGGCTGGTGCACGAGCTGACCGGCCCGCGTGCGGTGCGCTTCGCCGAGGCCGTCGACCTGATCGCCGGCGCGTCCGGCCGGCCGATCAGCTACCGGCAGGTGTCACCGGACGCCTACACCGCGTCGCTCGTCGAGCAGGGTGTGCACCGCGACGAGGCGGAGCTGGTCACCGCGATGTTCGTCATGATGGAACGCGGCGCCGGCGCCCCGACCACCGACGGGGTCGCCACCGTGCTGGGACGCGCACCGCGGCCCTTCGAGGACTACGTCGTCCGCGCCGCCGCCGCCGGTGCCTGGCGCGGCCGACCGACGGGAGGGACACGATGAGCACCAGCACCGCACTCACCGCCGAGGACGTCGAGTTCCTCGGGCGCCCGCTGCTCGGCCTGCTGACCGTCGCCGGGGCCGCGGAGCCGCCGCAGCCGCGGCCGGTCTGGTTCGAGGCCGTCGCGGACGGCACGATCGCGCTGTTCACCCTGCGGGGCTCGCCGAAGCTGCGCCATCTCGAACGCGATCCGCGCGCGTCGCTGGTCGTCGCCGCCCCGGTCGGCGAGCGCGAACGCTGGGTCGCCGTCGCCGGCCGCACCACGCTGCACGACGACGGGGTGGACGAGCTGGTCAAACGGCTCGCCGGCCGCTACTGGGATCCCGTCGACCGGGCCGACGATCTGGCCGGGATGCTCGCCGGGGACAATCTCCGGGTGCAGCTGCACCCGGAGAAGGTGTCCCGGTTCTCGTTCTGAGCCCGGCCGTCCGGACTCAGGTGCGGTCCCGCATCCGGTCGATCTGCTCCTTCGCCTCGACCAGCGAGGCGCCGGTCGTCTCCCGGTACGCCTTCACCGCGGCCACGTCGCTGCCCTCCGCGAGCAGCGCCTCGACCCGGCTCAGGTCGGGCCGCTCGTAGTCGATCCCGAGGTGGTCGAGGACGGCGTCGAGCTTGCGCTCGACGTTCCGCAGCCGGGCCCGCTCGCGCTCCCGGTCGCGGCGGTCCGCAGCCAGCGCCGCCATGATCACCAGCACCGCGCCGAGCACCAGCAGGCCCACCATCGCGTAGTCCATGTGGCGCAGCGTACGTCCAGCGGCCGCCCGCGCGACCGGGCACGCGGGGTGACGGCCGCTCCGCGGGACGGCGGGGCCTGCGGGTGGCCCGGTGCCCCGCGTGACACGCGGCGCTACTTCGATCATGTTGCGGGACACGAGGGGTCGAATTGCGGTTCCCTGTCGTCGAGTCGCGCGTTGACCGGGTATGAACGTCGACGCCGACGCCCTGACCGCGCCCATCCTCGGCCGTTCCGACATCGAGTCGCTGCGCCGCTCCGGCCCCCGCCACCGGCTGCACGACGAATCCGCGACCGTGGCCCCGGCCCCCGCCGGGACGCCCGCGTCGCCCGGCTGGCCGTGGCTGGCACTGGTCGTCCTCGGCAATCTCGTCGTGCTGGGCATGCTCGTGCTCGTCGTGCTCTGGACCTGACCTTCCGGCAGGTCACGCCGGGCGCGCCGGACGCCGCTGCTTGTGTCCCGACTCACAACGGGGGAGAGTCGCGGAGCAGGCCCGCGGCGTCGAGGAGCAGAGGATCAATGGCGATCGAGAACCCCTACTACACGCACGAGTTCCACGGTGACTACGACCTGGTGAGCATCGGGGAGTTCGCCCTGGAGGAGGGCGGGGTCATCCCCGACCTGAACCTGGCCGTCGCCACGTTCGGCACGCTGAACGAGGCCAGGGACAACGCGATCCTGGTGACCACCTGGTACTCGGGCACGCACCAGATCTTCCGGGACGTCTACATCGGCCCGGACCGGGCGCTGAACCCGGAGCGGTACTTCATCGTCGTGATCAACCAGATCGGCAACGGGCTGTCCACCAGCCCGCACAACGCCGCCGGGGCGAACGCCAAGATCGCCATGTCGCGCTTCCCGCACGTCCGGATCGGCGACGACGTGCGCGCCCAGGAGCAGCTGCTGCGCGAGCACTTCGGCATCGAGACGCTGCAGCTCGTCGTCGGCGGCTCGATGGGCGCCCAGCAGACCTACGAGTGGATGGTGCGCTTCCCCGGGAAGGTCCGGCGGGCCGCCCCGATCGCCGGGACCGCGCAGAACACCCCGCACGACTTCCTCTACACCAAGGCCCTGATCGAGGCGATCACCTCCGATCCCGGCTTCAAGGACGGCGAGTACTCCTCCAACGCCGACGTCGTCGACGGCCTGAAGCGGCACGCCGGCATCTGGGCGGTGATGGGCTTCTCCACCGAGTTCTGGAAGCAGGAGCTGTGGCGGGCCCTGGAGTTCGAGTCGAAGGAGGCGTTCATCGAGGGCTTCCTGGAGCCCTACTTCACCCAGATGGACCCCAACGACCTGCTCTGCATGGCCTGGAAGTGGCAGCGCGGCGACGTCGCCCGGCACACCGGCGGCGACCTCGAGGCCGCACTGGGCCGCAACACCGCCGTCGCCCGGATCATCCCGATCAACGAGGACATGTTCTTCCCGGTCCGGGACCACGAGGCCGAGCTGGAGCTCACCCCGCACGCCACGATCCGGGTGATCGACGACCTGCTCGGGCACCTCGCCCTGTTCGGTGTCTCGCCGACCTACATCGGGCAGGTCGACAGCTACCTGCAGGAGCTGCTCGACACCGACGCCTGACGACGGTGACGGACCCGGTCGCGATCGAGTCGGCGCGCCGCAGCTTCCTGGCCGACGGCGCCGCCGGCCGGTCGCCCGCGGTGCGCCCCGAGGTACTCCGCTCCTGGGAGCGCTCGAAGGTGGGGGAGCCGGTCTTCGCCGGGCACGAGGCCGCCGGTTCGGCGGTCGCCGAGGCCGACGAGGTGTTCGCCCGGTTCCTGACGCTCACCCCCGACCTGCCGTGCTCGCTGGCGCTGGTCGGGGAGGACGGCGTGCTGCGGGTCCGCCGGGACGGCGGCGGCGGGCTCGCGGCGCTGCTCGACGCCGTCGGGTTCACGCCCGGGTTCCGGCTCGCCGAGGACGTCGCCGGCACCACCGCCGCCGCGCTCGCCCCGCACACCGGCGGCGCGGCCCGCGTCGACGGTCCCGAGCACCTGCATCCGGACCTGACCTGGCTGGCCGAGGCGGCCGCCGTCGTCGGGCGGGACGACGGCGGGCCGTGCGACGCCGTCGTCGTCCTCGGGCACGTGTCCGACCCGCCCGGTGAGCTGGGGCTCGCCGTCGCCCGCGGGCTCGCCGCGGACGTCGGCGCGCTCGTCCGGGACCGCCGGACCCGGCTCGCCAGGGCGGTGCACGACGGGTACGCGGCCGCCGAGGCGACCGGCCACGCCTGGGTGCTGGCCACCGACGGGGCGTTCCTGCTCACCTCGCCGGGGGTGCGCCGGCTGCCCGCCGCCGACCAGCAGGTGCTCGCCGATCTCGCGCTCGGCGGCGCCGTGCTGTGCGAGGACGGGACCCGGCACGCCGACCTGCCGTCCGGGCGGTGTGCGCAGCTCGGCGTGACGCCGGTACCGGGCGGCGGCTGCGTCGTCGCCGGCGGGCCGGTCGACGAGTCCCGGGCCGCGGTCGTCCCGGAGGCGGTGCGGCGGCAGGGCTCGCACGTCGCCCCGACCGGCCGCCGCGACTACGCCGCCGACCTGCGCGACGGCGAGGGTCGCGCGCACTCCGAGGCCCGGCGGCGGGCCAACCGCGAGCTGCTCAGCCCGTACCTGCGGGCCCGGCACGAGGTCGCCGCCGCGGTCGGGCAGGGGCGGCACCAGCTGCTCGTCGGGGAGGCCGGCGCCGGGAAGCGGACGCTGGCCGTCGAGCAGTTCCGGCGGGCGCACCCGCAGGGCCGCACCCGGGTCGTCGACTGCGCGACGATCGGGAACGGCGGCCCGGACCCGCTCGCCCCGGTCGCCCGCGAACCGGGGGACCGGCCGCACCTGCTGGTGCTGTCCCAGCTGAACCTGCTCGGCCCGGTCGCCGCGCGCCGGCTCGACGAGTCGCTGCGCACCCTGGTCGCGATGCCCGGGCCGCTGCTCGTCGCGGGCTGCGTCGACTCCGCGTCGGTCGACGCGACCCGGCCCTACGGACTGCTGCTGCGGCACTTCCACGAGACCGTCCGGGTCCCGGCGCTGCGCTACCGCGCCGACGAGCTCGGCGACATCGCGCTGTCCATCCTGCACTCGCTCTCCGGCGGCCGGTCGCTGCGGCTGTCGCTGCAGGTCGTCCGGGTGCTGGAGGGGTACGCCTGGCCGGGGAACCTGCGCGAGCTGACCGACGTGCTGCGCTACGTGGTGGCCCGCAAACCGGTCGGCGTGATCCAGGCGCCGGACCTGCCCGCGTCCTGCTTCACCGGCCGCGCGCCGCGGATGTCGATGCTCGAGGCCGCCCAGTGCGACGCGATCATCCAGGCGCTCTACGAGTCGCGCGGCAACCGCTACAAGGCCGCCGAGATGCTCGGCATCGCCCGGTCCTCGCTGTACCGCAAGATCGACGCGTTCGGGATCAGCTACATCGGCTGAGAGTGTCCCGTTCCCGGGACGACCGGCCCTGCCACGGCACCCACCGGCTGCGGAACAGTCCCATATCGCGACAGTCGAATGTGTTCCGGGTCACTAGCGTCGAGGACGCTGGACCAGACCCACCTGCGACCACGCGGAGGCAGCAGATGAAGGCACTCGTGTACCACGGCCCGGAGAGCAAGGCCTGGGAGGACGTCCCGGACGCGGCCGTCCAGGACCCGACCGACGTCGTCGTCAAGGTCGACACCACCACCATCTGCGGCACCGACCTGCACATCCTGCAGGGCGACGTCCCGGCGGTCACCGACGGCCGGATCCTCGGTCACGAGGCGGTCGGCACGATCACCGAGGTCGGCGACGCGGTCAGCGGGTTCTCGGTCGGCGACCGGGTGCTCGTCCCGGCGATCACCAAGTGCGGCCGCTGCGCGTACTGCCAGCGCGGGATGCCGTCGCACTGCCAGACCGTCGGCGGCATCGGCTGGATCTTCGGGCACCTGATCGACGGCACCCAGGCCGAGTACGTCCGGGTGCCCTACGCCGACACCTCGCTCTACGCGGTACCCCAGGGCGTCAGCGACGAGCAGGCGATCTTCCTGGCCGACTCGCTGCCCACCGGGTACGAGGTGGGCGTGCTGGCCGGCAACGTCCGGCCCGGTGACACCGTCGCCGTCGTCGGGGCCGGCGCGGTCGGCCTGTCCGCGGTGCTGACGACCGGGCTGTGGGGCGCGTCGAAGGTGATCGCCATCGACTCCAACAAGTTCCGGCTGGAGAAGGCGCTGGAGTTCGGCGCGACCGACGCCGTCGAGGTCGGGCCCGGCACCGTCGGGGACGTGACGGCGCTGACCGACGGGCTCGGCGTCGACGTCGCCATCGAGGCGGTCGGCTACCCGGAGACCCTGCTGACCGCCGCGTCGCTGGTGCGGCCCGGCGGCACCATCGCCAACGTCGGCGTGCACGGCACCCCGGTGGAGCTGCCGATGCAGGACATGTGGATCTCCAACGTCACCCTGACGATGGGCCTGGTCGACACCGTCTCGATCCCGACGCTGCTGAAGATGGTCGCCGGCGGACGGATCCCGGCCGAGAAGATGGGGACCCACGAGTTCACCTTCGACCAGATCGACGAGGCGTACGACGTGTTCAAGAACGCCGCCGCCAACCAGGCGCTGAAGGTCGTCATCCGGCCCTGAGGCCGGGCCCCCGCGGCCGGCCGAGCGGATCGGCCGGCCCGCCGGGGCCTCACTCGTCGGACGCGGCCCGCTCCAGCCGGGCCCGCACCTGCCGCGACACCAGCAGCCCCAGCACGACGGCGACCACCAGCGCCACCCAGGAGAACCGCTTCAGCCAGGTCTCGGCGACCAGCCCGAGCAGCTGCACCGCCGCCACCGTGCCGCCGGCCCAGAGCACCGCACCGGTGGCGTTCGCGGCGAGGAACGCCGGGTAGCGCATCCGCATCGTCCCGGCCAGCGGGCCGGCCAGGATCCGCAGCAGCGCGACGAACCGCCCGAACAGCACCGCCCACCCACCGTGCCGCTCGAACACCCGGCGCGCCACCGCGACGTGGCCCGGCCCCAGATGGCGGGGAACCGGCGGCCGGGCCGGTCCAGCAGGCCGGTGCCGTACCGGTGGCCCACGGAGTACCCGATCGAGTCACCGACGACCGCCCCGGCCGTCGCCGCTCCGGCCAGCGCGACCGGATCGATCCCCGGCCCGCGGGTGGCCAGCAGCGCGGCCCCCACCAGCACGATCTCGCCGGGCAACGGCACGCCGACGCTCTCCACGCCGACCACCACCGCGCACAGCAGGTAGATCGCGAGCGGCGGGACCGCCGTCAGCCAGTGTCGAGGTGCACGGATTTCATCATGCCTGGGTATGTCTGCTGCGGGGACCGGCCCGGCCGGGCATGATCCGCGGCCGTGAGCACACCGCTGGAGCAGGCCTTCCTGGCCGCGCACGAGGATCTGCCCCGCGAGGCACCCGGATCGGAGGAGACCACGGCGCTGCTGCTGCAGCTCGTCGGACCGCTCCCGGAGGCACCGCGGATCGTCGACATCGGCAGCGGCACCGGCCCGGCGACGCTGCCGCTGGCCGCCGCGACCGGCGGCGAGGTGATCGCCGTCGACGCGCACGAGCCCTACCTGGCACGGCTGCAGGCGCACGCCGCGATCTCCGGACTGGGCGAGCGGGTCCGCCCGCTGGTCGCGACCATGGACGACCTGCCGCTGCCCGACGGCGAGGCCGACCTGGTCTGGGCCGAGGGCGCGGCCTACATCATGGGCTTCGACGCGGCACTGGCCTCGTGGCGGCGGCTGCTCGCCCCCGGCGGCACCCTGGTGCTCACCGAGGCCGAGTGGACCACGACCGACCCGTCGCCCGGGGCCAGGCAGTTCTGGGACGCCGGGTACCCGGCGATGCGGACGACCGCCGGCAACGTCGCCGCCGCCCAGCAGGCCGGGTACACGGTGGCGGCCACCCATCTGCTCCCGGACTGCGACTGGGACGCCTACTACCGCCCGCTCGCCGCGCGGCTGGAGCTGTTGCGCGCCGACGGGGTGGATCCGGAGGTGCTCGACGAGGTCGGGCGGGAGATCCGGGTCCGCGAGGAGTTCGGTGCCGACTACGGCTACACCGGATACGTGCTGCGCCCCCGCTGACCGGCACGCCCGCCGCCGGGACTCAGCCGCGGACGGCCCGGACGAACCAGGCGGCCGAACCCAGCGCGACGCCGTCCGGTCCGGCGTGCCCGCGCCCGGCACCGGTCCGGATCGCCGAACGACACCGGGCTCGGGCCGTCCGCGGGTGGATCGGGGAGCTCCGGCGCACGGTGCACGACGGTCGGCCACTCCTGCTCGGCGAGCGATTGCCAGACCTGCAGCGCGATCCGGCCGCCGGGACGCGCGCGGTGCAGGTTCGCGAACGCGGCGGCCGGGTCGTCGAAGAACATCACGCCGTTGCGGCTGATCACGACGTCGGCGGTGCCGGCGCCGAGATCGTCGGTCTGGGCGTCGGCGACGGCGAAGCTCGCCCGCCCCGGGCCGGTCGGGCGGCTGCGGGCGATCGACAGCAATGCCTCGGACATGTCGACGCCGTGCGCCGCACCGTCCGGACCGGCGGCAGCGGCGGCGTCGAGGGTGGTCGTCCCGGCACCGCAGCCGATGTCCAGCACCCGCTCGCCGGGCCGGACGGCCGCATTCGCCCGGAACTCCGGGAGGTAGCCGGCGACCCCGGCGTCGAACCGGGCCGCGTGTGCGGCCCAGAAGTCCCCGCCGCTACCGGCCCACACCGACCACTGTTGCGCGTTCGGCGTCGTCACCGGCGGGAGCGTAGCGCCGGTCCGGCCCCCGTCACCGGCGGTCCGCCGGGACGGGGGCGGGGTGTCAGGACAGTGTCTCGGCGAACAGCGGCACGGCGTTGTCGATCGCGTACCGGGTCGACGGCGTCGATCCCGCCGAGAACGCCTCGACCAGGGTGGCGTCGTCCAGGATCAGCAGGTGGCCGGCCCGGGCGGCCGGGATCTGGTTCAGCACCGGGTCCTCGCGCAGCGGGGTGGCGTCGGCACCGATCGGGAACATCACCGTCAGGTCGGCGCTGAGCTGCTCGATCTGCTCGCGGGCCAGCTCGATGTAGAAGCTGTCCCCGGCCTGGTCCTGGATCTCCGGCTTGTTCACGAAGCCGAGGCTCTCCATGAAGTCGACCCGGCCGTCGCCGCGGACGTAGCCGCCGTACTGGTCGCTGAAGTACGCGCCGACCGCGACCGTCCTCCCCTCGAACTGGGGGTTCGCGGCCCGGGCGTCGGCGAAGGCCTGCTCGATCTCGCTGATCTGCTGGGCGCCCTCGTCCTGCTTGCCGAGCGCCGCGGCGACCATCTCGTGCTGCTGCTGCCAGGACGTGCCGTAGGCGACGACGCCGGCCGGCGCCGAGACCGTCGGCGCGATCTTGGACAGCTCGTCGTGCTTCTCCCGGCTGTTGTCCGAGCGGGTGTTGAGGATGAGATCCGGTTCGAGCGACGAGATCTGCTCGTAGCTGAGCTCGAGCGTGCCGAGCAGCGTCGGCGGCTCGGTGACCAGGTCGTCCGCCCACGGGCCGACGCCGTTGCCGCCGAAGGCCATCCAGTCGCTGACGGCCACCGGCTGCACGCCGAGCGCCAGCGCGGCCTCCGCGTCCGACCAGCCCAGCGCGATCACGCGCTGCGGGTCCGCGGGCACCGTGACCGGCCCGAACATGGTCTCGATGGTGGCGCCGTCGGCCGCCGGGGTCTCCTCGACCTGGCCGCAGCCGGCGAGGACGAGTGCGCCGGCGAGCAGGGTCGCCACGCCCGCCACCAGGCGTCGTCGCTGGAACCTCATGCTGTGTTCTCCACTTCGTCCGTACTGCTCGGCGCGGTGGCCGAGACGTGGTGCCGCCCGATCGGCACGATCATGGGTGTCCCGGAGACGGGGTCGCGCAGGATGTCGGCGTCCATCCGGAACACCTCCTTGATCATTTCGGAGGTGACGATCTCGGACGGATGGCCCTCGGCCATGATGGAACCGGCCCGCATCGCGACCAGGTGGTCGGCGTAGCGGCAGGCGAGGTTGAGGTCGTGCAGGACGACCGCGATCGTCGTGCCGGACCGGCGGTTCAGGTCGGTCAGCAGGTCCAGCAGCTCGACCTGGTTGGCGAGATCGAGGTAGGTGGTCGGCTCGTCGAGCAGCAGCAGGTCGGTGCGCTGGGCCAGGGCCATCGCGATCCACACCCGCTGGCGCTGGCCACCGGAGAGCTGGTCCACCGGCCGGTCGGCGAGCTCACCGCTGGAGGTGACGGCGAGCGCGTGCGCGACCGCCTCGTCGTCCTCGGCGTTCCACTTCCGGAACCAGCCCTGGTGCGGGTAGCGGCCGCGGCTGACCAGGTCGGTGACGGTGATGCCGTCCGGTGCGACCGGGGACTGCGGCAAGATGCCGAGCACGGTGGCGACCTCGCGGTTGGGGACCTCGCCGATGTCCCGGCCGTCGAGGTAGACGGTGCCCTCGACCGGGGTGAGCAGCCGGGCCAGCGCGCGCAGCAGGGTCGACTTCCCGCAGCCGTTCGGCCCGATGATCATCGTGACGGCCCCGGTGGGCACGTCGATGCTGAGGTCCGCGACGACCTCGCGCTTGTCGTAGGCGAGGCGGAGGTGCTCGGCGCGCAGGGTGTGCCGTGGGCTGCCGGCCGTGTCCTGGGTCATCGTCATCCTCCTCGGCCGGCGCGGTTCATCGTCGTCAGCTGGAACAGCAGGTAGGGCGCGCCGATCGCGCCGGTGAGCACTCCGACGGGCAGCAGCGGCAGGCCCGGTGTGTGCTGCGCGAGGATGTCCGCGACCAGCACGATCAGGGCGCCGACGAGGGCCGACGCGAGCAGCGCCGGGCTCCCGTCGCGGGCCAGCCTGCGGCCGATCGGCCCGGCCAGCAGCGCCACGAAGGCGATCGGCCCGCTCGCCGCCGTCGCCACCCCGGCCAGTGCGACGGCGGAGACCAGCAGCCCCAGCCGGGCCTGCTGGACCGGCACCCCGAGCCCCTTCGCGGCGTCATCGCCCATGCCGAGCAGGCCGAGCACCCGGGCCAGCAGCACGGTGACCGGGACCAGCGCCGCCAGCGTGATCGCCAGCGGGACGGCCTGCGACCAGTTGCGTCCGCTGAGGCTGCCGCTGATCCAGACCAGCGCATCGGACGCGCTGGTGACCTGCGCCCGGGTCATGAAGTAGCTGATCACGCTCAGCAGCAGCGCGGCCAGCCCGATGCCGACCAGGATCAGCCGGTAGCCGGTGACGCCGTTGCGCCAGGCCAGCGCGTACATGGCGGCCGCGGTGAGCAGCGCCCCGCCGAGCGCCATCGCCGACACGCCCAGTCCGTCCAGGCCGAACAGCACGATCCCGAACACCGCGGCGGTGCTGGCCCCGGTGCTGATCCCGATCACGTCCGGGCTGGCCAGCGGGTTGCCGAGCAGGGACTGGATCACGGTTCCGGACATGCCGAACGCGATCCCGACCAGGATCGCGGTGACGATCCGCGGCAGCCGCAGCTCCAGGATCACGTAGTTGGTGTTGCGGCTGCCCTGCCCGGCGAGGGTGGACAGCACGTCGGGCAGCGGGATCAGCGACTCGCCGACGCACAGCGACACCGCGGCGACCAGCAGCACGCCCGCGCCGAGCGACAGGCCGACGCCGATCCGCCGGACCCGGGCCGCCGCCCGGCTGCGCAGCACCGCGGCCCGCTCGACGGCGCCGAACGCCGTGTCGGCGGGGCCGGACGCGCCCTCGCCGGGGCCGGTCGCCCGGGGGGCCTCGATGCTCACAGGCTGCTCACCCGCCGTCCGCGCACCAGCGCGATGAACACCGGCGCCCCGATGACGGCGGTGAGGATCCCGACCTGCACCTCGCCCGGGCGGGCGATGATCCGCCCGAGCACGTCGGCGCCGAGCACCAGCACCGGCGCGAGCACCGCGGCGTAGGGCAACAGCCACCGGTTGTCCGGGCCGGCGATCAACCGCGCGACCTGCGGTATCGCCAGCCCGACGAACCCGATCGGCCCGGCCGCGGCGGTGGCGGCGCCGCACAGCAGCACCACCGACAGCCCGGAGACCACCCGCGCCCGGGTGATGTTCGCGCCGAGCGCCCTGGCCATGTCGTCGCCGAGGGCGAGGGTGTTGAGCAGTCCGCCGGAGAGCAGCGCGACGACGGCGCCGAGTGCGATGAACGGCGTCACCGAGGTGACGACCTCCCAGTCCCGGCCGGCCAGTGAGCCGACCTGCCAGAGCCGGAACTGCTCGAACGCGTCGGAGTTGGTGAGCAGCACGGCGGTGGTGAAGGAGACGAACGCGGCGTTCGCGGCGGCGCCGGCGAGTGCCAGCTTGATCGGGGTGGCGCCCTCCCGGCCGAGCGCGGAGACGCCGTAGACGACGACCGCGGCCAGTGCGGCACCGACGAACCCGAACCAGACGTAGCCGGACAGTGCGGTCAGGCCGAACGTGGTGATACCGACGACGACCAGCAGCGACGCCCCGGCGTTGATCCCGAGCACGCCGGGATCGGCCAGCGGGTTGCGGGCGACGGCCTGCATCACGGTCCCGGCCAGGCCGAGGGCCAGCCCGACGAGCAGTCCCAGCACCGTCCGGGGCACCCGTTCCAGCCGGACGAACAGGTGGTCGTTGTTCGTGGGATCGAACACCGTGAACGCGTCCAGCACGGTCGACGCCGGGATCTCCTTGGCGCCGACCATCACGCTGAGCAGGCACACCCCCAGAAGGACGGCGCCGGAGACCAGCAGCCCGGCGGCGCGTACGCCGATCCCGGTGCGTGTGCGGCCCGGCGGCGTCCCGGGCACGGTCACACCCGTGGCAGCGCTCATCGCCCGCCCACCTCCCCCCGGTGACCGCCCGCTGCGGATCGCGGGGCACCTGATTAGCGTTGGCTAACCTATGACCTGGTTTCGTGGTGGGCAAGATGGGCCCGATGTCGAGATGCGATCGAGACGTCCGGGTCGGCGGGCTCCGGCGGCGGGTCGATCCTCGGTCGTCACTCCCCGCCGAGTGAGTGATGACAGAGTGCGAAATCTGACAGTCGGTGACGCTGAGCTGCGCTGATCGGGTTACCGTGGGGTCGTGATCGACGTCCCGACCCCGGCCGTCGCCGGGCTCCTGCTGCGCGCGGTGCCGCCACCGGTGCGCCGGGACGCGCACGTCGCCATGCACGCGCTGGCCTCCTGGGGGGCGGTGTCGGCGCAGCTCGTGCAGGACGCGGGCGGCGGCGTCGCCGACCATGACGTGCACGTCGACGGCGATCCCGTCCAGATCCCGTACCGGGTGGCGTTCCCGTGGCCGGCCGCGACCTACGTGGCGCGGCTGACCCCGCGGCGGCAGGCGGTGGTGGCCGCGTGGATGTCGCGCAGCGAGAACGCGGGCCTGCGCCAGCGCGCGGTGCGGGAGCTGTTCGGGGTGGACGAGCCGTGGGTCGCGCCGTTCGTCGTGCAGCTGTGCGGGGAGTACGTGCACGAGATCGGCGCCGACGTCGACCGGTTCGTCCGGGTGGAGCTCCCGCGCCGGCCCGAGCTGCGGCACGCCTACGCCCGGTTCGTCCGCGACAACCCGCGCTATCTCGCGACCACCCGGCACCGGGCCGTCGGGTTCCGGGAGCTCGACCACCGCTGGCCGCACCGCAACGACCCGCACCGCAGCTACCCGCAGATCGCCGCGCTGGACGCGCTGTCCGAGCTCGCCTACCGGGACGGGGCGGACTATCCGGGAGACCCGGTGCAGGTCCGGGTCGCCGTCGCGGTCTCCTGATCCGCAAGGCCGACCGGCCCGGCCGCCCGACGCGCCCGGCCGCCCGACGCGCCCGGCCGCCCGACGCGCCCGGCTGCCCGACCGGTCCGGCTGCCCGACCGGTCCGGCTGCCCGACCGGCCCGACTGCCCGGTCAGCCCGCCAGCGTCGCCGACCCGTGGTCGAGCACGATCTCGTCGCCGACCGCGGTCCGGAAGGCGACCGCGTCCCCGTCCCGCCACACCGCGACGGTCAGCGTCTGGCCGGGCACGACCGGCCGGGTGAACCGGGCGTCCATCCCGCGCAGCACCCCGGCGTCGGAGTCGCAGACGGTCGCGACCAGCGCCCGCGCGGTGAAGCCGTAGGTGCACATGCCGTGCAGGATCGGCTGCTCGAAGCCGCCCTTGGCGGCGAACTCCGGGTCGGTGTGCAGCGGGTTGCGGTCCCCGGTGAGCCGGTAGAGCAGGGCCTGGCCGGGGGAGGTCCGGTAGGTGACGACGTGATCAGGTGCCCGGTCCGGGACCGGGTTGGGCGGCCGCGAGCCCCGGGCGCCGCCGAACCCGCCCTCGCCGCCGATGAACACCGAGCGCACGGTCGACAGCAGCGGCGCGCCGGTCTCGACGTCGACCGCCTCCGCCTCGGTCCGCACCAGCGCGCCGGAGCCCTTGTCCAGCACCTCGGTGACCGTCGAGGTGACCCGGGCGCGGCCCTCCACGGGGAGCGGGGCGGCGAGGCGGAACGACTGCTCGGCGTGCACCAGCCGGGACCGGTCGATGTCGCCGAGATCGACCCGGGCGTTGCGGGTCACCAGCTCGGCGAACGAGGGCAGCACCACGGTACGCACACCGGCCGTGTTCTCGGTGGTCAGCGCCAGCTCGGCGGCCGGATCCCCGGCGCCCGCGCCGACGGCGACCGCGTAGAGGAGCACGTCGTCCCGGGCCCACGCGAAGTTGACCGGCTCGCACTGCACGCCCTCGAGGTCGGGGGCCAACGCCATGGGGAGTCTCCTTCGACGGTCCACCGTGGGCGTGAACCTATCCCGCGCGGTGCCCGCCGCCCAACCCCCGGCGGCGCGGCTGACACACTGTGGTGTCGTCGGGCGGGTCCGTCCGAGGTAACCGAGCGGGGGACGTGAAGCGCAGTGACGGCATCACCGGAGGCGATCGAGCTGACGAAGGTGGCTGCGGCCGCCGCGGCGGACAAGAAGGCCGCCGACATCATCGCCCTCGACGTGTCGGAGCAGCTGGTGATCACCGACTGCTTCCTGCTGGCGTCGGCGCAGAACGAGCGCCAGGTCCAGGCGATCGTGGACGCGGTCGAGGAGAAGCTGCGTGAGCGGGGGAGCAAGCCCACCCGCCGCGAGGGCGACGCCGACAACGGCTGGGTGCTGCTGGACTTCACCGACATCGTCGTGCACGTGATGCACACCGAGCAGCGCGGCTTCTACGGGCTGGACCGGCTGTGGAAGGACTGCCCGGCGATCGAGGTGCCGCGGGCCCAGCCGCCGGGCGACGACGAGGACGACGCGGGATGACGCTGCGGCGGGTCACACTGCTCCGGCACGGCCAGACCGGGTACAACGCCGGCGGCCGCATGCAGGGGCACCTGGACACCCAGCTGACCGACGCGGGCCGCGCGCAGGCCGCCGCGGCGGCACCCCTGCTCGCCGGCGTGGCGTTCGACCGGATCATCACCTCCGACCTGAGCCGCGCGTACGACACGGCGATGGCCGTCGCGGCCCTGTCCGGGCTGTCGGTGTCGGTGGACAAGCGGCTGCGCGAGACGCACCTGGGCGACTGGCAGGGCCGCACCGTCGCCGAGATCGAGACCACCGATCCGGGCGCGATCGCCTCCTGGCGGTCCGACCCGCGGTGGGCGCCGCCCGGCGGTGAGTCCCGGGTGGACGTCGTCGCCCGGTCGCTGCCGGTCGTCGCCGAGCTGGACCTGGAGTACGCCGACGACCCGGTGGAGCGCTCGGTGCTGCTCGTCGCGCACGGCGGGATGATCGCCGGGATGGTGTGCGGGCTGCTCGACCTGCCGGAGTCGGCGTGGCCGGTGATCGGCGGCATGGGCAACGCGAAGTGGGCCGTGGTGGCCCGGCGCGAGGACCATCCGCGCTGGCGGTTGTCGGGGTACAACATCGGTGCCTGACCTCCTGGTCGTCGCCGACTCGCTGGCCTTCCACGGTCCGGACCGGCCCTACCCGGCGGACGAGGCCCGGCTGTGGCCGAACGTCGCCGCGCACCGGCTCGGCGGCGAGGTGGAGCTGGTCGCCAGGGCCGGGTGGACGGCCCGGCACGCCTGGGCCGCGATCACCGGCGATCCCCGGGTGTGGGCGGCGCTGCCCCGGGTCGACGCCGTCGTCCTCGGGGTGTCCGGGATGGACTCGTTGCCCTCCCCGCTGCCGACCGCGCTGCGGGAGCTGATCCCGGTGCTGCGGCCGCCGTCGCTGCGCCGGATCGTCCGCGCCGGCTACCGGCGCGCGCAGCCGGTGCTCGCACCCGCGCTGGCCCGGCTGCCCGGCGGCGGCCCGGCGACGCTCCCGCCCCGGCTCACCGTGCAGCACCTGGAGCGTTGCCGGGCGGGGGTGCATGCGCTGCGACCGGGGCTGCCGGTGGTGGCGATGCTGCCGTCGGTGCACCGGGCCGCCGACTACGGATCGGCCCACCCGCACCGGTCGGCCACCGAGGCGGCGATCCGGGCCTGGGCGGCGGTCGTTCCCGCGGTGTCGCTGCTCGACGTGGCACCGCTGGTCGCCGCGCACGTCCTCGGCGGGCGCGGCAACCCGGACGGCATGCACTGGGGCTGGGAGGCGCACCGGGCCGTCGGTGACGCGCTCGCGGAGCTCCTCGCCGGGCGCCCGGCCGCAGCGGACACCGCGTCGTGAGCAGGCTGCTCGGAATCGACCTCGGCACCACCTCGGTGAAGCTGGCCGTGTTCACCGACGACGGCGAGCGGATCGCCGCGGCGACCCGCCGCCACCCCACCCACCGGCCCCGGCCGGGCTGGGCCGAGCAGGATCCGGCGGACTGGTGGCGTGGGCTGACCGGTGCCGTCGCCGAGCTGGACGCGGCCGGTGCGCTGCGTGATCTCACCGCCGTCGGACTGTGCGCGCAGGTCAACACCCAACTCGTCGCCGACGACGCCGGCACGCCGCTGCACCCGGCGATCACCTGGCAGGACGGCCGCTGCGCGGAGACCGCCGCCGGTCTGACCGAGCGGCTGGCCGCGGCCGATCGGGCGCGGGTGCGCGGCGGGCTCGGGACGGTCGACGCCTCGCACCCCGCCGCCCGCGCGGCCTGGCTGCGGACCCACCGCCCCGACGTGTGGCGGCGCACCACCCGGCTGCTGGCCCCGAAGGACTGGATCCTGGCGCAGCTGACCGGCCGGGCCGTCGCGGATCCGCTGTCCTCGATCGGCCTGGTCGGCCCGGACGGCGACCATCCGGCATGGCTGGACCTGCTCGTCCCGGGCCTGCGCGGGCTGCTGCCCGCACTGGCCGACCCGGCCTCGGTGGCGGGGGAGACCACCGGGGCGGGTGGCCTCCCGCCGGGCCTGCCCGTCGCCGTCGGGACGATGGACGCCTGGTCGGCGCTGCTCGGGGGCGGGATCGCCGCCCCGGGCGACGCGATCGACGTCGCCGGCACCTCGGAGGTCGTCGCCGTCGCCGCGACGCCCGGTGGCGGCGCCCCCGGGATCGTCACCTTCCCGACCTGGCGCGGCCTGCACGTGCACGCCGGACCGACCCAGGCCGGTGGCGACGCCCTGACCTGGGCGTGCTCGGTGCTGGGCGGGACCGTCGAGGAACTGCTCGGGCTCGCCGGGACCGCCGGGTCCGGGACGGTGCTGTTCCTCCCGCAGCTGGCCGGCGAGCGGGCCCCGCTGTGGGACCCGCACCTGCGCGCCCACTGGCTCGGCGCCGGATTAGGCACCGGCCGTGCCGAGCTGGCGCTGGCCGTGCTGGAGGGCGTCGCGCACGCCGCCCGGCACGTGCTCGCCGCGCTGGAGAGCGCCGCCGGCGCGCCGGTCCCCGCGCTCGCCGTCTGCGGCGGCGGAGCGAACAGCGACCTGTGGTGCCAGGTGAAGGCCGACGTGCTGGACCGGTTGCTGCGCCGCACCGCCGAGCGCGACGCCGGAGTGCTCGGCGCCGCGATGCTCGCCGGGCTCGCCGTCGGAACCGGTGACTCGGTCGCCGGGCTCGCGGCCCGGATGGTGCGGGTGGACCGCGAGTTCACGCCCGATCCGCGGCAGCGCCGGCGGCTCGACGACGCCCACGGCCGGTACCTCGAGGCCCAGCGGGCCCTGGCGCCGATCTTCCGGTGAACGACCGGGCAGGGCACCGCGCCGGGCACCGTGGCTCCCCGCGGCCGCACGGCCGGGCGGGCAGTCCGCCCGGCCCGGCCCCCGCACCCCGGTAGGGTCCCCGCGTGTCCAGCTCGCCGGTCGCCGTGGTCACCGACTCCACCGCCTACCTCCCGCCCGGCGTGGCGGATCGGCGCGGACTGCACGTCGTGCCGCTGGAGGTGCGCTACGGCGACCGGACCGCCCGTGACGGCGTCGACATCACCCCGGCCGAGCTGGTCGCCGCGCTCGCCGACCGGAGCCTCGACGTCCAGACCTCGCGGCCGGCCCCGGCGGCGTTCGCCACCCTGTACGAGGACATCCTGCGCGGTGGCGCCGAGCAGATCGTGTCGGTGCACCTGTCGCGTGAGCTGTCCGGCACCTGGGACGCGGCCCGGCTCGCCGCCCAGGAGACCGCCCCGGACCGGATCCGGGTGGTGGACTCGCGAGCCGTCGCGATGGGGCTGGGCTTCGCCGTGCTGACCGCGGCGGACGTCACCGCCGGTGGCGGCGACGGTGCCGCGGCCGAGGCCGCGGCCACCGCGGTCGCAGCCCGGTGCCGGGTGCTGTTCGGGGTGCAGGACCTCGAACGGCTGCGCCGAGGTGGGCGGATCGGTGCGGCCTCCGCGCTGCTCGGGGCGGCGATCGCGGTGAAACCGCTGCTGCACCTGTCCGAGGGACGGATCGCACCGCTGGAGAAGGTGCGCACGACGGCGCGACTGACCGAACGACTCGTCGCACTGGCGGTCGGGGCGGCGGCCGGGCCGGGGGCCCGGCTGGCGGTACACCACCTCGGGGCCTCGGACCGGGCCGAGGACATCGCCGATCGGCTCCGCGAGCAGCTCCCGCACGCCGTGGAGGTACAGGTGTCGGAGGTCGGCGCGGTGATCGGGGCGCACGTCGGCCCCGGGCTGGTGGGGGTCGTGGTCGTCCCCGCCGGATGAGCTCTGCCGCACCGCCACCACCTCCGTGACCCGTTCGTCCGGCGGTCGCCGGCACCGGTCGATGTGTACCAGCGGGCACCGGTGGTGACCGGCGTTCCGGGCCCCGCGGAGCCCGGTCCATCCACAACCGGCCGGTACATCCACAGGTTCGGAACTCGCCGCTGCACGACCCGTCCGCGCTCCTAGCGTCGGGGGCGTGACCAGGTCGGATGTCAGTCGAGTCCCGTCCCGGCGACTCGCCGGGCTGACCGCGCACCCGCCGCGGCGCCCGCCCGCCGGGTTACCGGACCGTCCCGGTCCGGCCGCGGCGCCGGGTGCCGGCGGCCGGATCCCGGAGGCCCCGGCCGGCCGGGGATCGGACCCGCCGACGGTTCCGCTCGACATCGTGGCGTCCGGCCCGGTCGCCGCGGGATCGCGCCCGCCGGGCCGCGCCGGTTCCGTGCGGCCCGCCGGCGCCGCACCGCACGGCGCCCGCCCGTCGCTGCTGCGCCGGACCGCGCTGCGCTGGCTGCCGCCGTCGCTGTCCGGGGCCCGGGTCGACCCGGGCCGGCCGGCCGCGATCGTGCTGGTCGGTGTCGTACTCGGCGGTGCCCTGCTGGCCGGTGCCGGGGTGTGGTCGAACAGGCCCACCGCACAGCCCGTCGCCGGGCTGCCGGAGGTGACGGCCGCCCCGGTCGCCGCGGCGGGCCCGGAGGGCGCCGACCTCCCGGACGCCGCGGCGCCGGTCACCGCCGGGCCGCTGGTGATCAGCGTCGTCGGCCGGGTGGCGCGGCCGGGGCTGGTCCGGATCCCGGACGGCTCGCGGGTCGCCGACGCGGTCGACGCGGTGGGCGGCGCGCTGCCGGGCGTGGACCTGACCGGGGTCAACCTGGCCCGCCGGGTCGGCGACGGCGAGCAGATCGCGATCGGCGTCCCCGGCGCCGCACCGGACGCGCCGGCGGTCCCCGGCGGCGAACCGGCCTCCGGCGCCGAACCCGGTGCCGCCGGCGCACCCGGCACCGGGAAGGTCGATCTCAACCGGGCGACGGCGGCCGATCTCGACGCGCTGCCCGGCGTCGGGCCGGTGACGGCCACGAAGATCGTCGATTGGCGGACCGCGAACGGCCGGTTCAGCCGGGTGGAGCAGCTGCGCGAGATCGACGGGATCGGCGAACGCCGGTTCGCGCAGCTCAAGGACCTGGTCCGGGTCTGATGCACACCCGGCAGAGCTCCGGCGCCGGGCGGTGGACCACCCCTCGGCCGGGCCCGGCCCGTCACCGTGCACTCGGCACGGTCGGCACAGACAGCACAGACAGGGAGGACCGCCCCGCCCCGCCCGATCTCCGGCTCGTCCCCGCGGCGCTGGCGACCTGGGGCGCTGTCCTGTGCGGGCTGCTCGGCGGGACGGCCGGTGGGATCGCCGCCGCACTGACCGCGGCGACGGTCGTCCTCACCGCGCTGCTCCGGGCGCGGATCAGCGCCCGCGCGGCCGCCCCGGGCTCGATCGTGCTGGCCGCGGGCGGCTGCGCGGTGGTGGCAGCGGTGCTGGTGACCGGGCACGCCTCGGTGCTGGCCGCGCACCCGCTCCGGGGGCCCGCCGAGCGCGGTGCGGCCGCGGAGGTCCGGGTGGTGCTGGGCGACGACCCGCGGATCCTGCGTGGTCCCGGTGGCGGCGACGAGTCGGGTTCGGCGCGGGCGATCGCGCTCGTCCCGGCCGAGCTGGTCGCCGCGACGGCGGGGGACGGCTCGTGGACGACCGGCGGGCAGGTGCTGCTGCTGGCGCCGGCCGACACCTGGGCAGGGCTGCTGCCCGGGCAGGCCGTCACCGCGTCCGGGCTGCTGGCACCGGCCCAGCGGCCCGATCTCACCGTCGCGGTGCTGCGGGTGCGGGGGGCGCCGCAGGACGTCGGGCCGCCGCCCTGGTGGCAGACCGTGGCCGGTGGGCTGCGCGACGGGTTGCGTGACGGTTCGCTCGCCGCGCTCCCCGAGGCGCCGGCCGGCCTGCTCCCCGGGCTCGCCATCGGCGACACCCGCTCCCAGCTCGCCGAGACCGAGCAGGACTTCCGCACCGCCGGTCTCGCGCATCTCGTCGCGGTGTCGGGCGCGAACGTGACCGTGGTGACGGGGGCGGTGCTGCTCCTGCTCCGCGCGTTCCGCGTGGATCCGCGGATCGCGGCGGCCGCGGCGATGCTGGCCCTCTCGGGTTCGTGGTGCTCGCCCGGCCGTCCCCGTCGGTGCTGCGGGCCGGCGTGATGGGCGCGATCGTGCTGCTCGCGCTGACCGTCGGGCGGGCCCGGTCGGCGCTGCCCGCGCTGTCCGCCGCGGTGCTCGGGCTGCTGCTCGCCGATCCGGCGCTCGCCGTCGCCGCCGGGTTCGCACTGTCGGTCGCGGCGACCGGTGCGCTGGTCCTGCTCGCGCCCCGCTGGTCGGCCACGTTGCGGCGCCGCGGCGTACCACCCGGCCCGGCGGAGGCACTGGTCGTCCCGGTCGTCGCGGCGTTCGCCACCGCCCCGCTGCTGGCCGGGCTGAACGGCCGGATCGGTCTGGTCACCGTGGTCGCGAACCTGCTCGCCGCCCCCGCCGTGGCACCGGCGACCGTGCTCGGTGTGCTCGGCGCCGTGCTCTCGGCGGTCAGCGCCGACGCGACCTGGCTGTGCGCCCGGCTCGCCGGCCCGTTCGTGCAGTGGCTGGTGCTGGTCGGGGACCGGGCCGCGGCGGTACCGGGGGCGGAGGTGCCGTGGCCGGCCGGCACGGCCGGTGCGCTGCTGCTCGCCGGGATGCTGCTGGCGCTGCTGGCGATGGGCCGGGTCCCGCGGTTGCGGGCCGCGCTGGTCGCGGCGCTGGTGGGCGCGCTGATCGTGCTCGTCCCGACCCGGTTCGTGCCGCCCGGCTGGCCGCCGGCGGGATGGCGGGTGATCGCCTGCGACGTCGGGCAGGGCGACGCCCTGGTGCTGGCCACCGGCGTCACCGGGCACGCGGTGCTGGTCGACACCGGGTCGACCGACGACGCCGTCGACGTCTGCCTGGACCGGCTCGGTGTCCGGGTGATCGACCTGGTGGTGATCACCCACCTGCACGCCGACCATCACGGCGGTCTGGCCGGGGCGCTGCGCGGCCGGGGGGCCGGCGGGGTCGCCGTCGGACCGGTGCGGGAGCCGGCGTCGGCGATGCGTGAGCTCGTCCGGGTCGCCGGCCGGGCCGGTGTGCCGGTCGTCGCCCTCGCCCGCGGCGGTGAGCTGCGCTGGCCCGAACTCCGGGTGCGGGTGATCGGCCCGGTGCGGCCACCCGGCTCGGTGGACGGCGACGACGGCACCGCGGTCAACGACGGCTCGCTGGTGCTGCACGCCGTCACGCCGGCCGGATCGGTGCTGCTGACCGGCGACATCGAGCTCGCCGCGCAGGACGACCTGATCGCCTCGGGCAGCGGCCTGCGGGCCGACGTGCTGAAGATGCCGCACCACGGTTCCGGGAAGGTCGTCCCGGGGCTCCTCGACGCGGTCCGGCCCCGCGCGGCGCTGGTCAGCTCGGGCAACGGCAACAGCTACGGGCACCCGAACCCGGAGCTGGTCGATCGGATGCTGCGCGCCGGGATCGTGGTCGCCAGGACCGACCGCTCGGGTGATCTCGCGGTGACCGGGGCCGACCCGGCGGAGCTGACCGTCGTCGTGCGGGGCGGGCCCCGTCCGGCGCCGGGCGGGCGGGGCCGCCGCCCGCCCGGGACCGGCGGGCCCGACCGGTCCGGCTCAGCCGCGCTGCGCCAGCGCCTCGCGCACGGCCGCGCTGGTGGACGGCACGGTGGCCGTCGGGCCGACCTCGCCGGACACCGCGTCGAGGGTCTTCAGCCCGTCACCGGTGATCATCAGGACGGTCTCGGCGTCCGGGTCCAGCTTGCCGGCCTCGAGCAGCTTCCGGGTGGTGGCGACGGTGACCCCGCCCGCGGTCTCGGCGAACACACCCTCGGTCTCGGCGAGCAGCCGGATGCCCGCGACGACCTCGGTGTCGGAGACGTGCGCGAGCGAGCCGCCGGTGCGCCGGACGGAGTCCAGGACGTACGGGCCGTCGGCCGGGTTCCCGATCGCGAGCGACCGGGCGATGGTGTCCGGCTTCTGCGGCTGGATCACGTCGTGGCCGGCCTCGAACGCGGTGGCGACCGGCGAGCAGCCGGTGGCCTGCGCCCCGAACACGGTGTACGGGGTCGGCTCGAGCAGGCCGAGGCGGCCCAGCTCGGTGAACCCCTTGTCGATCTTGGTGAGCTGCGATCCGGAGGCGACCGGGACGACCACCTGCTGCGGGAGCCGCCAGCCCAGCTGCTCGGCGACCTCGTAGCCCAGGGTCTTGGAGCCCTCGGCGTAGTACGGGCGGACGTTGACGTTCACGAACGCCCAGTCCTCGTGCTCCGCTGCGAGCTCGGTGGCCAGCCGGTTCACGTCGTCGTAGTTGCCGTCCACGGCGAGCAGCGTGCCGCCGTACACGGCGGTGGTGATGATCTTCGGCTGCTCCAGGGAGGACGGGATGAGCACGACCGAGTCCCAGCCCGCACGGGCCGCGGCGGCCGCGACGGCGTTCGCCAGGTTCCCGGTGGACGGGCAGCACAGCACCGAGAAGCCGAGCTCGCGGGCCGCGGCGAGGGCCACCGCGACGACCCGGTCCTTGAACGAGTGGGTGGGGTTGCCGGTGTCGTCCTTCACCCACAGCTTCCGGACGCCGAGCGCCCGGGCCAGGTTGTCCGCCTCGATCAGCCGGGTGAGGCCGGGCTCGGTGTTGCGGTGCTCCCGCACGGTGCTCGGCACCGGCAGCAGGTCCTTGTAGCGCCAGATCGACTTCGGTCCGGCCTCGATCGCCGCCCGGGTCACCTTCGGGAAGTCGTAGGCCACCTCGAGCGGCCCGAAACACCGGGGGCAGGCGAACTCGGCGGCCAGCGGCACCTCGTGGCCGCACTCCCGGCAGGAGAGCGCGCGGGCCGGGCCGAGGTCGTAGGCGGAGGTCGTTTCGGGCGCAGCAGTGAGAGTCACGAGATCTCCTCATCTGTCCCGCCGGGCCGGCGGGTCGGAATTGGCACCGTGTTCGTCGACGTCCTGCCGCGCGGTCACGCGCAGGCGGGCGGATCGTCGTGCGACGCCGGTTGCCGGGGCTTCAACGGGCCGTTCCCTCTGCCCCTCTGGATGAGCCATATGCGGTTGTGGCCGGCCGAAGATCCGCCGGGCGACGAGAACGCTACGCGACGTGGTGCGCCCCTGGCCAGCCGAACCGTCCCGATGGGGACGCGGCTCACCGGCTGTCGGGGGAGTGGGCCACGATGAACGGCGTGAGCAGGACGCGTGACGCCGGACCGCCCGCCCCGCTGCAGCTCGTGGTGGGCGACGAGGAGTTCCTGGCCGAACGGGCGGTGTCGGAGCTGGTCCGCCGGATCCGGCAGGACGATCCCGAGGTCGAGCTGCGCCGGTTCCGCACGTCCGAGGTCGCGCCCGGCGAGCTGGCCGGCCACCTCAGCCCGTCGCTCTTCGCGGAGAGCAGGGTGATCGTGCTCACGCACGCCCAGGACACGACCAAGGACATGCTCGCCGCGCTCGCCGAGTACACGAAGGATCCGGCACCGGGGATCGTCCTGGTCGCCCAGCACGCCGGCGGCGCCAAGGGCAAGGCGGTGGTCGACCTGCTGAAGAAGGCCGGCGCGCAGGTGACGACCTGCAACCGGATCACCCGCGCCGACGAGCGGTCCGACTTCGTGCACGCCGAGGTGCGGCGCAACGGCGGGAGCATCACCCCCGGTGCGCTGGCCGTGCTCGTCGAGGCGGTCGGATCGGACCTGCGCGAGCTCGCCGCGGCGGCCGGGCAGCTCGTCGCCGACACCGGCGGGAAGATCGACGAGGCCGGGGTGCGCCGCTACCACCGCGGTCGCGCCGAGTCGTCCGGCTTCGCGGTCGCCGACGCGGCGGTGGCGGGGGACCGCCGCGGAGCGCTGGAGGCGCTGCGCTGGGCCCTCGTGCTCGGGGTCCCGCACGTCCTGATCGCGGACGCGCTGGCCGACTCGGTGCGGACGCTGGCGAAGGTCGGCTCCGCGGGCCGCGGCGACCCGAACCGGCTGGCCGGCGAGCTGGGCATGCCGCCGTGGAAGATCCGCAAGGCGCAGGGCACCGTCCGGCAGTGGCGTCCCGAGCAGCTGGCCGTGGCGATCGCCGCGACCGCCCGGGTCAACGCCGACGTGAAGGGTGTCGCCGCCGATCCCGGGTACGCGCTGGAACGGGCGGTGCTGGCCGTCGTCGAGGCCCGCACGGCGCGCTGACCCGGAAGGGCCCCCACACACGACGACGGCGCCGCCCCGGTGCGGGACGGCGCCGTCGTGCTGCGCGAGCGGCGTGCTCAGGAGCCGATCTTGTTGAGCTGCTTGGCCAGCGACGACTTGCGGTTCGCCGCCTGGTTCTTGTGGATGACGCCCTTGCCGGCCGCCTTGTCCAGGGCCCGCGCCGCCTTGCGCTGCAGCTCGGCGGCGTTGTCCGCACCCTGCTCCGCGGCCTCGCGGAAGTGGCGGATGGCGGTCTTGACCGACGACTTCACCGACTTGTTGCGCTGGCGGCGCTTCTCGTTGGTCTTGACCCGCTTGATCTGCGACTTGATGTTGGCCACGTCTACCTGGTCTTCCTGCCTGCTGAGTTTCGGCTGGTCTGCTCGAGTCCGGTCCGCTCCGGCGGCACCGGACGGTCATACCGTCCCGGGCGAGCACGCCGAGCGCTCAGCGGTCAAGGCTACCAGCGGGGAATTCCGGGCTCCCTGCGGGGCCGCTCCGCCGGTACCGGACCTCTCCGGACGCGGTACGGGACGAATCTACCGTCGAGCACCGCGGGCCCCTCGTCCGGCCGCCTCGCCGGCCCCTCCCACGGCGATCCCTCCTCCGCAGGAGCCCGGCCCGACCGGCGCACCCGGCTGCCGTGGGGGCCGCCGGTCGCGACATGGGACGATGGTCGCGGACCCGACGCGACAGCGAAAGCCGAGTACAACCGAGTGACGACGTACGCCGACCGCACGTTCACCCCGCCGGAGCGCATCCGGAACTTCTGCATCATCGCGCACATCGACCACGGGAAGTCGACGCTGGCCGACCGCATGCTGCAGGTGACCGGCGTGCTCGACGAGCGCAGCGCCCGGGCGCAGTACCTGGACCGGATGGACATCGAGCGCGAGCGCGGCATCACGATCAAGGCGCAGAACGTGCGTCTGCCGTGGACGGCGAAGAACGCCGACGGCGAGCAGACCGAGCACGTGCTGCACCTGATCGACACCCCGGGGCACGTGGACTTCACCTACGAGGTGTCCCGTGCACTGGAGGCCTGCGAGGGCGCGATCCTGCTGGTCGACGCCGCGCAGGGGATCGAGGCGCAGACCCTGGCCAATCTCTACCTGGCCATGGAGAAGGACCTGCACATCATCCCGGTCCTGAACAAGATCGACCTCCCGGCGGCCGATCCGGAGCGCTACGCCGCGGAGATCGCGCACATCACCGGCTGCGAGCCGGAGGACGTGCTGCGCTGCTCCGCCAAGACCGGCGAGGGCGTGGAGGCGGTGCTCGACGCGGTGGTCGCCCAGGTGCCCGCCCCGGTCGGCGACGCCGACGCGCCCGCCCGGGCGATGATCTTCGACTCGGTCTACGACACCTATCGCGGCGTCGTCACCTACGTCCGCGTCGTGGACGGCAAGCTCTCGCCCCGCGAGAAGATCAAGATGATGTCCACCGGCGCCGAGCACGAGCTGCTGGAGATCGGCATCGTGTCCCCCGAGCCGAAGCCGAGCGACGGGCTCGGGGTCGGCGAGGTCGGCTACCTGATCACCGGGGTGAAGGACGTCCGGCAGTCGAAGGTCGGCGACACCGTCACCAGCAAGCGCCACGGCGCCGGCACCCCGCTGACCGGCTACCGCGAGCCGAAGCCGATGGTCTACTCCGGGCTGTACCCGATCGACGGCTCGCAGTACCCGGAGCTGCGCGAGGCGCTGGACAAGCTGCAGCTCAACGACGCCGCGCTCACCTACGAGCCGGAGACGTCGGCGGCGCTCGGGTTCGGCTTCCGCTGCGGCTTCCTCGGCCTGCTGCACCTGGAGATCACCCGGGACCGGCTGGAGCGCGAGTACGACCTGGACCTCATCTCGACCGCGCCCAACGTCGTCTACCAGGTCACCACCGACGACGGCGCCGAGCTGGAGGTCACCAACCCCAGCGACTGGCCGACCGGCAAGATCGCCGAGATCCGCGAGCCGATCACGAAGATCACGATCCTCACGCCGTCGGAGTTCGTCGGCACGATCATGGAGCTCTGCCAGAGCCGGCGCGGCCAGCTCGGCGGGATGGACTACCTGTCCGAGAGCCGGGTCGAGCTGCGCTACACGATCCCGATGGGCGAGATCATCTTCGACTTCTTCGACGCGCTGAAGTCGCGCACCCGCGGCTACGCCAGCCTCGACTACGAGGAGGCCGGCGAGCAGGCGGCCGACCTGGTCAAGGTCGACATCCTGCTGCAGGGCGAGCCGGTGGACGCCTTCTCCGCCATCGTGCACAAGGATTCGGCGTACGCCTACGGCACGTCGATGGCCACCAAGCTGCGCGAGCTGATCCCGCGCCAGCAGTACGAGGTGCCGATCCAGGCCGCCGTCGGCGCGCGGATCATCGCCCGCGAGACGATCCGCGCCATCCGCAAGGACGTGCTCGCCAAGTGCTACGGCGGCGACATCAGCCGCAAGCGCAAGCTGCTGGAGAAGCAGAAGGAGGGCAAGAAGCGGATGAAGACCATCGGCCGGGTCGAGGTCCCGCAGGAGGCCTTCGTCGCGGCGCTGTCCACCGGCGGCGGCCAGGCGACCGAGAAGCCCAAGAAGTAGCGCACCCGGACATGAGAGCGGGCCCGGATCCCTGAGAGGTTCCGGGCCCGTGGTGTACGTGGGGGCGAGGGGGAGGGGGGAGGGAGCTCTACACGACGGATCCTGCGCGGGGGCCGGGGATCGTGCTGTCGCACGCGGCGGCACGGGCGGTGGGAGCGCGGCGCGGGGAGAGGATGCGCTGCACCCGCTGGCACACCGACTCGACCACGGTCCGCCCCTCGGCCGACAGGTGCACCAGCACCCGGCGGCGGTCGAGCGGATCGGCCGACCGGTAGGCCAGCTTCCGTTCGACCAGACGGTCCACGATCCGGGTCGCGGTGGGTGCGGGCAGCGACGTGTGTCCCGCGATCTCGCCCATGCTGCGGCCGGTGCCGCGGGCGAGCATCAGCAGGACCCGCCAGCCGTCACGGCTGACCTCGGTCGTGGAGGGATTGGTGGACAGGGCTGTGGCCACGGCGTGGTCGACCCGATCCAGGAACTCGACGACACCCGTGGCTCCAGGCGCCGGGGCTGCCATGGTGGCAGCACCCGACGCCCGTCGACTGAAAGGCTCGGTCACGATGACGGACTGTACTTGCCGAACCGGCGAAATCCGACCCTGTCCTGGGGAAACCGGACCCCAGCGCCGGGCGGTCGTCACACTGCGGTGACGAACATGGCCCGGACCAGCGTGGATGGACACCGGCCACCGCCATCCGGGTGCATCACGACTGCATCACATCCGGATCACGTAACAGACCTGTGACGCGGGACGATATGGCCGTCCGCTCAGCGGGTCAGCACGACCTTGCCGGCCGTCCGACCGGCCGCCATCGCCTCGAACGCCTCCTTCGCCGACTCCATCGGGAGCTCCATCCCGATCTCCGGGGTGATGCCGGACGTCGCCACGAAGTCCATCAGGTTCGCCAGCTCCTCCCGGGTCCCCATCGTCGAGCCGACGACCTCGAGCTGGAGGAAGAACAGCCGCTGCAGGTCCGCGGGCGGGTTCGGCCCGGACGTGGAGCCGCAGATGACGATCCGCCCGCCCGGCTTCAGCGCCCGCATCGAGTGCTTCCAGGTGGCCTCGCCGACCGACTCCATCACCGCGTCCACCTTGCCGGGCAGCTTCGCCCCGGACTCGAAGGTGGCGTGCGCGCCGAGCCGCTCGGCCAGTGCCCGCTTCTCCTCGTCCCGGCCGGTGACCCAGACCGTCAGGCCGGCCGCCACGCCGAGCTGGACCAGCGCCGTCGACACCCCGCCGGACGCGCCCTGGACCAGCACCGTCTGGCCGGGCTGCAGACCGGACCTGGTGAACAGCATGCGGTATGCGGTGAGCCAGGCCGTGCCGAGCACGGCGCCCTGCGCCGGGGTGAGCCCCTTCGGCGCGGGGACGGCGTTGCGGGCCGGGACGATCACCTTGTCGGCCATCGTGCCCTGGTGCCGCTCGGTCAGCAGGGTGCGCTTCGGGTCCAGGGTCTCGTCCCCGCGCCAGTCCGGGTCGCCGATGATCGGGTAGAGCACGACCTCGGTGCCGTCGTCGAGGGTGCCCGCACCGTCGCACCCCAGGATCATCGGGAACTGGTCGGGCTTGATGCCGACACCGCGCAGGGTCCACAGGTCGTGCATGTTGAGGCTGGCGGCGGAGACGGACACCGAGACCCAGCCGTCCGGGACTTTCGGATCGGGTCGCTCGCCCACGACGAGGGAGTCGAGCGGGGCGTCGGCGTTGGGCTCCTGGGCGTACACAGCGAACATGGGCCCGAACCTAGTCGCTGCGCGGCCGTACTACCGTGTGGAGTGTGCGCACGATCATCGACGCCTGGGACGCCTTCGAGCTGTGGCTGACCCAGCTCCCGTTCCTCTTCCAGGTCGTGTTCGTGACCGTCGTGGTGCTGCCGCTGTGCGCGGGCGTGGCGATCGGGCTGGACCGGGTCACCGAGCGGTTCGACCGGGCGCCCCACGGCCGGGACCGGGGGATCAGAGCGGACGCGCGGCGAGCGCGGTGAGGGTCTCCGAGCAGCCGGCGTCCACCCGGACGGTGGCGAGTTCGTCGCCCCGGGTCGCCCCCCGGTTGACGATCACCACCGGGACCCCGGCCTTCCACGCGGCCCGGACGAACCGCAGGCCCGACATGACCTGCAGCGACGACCCGGCGACCAGCAGCGCACCGTCGTCGGGGGTCAGCGCGCCGACCGCGGCGTAGCAGCGGGCCACCCGGTCGCGCGGGACGTTCTCGCCGAAGAAGACCACGTGCGGCTTGAGCGTGCCGCCGCAGGCGGCGCACGGCACGATCCGGAACCCCTCGGTGATCTCGACGGCGGCGTCGCCGTCCGGGGCCGTCTCGACCTCGGCGCTGTGCGCCTCGGTGAATCCCGGGTTCGACGCCGTCAACCGGGCCTGGAGCTCATCGCGCGGGCTGGTCCGGCGGCAGTCCAGGCACACCACCTCGTCGATCCGGCCGTGCAGGTCGATCACCCCGCGGTGCCCGGCGGCGTCGTGCAGGCCGTCGACGTTCTGGGTGATCAGCCGCTCGACCAGGCCGGCCGCCCCGAGCGCGGCGAGCGCGACGTGCCCGGGGTTCGGCTCGGCCCGGCGCATCCGCGCCCAGCCGACGTGGCTGCGCGCCCAGTAGCGGCGCTGCGCGGGCACCCCGGAGACGAACTCGGAGTACGTCATCGGGTTGCGTGGCCGCGAGCCCGGCCCACGGTAGTCCGGGATCCCGGAGTCGGTGGACAGCCCGGCACCGGTCAGGGCGACCAGCCGGCGTCCGGCCAGGAGCTCGGCCACCGTGTCCGGGTCGGTGCTGATCCCGGGTGCCGGAGCGGTCATGCCGACCAGGGTAGGCCGGTCCGCCCGGTCAGTCCTGCGGAACCCAGGCCGGCCTGCGCTTCTCCCCGAACGCCCTGATCCCCTCCTGGCCCTCGTCCGAGGCGAAGTAGGACGCCGACAGGGTGTTCATCGCGGCGAAGTCCTCCGCCATCGTGGCCGGCCGTTCGCGGCGGAGCATCGCCTTGGTCCCGGCCAGCGCGCCCGGGGCGCCCAGCCGGAACATCCCGGTGTAGCGGGCGACCTCGTCGTCGAGCTGCTCGGCCGGCACCGCGCTGTTGATCAGCCCGATCGCGGCGGCCCGCCGGGCGTCGAACGTCTCGCCGGTCAGGAACAGCTCGTGCGCGGCCCGGGCGGCCAGCCGGGGCAGCACGGTCACCGAGATGACCGCCGGGACGACGCCGATCCGGACCTCGGAGAACGCGAAGGTGACCGGCTCGGCGGCCACCGCCACGTCGCAGGCGGCGACGATCCCGACCCCGCCCGCCCTGGCCGGTCCGGCGAGCCGGGCGACGACCGGGGTGGGGGAGTCCCACAGCGTGGACAGGATCCGCGGGACCTCGGTGACGCCCTGCTGCTGCGCGTCGGCGCCCTTCGACTCCTTGAGGTCCATCCCGGCGCAGAACACCGTGCCGGTGTGGGTCAGCACGATCGCCCGCACCCCGGCGTCGGCGATCGCGGTGTCGAGGTGGGCGAGCAGCTCGCGGCGCAGCTGGGCGGAGAGCGCGTTGCGGTTGTGCGGCGAGTCGAGCGTGATCGTCGCGACGCCTGCGGTCACGTCGAGATGGACGAGCTCGGCCGGCACAGCTGCATCGGGCACAGGGGTTTCGGACACGGTCGAACCCTAGACAACCGCCGGCCCGGGACGCGCGGCTCGGGCCGGCGGCTCAGTGCCCCGGTTGCCGGGGCACCGTCCGGAGCACCGCGAGCTGCTGGTCGAGCTCGGCGGCGATGAGTTCGGCGTGCAGCGAGGCACAGCCGCCGTCGTGCGCGGCGAGCGCCCGGTGCCTGCGGACCAGGTCGTCGAGGGAGTCCAGCAGCCGGTCGACGGCACTGCGTTCGGCGGCGGGCGCCGGGATCGGGTGCTCGCCGCCCGTCGGTGTGCCGCCCGGGGTCTCCGGGCGGATCAGCTCTGCGGTCATGCGACGTTCTCCGTTGAACGTGTCGGGGTCGGGTGTGGCATCGGGTCGATGCATCCGGCTCGATTCAGTGGGTCGATCTCCGTTGTACCCGCGTCCGCCGTCTTTGACGACGTGTAGAACACGGGTGCGACGCAGGACACGGTGGCCGGGGGTGATTCGTCGGTGACCGGTCGTGATCGTCTCTGCGGCGGAGAGTGATCGTGCGCCGGGCGGGTGAGTGGAACCGCCGGTCGTGGGCACCCGCCGTCACCGTCCCGGCCGGTGGCCGGCCGGGGTGCCGGGCCGGGTGCGACGATCCGGTGGGTGGCCCGGCGCGGGGTGGTCGGCCTACCGTGGACCCGTGGACGTCCCCCTGGTCAAGCGCAGGCACGTCGATCTGTGCCGGCTGCGCACGGCGCTGTGAGACCCGGCCCCGCCGCCCGGTCCCACTCTCCCCAGGAGCGTCGATGTCCACCAACCACACCGTGTCCGGCAGCACGAGGTCCGGCAGCACGAGGTCCGGCAGCACCGGCGCCCGGAGCTCCGCCCCGCGCCCGGCTCCGCGCGCTCCCGCCGTGGTCATCGTGGGAGCAGGCCCGCGCGGCGTCGGTGTGCTGGAACGCATGGTCGCCGGTGCGCCCGGCATGCACGCCGACGTCCTGGCCGGCCCCGGCCTCGACGTGCACCTGGTCGACCCGTACCCGGCCGGCGCCGGGCGGATCTGGCGGCACGCCCAGTCCCCGCTGCTGGCGATGAACTCGATGGCCGCCGACGTCACCATGTGGACCGACGACTCGGTGGTCTGCGAGGGCCCGGTCGCGCCCGGGCCGTCGTTCTGGGAGTGGGCCCGGGAGCTGCGCGAGCACGGCGACCCGCAGGCCGAGCTCGGTCCCGAGGGTGCCGCCGAGCTGGCGACGGTGACGGCGTCGACCTTCCCCACCCGGCGGCTGCAGAGCCACTACCTCGGCGCCGTGCTGCGCGAGGTGCTCGACCGGGCGCCCGCCGGGATGCGCGTGCACGTGCACCGCACGACGGCGGAGTCGGTCACCGAGGACGACGCCGACCAGGTGGTCCGGCTGACGTCCGGGGCGACGCTGCGGGCCGACGCCGTCGTGCTGGCCTCCGGGCACCTCGACGCCGCCCCGACCCCGGCCGAGCGCGAGCTGCAGGCGCGCGCCCGTGATCTCGGCCTGCGCTACCTGCCGCCGGAGCAGACCTCCGACTCCGACCTGTCGGTGATCGGGCCGGGGGAGCCGGTGCTCGCCCGCGGGCTGGGGCTGGCGTTCGTCGACCTGGTGGTGCTGCTGTTCGAGGGCCGCGGCGGGCGGTTCGTCCCGGACGACGACGGCGGGCCCGGCCGGCTGCGGTACGTCCCGTCCGGCCGCGAGCCGGTGCTCGTCGCCGGCTCCCCGCGCGGCGCCACCTACCACTCGAAGACGCACTACCAGCTGCGCGGCGGCCGCCCGCCGCTGCCGCGGTTCCTCCCGCCGGAGGTCACCGACCGGCTGGTCGCCGGGGGCGGTCCGGTCGACTTCCGCGAGCAGGTCTGGCCGCTGATGGCCAAGGAGATCGGCTGGGGCTGGTACCACGAGCTGTTCCACGGCCATCCCGACCGGGTCCGCACCGGCTGGGCGGACTTCGCGGCGCGCTTCGCCGCGGCGCCGCACGACTCGGCGGAGGAGGCGGAGCTGATCGCCGCCACCGTCCCGGACCCGCTCGACCGGCTCGACCTGACCGCGCTCGACCGTCCGCTGGAGGGCCTGCACGCCCCCGATCTGGAGTCGCTGCAGGCGGCGGTCCGGGAGCGGATCGCGGAGGACCTGCGCCAGCACGTCGACGAGCGGCACACCCCGCACCTCGGCGCGTTCGTGGCGATGCTGTCGGTCTTCGGCGAGACGACCCGGCTGGCCGGCTCCGGCGTGCTCTCGCCGCGCTCGCGGGCCCGGGACCTGCCGTGGTGGCAGAGCTTCTTCAACTCCGTCGCCTCCGGCCCGCCCGGCTTCCGGGTCCGCGAGATGCTCGCGCTCTCCCTCGGCGGGCACCTGAAGTTCCTGGGCGCCGGGATGGAGGTGACCGCCGACCGGGACGGCTTCCACGCCACCAGCGCGACGCTCGCCGGCGCCGATCCGGTCACCGCGCAGGTGCTGGTGGACGCGCGGCTGCCCGACCCGAGCCTGTCCCGCACCGCCGATCCGCTGCTCCGCGGGCTGCTGGAGCGCGGCGAGGCCGTCGAGGAGATCCTCCACGACGACGACGGCAGCCCGTTGCGCAACACCGGGCTGCTGTCCGTGCGTCCCGCCGACGGCGCGCTGTACACCGCGGACGGCGGGGTGCACGAGCGGCGCTTCGCGGTCGGCCCGCACACCACGGTGAAGCTCGCCGGGGCGTTCACCCGGCCCGGGATGAACGCGCAGAGCCTGCGCTACAACGACGCCGTCGCCCGGGCGGTGCTGGGCGCGCTGCCCGGCCGCAGCGCGGACGCCAGCTCGGCCGCCTGAGCCGGGGCCGCACCGGGTGCGGCCCCGGCCCCGCGGTCAGACCGTGACCCCGGAGAACAGCAGCACCGCCAGCCCGAGGCCGACGGCCAGGTTGACGCCGGTCGCGGCGGCGAACACCCTGACCGGACGCCAGCCGGCGTCGCGCAGCGGCGCCACCCGGAACTCCAGCCCGATCGAGACGAACGCGAGGATCAGGAACGTCGTCCGGAAGGCGTTGACGTCGCTGATCAGCGGCCGGGCCGCGTCCGAGCCGACCACGCCGATGAAGACCGTCGCGATGATCGACGCGGCCAGGAAACCGAGCACGAACTTCGGGAACCGCTCCCAGAAGTCCCGCACGCCCGGCCGGGCCGATCCGGTCCGCTCGACCTTCAGCGCGAAGTAGGCGGTCAGCGCGACCGCGACCACCCCGAGCAGCGCGTTCTGCGTGGTCTTGACGATCGTGGCGATCTGCAGCGCCTCCTCACCGACGATCGCACCGGCCGCGCTGACCGCGGCCGTGGTGTCGATGTTGCCGCCGATCCAGGCGCCGCCGACGGCGGGGGAGAGCCCGAGGGCGCTCACCGCGGCCGGCAGCAGGAAGATCGACGGCAGCGCGAACAGGATCACCAGGCTGGCGGTGTAGGCGAGCTGTTCCTTCTTCGCCTGCACCGCGCCCGCGGCGGCGATCGCCGCGCTCACCCCGCAGATCGACACGGCCGAGGCGAGCAGCGCCCGCAGCTTGTCGTCCACCCCGAGCTTGCCGCCCAGCCACCAGGTGAAGCCGAACACGGCGGTGATCAGCACCAGCGCCTGCAGCACCGCCGGGCCGGCGGCCCGCACGATCACCGAGAAGTCGATCGAGGCGCCGAGCAGCACCAGGCCGGTCTTGATGAAGAACTCGGTGCAGAACCCGCCGGAGAGCCGCTCGCGCAGCCCGGTGACGGTGAGCAGCACGTTGCCGAGCAGGCCGAGCAGGATCGCGTACACCGGGTACTCGACGGCCTCGGCGATCTCGGCCCATGCGGTGTCCGCGGCGGCGTCCGGGACGGCCTGCTCCAGGAACCGGACGAGAGCCCCGATCGCGACGACGACGGCGACGCCGCCGAGCGCCCAGGCCGTCGTCGAACGGGGGCCGGTGGTGGTCTGCTGATCGGTCACGGGACCAGCGGGCAAGAGGCGTCCGCGGGGCGGGACGAGTGTCCGGACAGCGGGCCCGCCCGCCGGCTCAGGTCCCGGCGCCCACCGGCTCCTGCTCGGCTTCCTCGGCGCGGGTGCGGCGCAGCCGGGCGACCGCCACCGAGATCGCGGCGACCCACAGCGCCACGACCGTCGCGTACACGGCGACGGTCGTGGCGGTGCCCGCGTCGAAGGTCCGCAGCACGACCCGCGCGTTGGTGAGGATGATGATGCCGCCGACCGCGGTGCCCAGCACCGGCGCGGGGATCTTGGTGACCAGCCAGGCGGCCAGCGGGGCGGCGAGCACGCCGCCGATCAGCAGTCCGCCGATGGTGGCCGGATCGAGCACCTCGTGCCCCAGTCCGATCAGGAAGCCGACGCTGGCGGCGGCGGCCACCAGGAACTCCGAGGTGTCGACGGACCCGACGACGGTGCGCGGCGCGGTCCGGCCCGCGCCCAGCAGCGCCGGGGTGGCGACCGGGCCCCAGCCGCCGCCACCGGAGGCGTCGACGAAGCCGGCGACCACGCCGAGCGGGGACAGGAAGCGCGCCCCGTGCGGGGAGCGGCGGGCCGCGGACACCCGCGGCGGCCGGATCGAGAAGCGCAGCAGGATGTAGACGCCGAGCGCGAGCAGGATCCCGGCCATGTACGGCGCGGCGCTCTCGGTGGACACTGCCGACAGCGCCGTCGCGCCGAGGAACGCGCCGACCGCGCCGGGCACGCCCAGCTTGAGCACGAGCTTCCAGTCGACGTTGCCGAACCGCCAGTGCGCGGCGCCGGAGGCGAGCGTGGTGCCCACCTCGGCGAGGTGCACCGACGCGCTCGCGGTGGCCGGGTTGATCCCGGCGACCAGCAGCAGCGAGGTCGAGGTGACGCCGTAGGCCATGCCGAGGGCGCCGTCGACGAGCTGGGCGGCGAAGCCGACGATCGCGAAGACGATGAGCGTGCGCACGATGGGTCCTTCTGGTGGGGGCGGTTCGGGGGCGCGCGGGGACACCGCGGGCCGTGCCGGGGCAGAGCTCGGTCCCGGCCGGGCGCGGGGGCGCTACGGGCCGGTCAGCAGGGACGACAGGACTCGTCGAAGGCGTCCGTGCGGCGCGAGGGCCAGAACCGCTCGAGATCGACCGGCCGGACGCGCGCGACGACGGCTCGGGCGGTGCCCGGGGCGGTGTCGTGGCGCATCGTTCCATGGTGAATCGGCCGGTCGGTGCGGACAACCCGGCGTCCGGCCGCTGGGAGCGCGGCCAGGGCGTCCGGACACCCTGGCGGAACCGGAGGAACGTGCGCCCCGTCGGCCGGACCAGCCGGGCCGGCCGGACGGAGCGGGCGGCACCGGCCGGACCTGGCCCGACGGGGCCGAGCCGGTCCGGCCGGCCGGCCGGGTGCCGTGCGTGCGCTGCGCAGCCGTCCGGAATGCGACCGGCCCGGTCACGCGGTGCTGCGTGACCGGGCCGGTGCGGCGGACGATGTGTCGGTCGGTCGGTCTCTCGGTCGGTGTGTCGCCGCGCGCCGGGTGGCTCCGGTGTCCGGGCTCCCGGGGTCTCAGCCCCCGGCGCCCGGCACGGCGGCGAGCGGATCGCCGACCAGCCCGGCGGCCAGCGTGTTCCCGGTCGGCGGGTCGATCAGCAGGAACCCGCCGGTGGTCCGGACCCGGGCGTAGGCGTCGACCGGCAGCGGATCGGCGACCCGCAGCGACACCCGCCCGATGTCGTTGATCTCCAGCCGGTCCGGGGCGTCGGTGTAGGTGACCGCCTCGGTGTCCAGCCGCGCGGCCAGCGCACCGACGATCACCGGGGTGGTCCGGGTGCCGTGCTTGAGCAGCAGCCGGGCGCCGGGCGTCAGCGGCTTCTCGGCGAGCCAGCACAGCGTCGCGTCCAGCTCGGTGGTGACCTCGGGCGGATCGGCCGCGGCGGCGATCATCGCGCCGCGCGGCGCGTCGATGTCGTCGGCGAGCAGCACGGTGACCGACAGTCCGGCGCCGGCCACGGCCAGCGGGCCGTCCGCGGTGCGCACCTCGGAGACCGTCGTCCGGTGCCCCTCCGGCAGGACGACGACCTCGTCGCCGGGCCGCACGGTGCCGGACGCGACCTGGCCGGCGTAGCCGCGGTAGTCGTGCAGGTCCCCGAGCGACGCGTCGGCGGAGCGGGCCTCGGCACTGTTGCGGGGCCGGATCACGTACTGCACCGGCAGCCGGAACGGGGCGTCGGCCGCCGCGCTCCCGCCCACCCCGCCGACCGGGACGTCCTCCAGGTGCTCGAGCAGGGTCGGACCGGTGTACCAGGGGGTGCGCCGGCTGCGGGTGGCGACGTTGTCCCCGACCAGCGCGGACAGCGGGATCACCTGGACGGCCTCATCGTCGAACCCGAGCGAGCGGGTGAGGTCGGTGAACTCGCGCTCGATGTCGGCGATCTTGGCCTCGTCGTAGTCGATCAGGTCGATCTTGTTGATGGCCAGCACGAGCCGCGGCACCCGCAGCAGCGACAGCACCGCGGCGTGCCGCCGGGTCTGCGGGACGACGCCGTTGCGGGCGTCGACCAGCAGCACCGCGAGCTCCGCGGTGGAGGCGCCGGTGACGGTGTTGCGGGTGTACTGGACGTGGCCCGGGGTGTCGGCGAGCACGAACTCGCGGGTCGGGGTGCCGAAGTAGCGGTAGGCGACGTCGATCGTGATGCCCTGCTCGCGCTCCGCCCGCAGCCCGTCGACCAGCAGCGACAGGTCCGGCGTCGTCAGCCCCTTGTCGACAGAGGCGCGCTCGACGGCCTCGATCTGGTCGGCCAGCACCGATTTCGTGTCGTAGAGCAGCCGTCCGACCAGGGTGGACTTGCCGTCGTCCACGGAGCCGGCGGTGGCGAACCGCAGCAGGTCCCGCGGCTGTGCCGAGTCTGTGCCGGCCATCAGAAGTAGCCCTCCTTCTTGCGGTCCTCCATGGCGGCCTCGGAGAGCCGGTCGTCGGCCCGGGTGGCGCCCCGTTCGGTGAGCCGGGACGCGGTCACCTCGGCGATCACCTCGTCGAGCGTGGACGCGGTCGACTCGACCGCGCCGGTGCACGACCCGTCGCCGACGGTCCGGTAGCGGACCGTGCGGGTCTCCAGGGTCTCGCCGGCGCGCGGCCCGCCCCACGGGCCCTCGGCCAGCCACATGCTGTCCCGGCGGAACACCGGCCGGGAGTGCGCGAAGTAGATCGGCGGCAGCTCGATCCCCTCGCGGCGGATGTAGCGCCACACGTCGAGTTCGGTCCAGTTCGAGATCGGGAAGACCCGGACGTGCTCGCCGGGCGCGTGCCGGCCGTTGTAGAGGTTCCACAGCTCGGGTCGCTGCTTGCGCGGGTCCCAGCGGCCGAACGCGTCGCGCAGCGACATGATGCGTTCCTTGGCCCTGGCCCGCTCCTCGTCCCGGCGGCCGCCGCCGAACACGGCGTCGAAGCGGTGCTCGGCGATGGCGTCCAGCAGCGGCTGGGTCTGCAGCGGGTTGCGGGTGCCGTCGGCCCGCTCCACCAGCCGCCCGTCGGCGAGGTAGTCCTCGACCCGCGCGACCTCCAGCCGCAGGCCCAGCGTCGCGGCGATGCGGTCCCGGAACTCGATGACCTCGGGATAGTTGTGGCCGGTGTCGACGTGCAGCAGCGGGAACGGCACCGGGGCCGGGGCGAACGCCTTCACCGCCAGGTGCACCAGCAGGGTCGAGTCCTTGCCGCCGGAGAACAGGATCACCGGCCGGTCGAACTCGCCGGCCACCTCGCGGAAGACGTGGATCGCCTCCGACTCGAGCGCGTCCAGCGCGTCCAGCTTCGGGCTCGTGACAGCGGTGGTCACACCCATCTCCCTCGTGAGTCCGTGTCAGCCATGCAGGCCGCACTCGGTCTTGGCCCGGCCCGACCAGCGGCCGGAGCGGGGATCGGAGCCCGGGGCGGGCTTCGCGGTGCACGGTGCACAGCCGATGCTCGGGTAGCCGGCGTCGACCAGCGGGTTCACCAGGATCCCGTGGGCGGCGATGTAGGCGTCCACGTCCGCGTCGCTCCACGCCGCTATCGGGTTGATCTTGACGAGGCCGAACCTGTCGTCGTAGGTGATCAGCGGGGTGGCCGCCCGGGTCGGCGCCTCCACCCGGCGCACCCCGGTGACCCAGGCGTCGTACCCGGACAGCGTGCGCTGCAGCGGCACCACCTTGCGCAGCGCGCAGCAGCGGTCCGGCTCGCGGGCGAACAGGTCGCGGCCGTACTCGGCGTCCTGCTCGGCCACCGACTGCTCGGCGGCCGCGTTGACGATCGTCAGCTCCGGGTAGACGGCGTCGACCGCGTCCCGGGTGCCGATCGTCTCGGCGAAGTGGTAGCCGGTCTCCAGGAACAGGACCTCCACGTCGGGCTTCGCCCGGTGGGCCAGGTCGACCAGCACCGCGTCCTGCATGTTGGACGCGACGATCAGCCGGTCGCCGAACGTCTCCGCCGCCCAGCCGAGCAGCTGCTCGGCCGTCGCGTCCGGGCCCAGCTCGGCCGCGCCGCGCTCGGCGGTCGCGCGCAGGTCGGTCTCCAGGGCAACACTCATGATCGATCCGCTCCAGATGTCTCCGGGACGCCGATGCCGACGAAGGTCACGACGAACGTGCGCAGGCAGCCGGCGCACCACCACGCGGCGTTCAGGCTCGCTCCGCCTGCGCTGTTCTGGCTGCGCTCGGCCGGCCGGAGGTCCTCCTCCCCGCAGTACGGGCAGTAGAACGGTGCGGCTCGCTGGCTCATTCCGTGCCTCCCGCGCTCACTTGAGGTCCGCCTCGTCGGCCCGCAGCACCCACTGCGCGAACCGCTCGTCGTCCGCGCGCTGGGCGGCGAAGTTCCGGACGATGCGCTCGACGTAGTCGCCCAGCTCGGCGCTGGTGACCTTGAGCCCGCGCAGCTTGCGGCCGAAGCCGGCGTCCAGGCCGAGCCCGCCGCCGAGGTGCACCTGGAAGCCCTCGACCTGGTTGCCGTCGGCGTCGGTGACGATCTGGCCCTTCAGGCCGATGTCGGCGACCTGCGTGCGGGCGCAGGCGTTCGGGCAGCCGTTGAGGTGCAGGCTGATCGGGACGTCCGGCACCACGTCGGCCAGCCGCTTCTCCAGGTCCTCGACCAGCCGGATCGCCCGCTCCTTGGTCTCGACGATCGCGAGCTTGCAGAACTCGATGCCGGTGCAGGCCATCGTCGACCGGCGCCAGGTGGAGGGCCGGGCCGGCAGGCCGAGCCGGTTGAGGTCCTCGATCAGCCCGTCCAGCCGGTCGTCGGCGACGTCCAGCACGACGATCTTCTGGTACGGCGTGAACCGGATCCGGTCCGAGCCGGCCCGCTCGGCGGCCTCGGCGACGGCGATCAGCGTCGTGCCGGACACCCGGCCGGACGGCGGTGCGACGCCGACGTAGTTGCGCCCGTCCTTCTGCCTGTGCACGCCGACGTGGTCGATCGGCCGCTCCGGGACCTCGGGCGCCGGGCCGTCGAGCAGCGGCCGCTCCAGGTACTCGTCCTGCAGCACCTGACGGAACTTCTCCGCGCCCCAGTCCGCGATCAGGAACTTGATCCGGGCGCGGTGCCGCAGCCTGCGGTAGCCGTAGTCCCGGAACAGCTGCACGACGCCGTGCCACACGTCGGGCACCTCGTCGAGCGGCACCCACGTCCCGAGCCGCTGCGCGATCTTCGGGTTGGTGGACAGGCCGCCGCCGACCCACAGATCGAAGCCGGGGCCGTGCTCCGGGTGCTCGACGCCGACGAACGAGATGTCGTTGACCTCGTGCGCCACGTCCTGCTGCCAGGAGATCGCCGACTTGAACTTGCGCGGCAGGTTGGACAGCTCCCGGTCACCGATGAACCGGCGGACGATCTCGTCGATCGCCGGGGTCGGGTCGAGCACCTCCGCGGCGGACACCCCGGCGACCGGGGAGCCGAGCACCACCCGCGGGCAGTCACCGCAGGCCTCGGTGGTCTGCATGCCCAGGCCCTCGAGCTTCGTCCAGATCGCCGGGACGTCCTCGACCCGGATCCAGTGGTACTGGATGTTCTCGCGATCGGTGACGTCGGCGGTGTCCCGGCCGTAGTCCCGGGACACCTCGCCGAGCGCGCGCAGCTGCGCGGCCGAGACGGCGCCGCCGTCGAGCCGGACCCGCATCATGAAGTAGGAGTCGTCGAGCTCCTCGGGCTCCAGCGCCGCGGTGCGGCCGCCGTCGATCCCGGGACGACGCTGGGTGTACAGCCCCCACCAGCGGAAACGCCCGCGCAGGTCGGCCGGGTCGATCGAGTCGAAACCGCGCTTGGCGTAGATGTTCTCGATCCGGGACCGGACGTTGAGCGGGTTGTCGTCGCGCTTGCTCCGCTCGTTCGGGTTGAGCGGTTCGCGGTGGCCGAGCTTCCACTGGCCCTGGCCGCGCGCGCGGCCAGGAGCGGTCTTCGAGGGCGCCATGTGGTGGGTGCTCCGGGTGTCGGTGGCGCGGGCACACCCCGGCCCGGGACGGACGCGGAGCGGCCCGGGGTGGGAATACGGGGCCGTCAGGAGGGACGGCGACAGAGCGCGCTGCGTGTCCGGTTCAGGTCCACGTGGCGACGGGCCACGAGGCGGAGACGGAGCGCGTGCACGTTGTCCAGCCTCTCATGGTGTCCGGACGGGAGCCAAAGGGCAGTTCGCATAGTGGGACGGGGCTCACCGGGCTGCCCGCCCCCGATGATTCACCGCGGAACCCGGTCTGTCGATCCGCCCGGGCTTCGCACCTGCGAACGGGGACGGCCGATCCGCCGTGCGACGCCCCTCCGGCAGCCGACGATCCCGTCATGAGCACCCCCGACCCGCCCGCGGTGCCCGAGGGCACCTCCGCCGACGAGCCGCTCCGGCCGCGGCCCTCCGCCGGGTACCCTGCCCCCGGTCGTGGCCGGTGGCGCGGCCGTGCTGCTGCTCGTGCCGACGGCGGCGGCCGGAGCCGGACGGCCCGGGGACGGGCTGACCGGCCTGCTCGTCGCGGCCGCGATCGTGGTGGGCGTGCTCGGGCTCGGCGCGGCCCTGGCCGTGCGCTCCGCGCGCGGGGCGGGCGACTGCACGTCGGGGCCGGCGGCATCGTCGCCCACGGCTGGCCGGATCCGGTCCGGCTGACCCCGGCGCAGGTGCTGGGGGCCGGGGTGCGGGAGGTCCGCCGGTGGAACGGGGCCACGCACCGGTACCTGCACGCCGGTCACGTGCTCGAGATCGACGTGCCGGCCGGGCGGCTGCAGCTGGGCCTCGCCGGGTTCGACGCCGGGGCCGTGCGGGACCGGCTGCGCCGGTGCCGGGTGCCGTCCGGTGAGATCGGGACCGGCCCGCTCGATCGGGCCGGGGCGGCGTACGGGTCCGGCTGGACCGCCCGCCCGGCCGCCGGGCCGGAGCCCGTGCCGGGCACCGTCGGGCCGGCGTGGGGAGCGGTGCTGCGGGGTGCCGCGCCGGCCGTGGCCGCGGCCACGATCGTCGTGGTCTGCGCCGCCGGCATCGTGCTCGACCTGCGCGGCCGTACCGAACTCGGTCTCGTCGGATGGGTGCTGTTCTGCTCGGTCGGCGGCATCTGCCTGCTGGGCATGGTCGGGACGGCCGCCGGCCTGGCCCGGATCCGGCGGCACAGCCGGGTGAGGTTCACCGGCGAGGGGATCGAGCTCGTCGTCCCGACCGAGCGGGACCGGCCGGTGCGCCTCCCGTGGTCCGCCGTCTCCGGGCTGGAGCTCGACGTCGTCGGTCACCGGCGCCCGGGCGCGGAGTGGCTCCTGCCGGCGCGGCTGCTGGTGACGCTGCGGCACCGCCCGGACGACGAGGTGCTGCTGGAGCTGCTCGAGACCGGACCCGGCCGGGTGTCCTACCCGGTGCACGGCTTCGACCTGGGTGCCCTCGAGGCCGCGGTGCGGCGGGCCCGCCGGGGGACCGTGCGCTGAGTGCGCTGAGTGCGCTGTGGCGGGGGTGGCACACTCGGAAGGCGTGCCACCCCCCTTCGGGATCTACGTCCACGTGCCGTTCTGCGCGACCCGCTGCGGCTACTGCGACTTCAACACCTACACCGCCTCCGAGCTGGCCGGTGACGCGTCCTCGCCGGACGGCTGGCTCGACGCCGCCCGCCGGGAGATCGCGCTGGCCGCCCGCACGGTCGGCGACCGGACCGTCGAGACCGTGTTCGTCGGCGGTGGCACGCCGTCACTGATCGGCGCCGGGCGGCTGTCGGCGGTGCTCGACGCCGTCCGGTCGGAGTTCCGGACCGCACCGGGCTGGGAGGTCACCACCGAGTCCAACCCGGAGTCGACCTCGCCCGGGTTCTTCGCCGGCATCCGCGACGGCGGCTACACCCGGGTCTCGCTCGGCATGCAGTCCGCGGCCCGGCACGTGCTCGCCGTGCTCGACCGCACGCACACCCCCGGCCGCGCCGTCGCCGCCGCCCGGGAGGCCAGGGCGGCCGGGTTCGGCCACGTCAACCTGGACCTGATCTACGCAACCCCCGGCGAGACCGACGACGACCTCCGGCGCTCCGCCGACGCCGTCCTGGAGGCGGGAGCCGACCACGTCTCGGCCTACGCGCTGATCGTGGAGGACGGGACCGCGCTGCACCGCCGGGTCCGCCGCGGCGAGCTGCCCGCACCGGACGACGACGTCGCGGCCACCCGCTACGAGCTGCTCGACGCGCGACTGCGGGCGGCCGGCCTGGACTGGTACGAGGTGTCGAACTGGTCGCTGCCGGGGGCCGCTTGCCGGCACAACCTCGGCTACTGGCGCGACGGCGACTGGTGGGGCGTCGGGCCCGGCGCGCACTCGCACCTGGCCGGGGTGCGCTGGTGGAACGTCAAGCACCCGGCGCGCTGGGCCGCCCGGCTCGCCGCCGGCGAGTCGCCCGAGGGCGGCCGGGAGCACCTCACCGCCGCCGAGCGCTACACCGAGCGGGTCATGCTGCGGCTGCGGCTGGCCGAGGGGATGGCCCTGGACCTGCTCGATCCGGCGGGCCGGGACGCCGCCGACCGGGCGGCGGGCGATGGCCTGCTGGAACCCCTCGCGCACGCGGCGGGCCGGGCCGTGCTGACCGATCGGGGCCGGCTGCTGGCCGACCGGGTGGTGACCGATCTGCTGCTGGCCCCGGAGCGGGACGCCGGTCACGCCGCGGCGACGGCCCGGCCCGCACCGCCCGTCGGCGCATAGAATGGACGGGACAGCCGAAGGGGACCCACCGCCCGGGGAGGTGCGCGGGACATGAATGCCGACGAGCGGCGGTTCGCGGTACTGCGGGCCATCGTCGCCGACTACGTCTCCACCCACGAGCCCGTGGGATCGAAGGCGCTCGTCGACCGGCACAACCTCGGGGTGTCCAGCGCGACCGTGCGCAACGACATGGCCGTCCTCGAGGAGGAGGGGCTGATCGCCCAGCCGCACACCAGCGCCGGGCGGATCCCGACCGACAAGGGCTATCGCCAGTTCGTCGACCGGATCTCGCAGGTCAAGCCGCTGTCCGCGGCCGAGCGGCGGGCCGTGCAGTCGTTCCTGGAGGGGGCGGTCGATCTCGACGACGTGCTCCGTCGCAGCGTCCGGCTGCTCGCCCAGCTGACCCGGCAGGTCGCCGTCGTGCAGTACCCGACGCTGACCCGCTCCACCGTCCGCCATCTCGAGGTCGTCCAGCTGACCCCGGCCCGGCTGATGCTGGTGCTGATCACCGACTCCGGCCGGGTGGACCAGCGGGTGGTCGATCTCGGTGACGTCCTCGACGACGCCGACGTGTCCCGGCTGCGGGAGATGCTCGGCAACGCGCTGAACGGGCGGAAGCTCTCCGAGGCGTCCGCCGCGGTCGCCGAGCTCCCCGAGACCGGCCCGGACGACCTGCGGATGTCGCTGACCCAGGTCGCGACGGTGCTGATCGAGACGCTCGTCGAGCACCCGGAGGAGCGGATGGTGCTCGGTGGCACGGCCAACCTCACCCGCAGCCACGGTGACTTCCCCGGCTCGCTGCGCCAGGTGCTGGAGGCGCTGGAGGAGCAGGTCGTCGTGATGCGGCTGCTCGCGGCCTCCCAGGAGTCCGGGCTGGTCACGGTCCGGATCGGCGAGGAGAACGAGGCCGAGGACCTGCGGACCGCGTCGGTGGTCACCGTCGGGTACGGCTCGGGGACACCGCTGGGCGGGATGGGCGTCGTCGGACCGACCCGGATGGACTACCAAGGCACGATCTCGGCGGTGCATGCGGTCGCCCGCTACGTGGGTGAGATCCTGACCGGGCGGTAATCGGCGGACCTCCCCGCCGCCAGTGAACGAAGGACCTAGAGGAAAAGAGCCAGGTGGCACGCGACTACTACGGGATCCTGGGCGTCGAGCAGGGCGCCGACGCCGCGGAGATCAAGCGGGCGTACCGCAGACTCGCCAGGGAACTGCACCCGGACGTCAATCCCGACGCTGCGGCGCAGGAGCGTTTCCGTGAGGTCAGCGCGGCCTACGAGGTGCTGACCGATCCGGAGAAGCGGCGGATCGTCGACCTCGGCGGGGACCCGCTGGACCCGCGCGGCGGTGGTGGCGGTGCCGGTGGTGGCGATCCGTTCGCCGGCTTCGGCGGGTTCAGCGACATCATGGACGCCTTCTTCGGCGGCACCGCGGCCGGTGGCCGCGGCCGGGGCCCGCGCAGCCGGGTGCAGCCCGGCGCGGACGCGCTGATCCGGATGGAGCTGACCCTGGAGGAGTGCGCCGCGGGCGTGCAGCGCGATCTCACCGTGGACACCGCGGTGATGTGCACCCAGTGCCAGGGATCCGGCTGCGCCGAGGGCACCCACCCGACCGCCTGCGACACCTGCGGCGGTTCCGGGGAGATCCAGAGCGTGCAGCGGTCGTTCCTCGGCCAGGTCGTCACCGCCCGCCCCTGCCCCACCTGCCGCGGGTTCGGTGAGGTCATCCCGGAGCCGTGCCGGCAGTGCGCCGGCGACGGCCGGGTCCGGTCCCGGCGCAACGTCGCGGTGAAGATCCCGGCCGGCGTCGCCGAGGGGATGCGGGTGCGGCTGGCCGGCCAGGGCGAGGTCGGCGCGGGCGGCGGGCCCGCCGGCGACCTGTACGTCGAGGTCGAGGAGGCCCCGCACGAGATCTTCACCCGGGACGGCTCGGACCTGCACTGCACGCTGCCGCTCCCGATGACCGCCGCCGCGCTCGGGACGACGCTGCCGCTGACCCTGCTCGACGGCAGCGTGGAGGAGATCGGGATCGAGGCGGGGACCCAGCACGGCGCGGTCCGCACGCTGCGCGGCAAGGGCATGCCCCGGCTGCGCTCCACCGGCCGGGTGGACGGTTACGGCGATCTCCTCGTGCACATCGAGGTGGCGGTGCCGACCAGGCTGGACAAGGAGCAGACCGAGCTGCTGCGCGAGCTGGCGCGGCTGCGCGGCGAGGAGCAGCCCGATCTGGTCGGCGGCGCGCGCAACGGGCACGGCCTGTTCTCCCGGCTGCGCGACACCTGGGGCGGGCGATGAGACGCCCCGCCGTGGGGGTCCGTGCCGACGTCCGCGGCTGCCGTTTCCCGATCTTCGCGAACCGCCGCGGTGGGACCGGTCCGGCTGTCATGGTGGGCGGCGTGACCCGATCAGAGATCGCCGCGCTGACCCGCCGTGTCGACTCCCAGGACGAGACCCTCCGTGCCGTCGCCGACACCGTCGTGGACGTCCGCGACATCGTCGACGGGCACACCGGCACCCTGGCCGAGCACACGCGGCTGCACGAACAGCACGCGGCGACGCTGGCGGAGCACACAGCGACGCTGGCCGAGCACACCCGGCTGCACGAGCAGCACGCGGCGACGCTGGCCGAGCACACGCGGCTGCACGAGCAGCACGCGGCGATGCTGGCCGAGCACACCGCGACGTTGGCCGAGCACACCGCGACGCTGGCCGAGCACACCGGGATGCTCCGCGAGATCCTGCGCCGCCTCCCACCGCCGTCGTGACGACGGCGCCGCTCTTCCTGGTCGACGGCATCGACGCCCCGGCCGGCGCCGAGACGGTCCTCGACGGCCCGGAGGGCAGGCACGCAGCGACGGTCCGGCGGCTCCGGCCCGGCGAGGCGCTGATGCTCTCCGACGGCCGGGGCGCCGTCGCGCACGCCGAGGCGGTCGCCCCGGTCGGCCGCGACGCGCTGGCGGTCCGCCTGCTCGACGTGGTGCACGTTCCCCGGCCGGCGGTCCGCGTCGTCGTCGCGCAGGCACTGGTCAAGGGCGACCGTGGTGAGCTGGCGGTGGAGACCGCGACCGAGGCGGGCGCCGACGGGTTCCTGCCCTGGAAGGCGGCCCGCTGCGTGGCCCGGTGGGACGACGGCCCGCGCGGCGCGAAGGCCCTGGAACGCTGGCGCAGCACGGTCCGCGAGGCCGCGAAGCAGGCCCGCCGGCCCTGGCAGCCCGAGGTGGGCGAGCCGGTCAGCACCCGGCAGCTCGCGCAGCGGGTCGCCGGGGCGGATCTCGCGCTGGTGCTGCACGAGTCCGCCCGGGCCGGCCTGGCCGACGTCGAGCTGCCGCGGTCCGGTGAGGTGCTGCTGGCGGTCGGCCCGGAGGGCGGGGTGGACGAGCACGAGCTCGCCGCGCTGACCGGGGCCGGTGCGGTCCCGGTCCGGATGGGCCCCGAGGTCCTGCGCGCCTCGACCGCCGCCTGCGTGGCACTCGGTGCGATCGCGGTCCGGACCGGGCGCTGGGACGCCGCCGATCCGGGCGGCTGAGCGCCGGCGCGGCCTCGTGCGGCAGCAGGTGGCCGATGATGGTCGGCGCGGGCCACGTCCCGGCCCACCGGACGGGCGCAGATGCACCGCCGGCGGACCGGGACGGGAGGCCGCCGTCCGGTCCGCGCCCTGCATCTGGACGGTCCCGTTCCGGTCGATCTGCTCGTCGTCGTCCCGTTCACGTGCGATGATCCGCCGCGTGCGTGATCCACACCACTCCCCGCGGATCGACCGCCGCACCTTCGGGGTGCTCCTGGGCGGTCTCGCCGCGACGCCGCTGATCGGTGCCTGCGGCGGCCGGGACGACGTCCCCGCCGAGCCGGAGGCCACCGCGACCGCGCCCCGCCCGAGCCGCAGCGGATCGCCTACGGCGGCCATCCCGACCAGTTCGGCGAGCTCACGGTGCCGGAGGACCGGCCGCTGCCGCGGGCGATCGTCGTCGTCGTGCACGGCGGGTTCTGGCGGGCCGGCAGCGATCTCGGGCTGATGCGCCCGGTGGCGGCCGCGCTGGTCGCGGCCGGGTTCGCCACCTGGAACGTCGAGTACCGCCGGGTCGACGCGGGCGGTGGCTGGACGGCCACGTTCGACGACGTCGCGATGGCCGCCGACCACCTGTCCACCCTGCGCAGCACCCGGTTCGACCTCCGCAAGGTCTACGCGCTCGGGCATTCCGCGGGCGGGCACCTGGCGGCCTGGCTGGCCGCCCGGCCGGGCCAGCAGCCCGGTGACCCGGGTGCCGATCCGGTGGTGCGGATGGCCGGCGTCGTCCCGCTGGCCGGTGTGCTCGATCTGGCCGCGGCCGCCTCCCTGGGCGACAGCGCGGTGGACGCCCTGGTCGGCGGCACCCCGCGCTCGGCGCCGGAGCGGTACGCGATCGCGAGCCCCATCCGCAGGGTGCCGCTGGGGGTGCCGTCGGTGTGCGTGCACGGCACCGCCGACGCGACCGTCCCGATCGCGCAGAGCGAGGCGTTCGTCGCCGAGGCGACCGCGGCGGGCGACTCCGCGGAGCTGGTCCGGGTCGAGGGCGCCGACCACGTGCAGCTCATCGATCCCGCGCATCCCGGCTGGGCCGCGGCGCTGGGTGCACTGGAGGGGCTCGTCGACGGGTGAGCCGGAATGGGCGGGTGCCGGGCGGCGTTGCGCGGGTACCATTCCGGCAACCGACCGCGCGAGACAGAGGCAGGCGATCACACCCTTGACCGGCACCGACCCCGGCTCCATTCCCCGGACCGACCTGCGGTCCGACGCGGCACCGGGCGGGACCGTCCGGTCGAAGATCTCCGTACCGGACACCGCGCTGCTCTCGCTGCTCGGCTCGCGCGACGAGAGCCTCCGTACCGCGGAGGACGAGCTGGCCGCCGACGTCCACGTCCGCGGCAACGAGCTGACCCTCTCCGGTGATCCCGGCGACGTCGCGTTCGCCGAGCGGGTCTTCACCGAGCTGATCACCCTCGCCGGGCGTGGCCAGCTGGTGGGGGCGGACACGGTGCGGCGCACCGTGGCGATGCTCGCCGACGCCGACGCCGACGCCGACGCCGAGTGCGGCCGGCTGGGCGAGTCCCCGGCGGAGGTGCTGAGCCTGGACATCCTGTCCCGGCGCGGCAAGACGATCCGCCCGAAGACGCTGAACCAGAAGCGCTACGTCGACGCGATCGACGCGCACACCGTCGTGTTCGGGATCGGCCCGGCCGGTACCGGCAAGACCTACCTGGCGATGGCGAAGGCCGTGCAGGCGCTGCAGGCCAAGCAGGTCAACCGGATCATCCTGACCCGGCCGGCGGTCGAGGCGGGGGAGCGGCTCGGCTACCTGCCGGGCACCCTGTTCGAGAAGATCGACCCGTACCTGCGGCCGCTCTACGACGCGCTGCACGACATGATCGACCCGGAGTCGATCCCCAAGCTGATGGCCGCCGGGACGATCGAGGTCGCGCCGCTGGCGTACATGCGGGGGCGCACGCTCAACGACGCGTTCATCATCCTGGACGAGGCGCAGAACACCACGCCCGAGCAGATGAAGATGTTCCTCACCCGGCTCGGCTTCGGCTCGAAGATCGTGGTGACCGGTGACATCACCCAGGTCGACCTGCCCGGCAACGCCCGCTCCGGGCTCGCCGTGGTGCAGGACATCCTGGAGGGCATCGAGGACGTGCACTTCTCCTACCTCGACAGCGCCGACGTCGTCCGGCACCGGCTGGTGTCCGACATCGTCGACGCCTACGCCCGGTTCGACGCGGTGTCCGAGCGCCGCGCGGCGGTGAACGCCGGGAACGGGGCGCCGCGCAACGGTCCGCCGACCCGGCACGGCGGGCGCCGCCGATAGTGTCGGACCACCCGTCTACGCTGGCCGGGAACCAGACGGACGAGACGGTGGGGACGGGGCGACACGGGTGAGCGTCGAGGTCGTCAACGAGTCCGGGATCGCGATCGATGAGGCACAGATCGTGTCGGTCGCCCGGTACGCGTTGGACGCGATGAAGGTGAACCCGGCCGCCGAGCTGGCGGTCACCGCGGTCGGCCTGGACACGATGGAGGAGCTCCACGTCCGCTGGATGGAGGAGCCCGGCCCCACCGACGTGATGGCCTTCCCGATGGACTCGCTCGCCGAGGACGGCCGGCGCCCCGATGCGCCGGATCTCGGCCCCGCCCTGCTCGGCGACGTCGTGCTGTGCCCGGCGTTCGCCAGGGACCAGGCCCGCAAGGCGGGCCACACCCTGGCCGACGAGCTGCACCTGCTGACCGTGCACGGCATCCTGCACCTGCTCGGCTACGACCATCTCGAACCGGAGGACGAGCGCGAGATGTTCGCGCTGCAGAACCGGCTGCTGGTCCGCTGGCGTGACGACCGGGCCCAGCTGCGGGCCCGGGAGGCCCAGCGCCGCAGCGACGACCGGCTGCTCGGCGCCGCCGGTTTCGAGGAGGAAACGGGCCGGTGACCGTACCGTCCGACCCTGATCACGCGGCTCCGGAGGACCAGTGACCACCGTCTGGCTGATCGTCGCCACACTTCTTCTCGTTCTGCTGGCCGGGGTGTTCGCGGCCGCCGACTCGGCCCTGATGTCGATCTCGCGGGCCCGGGTCGAGGCGGTCGTGCGCAGCGGCCGGGCCGGCGGCAACGCGCTGTCGGCGGTCGTCGCGGACCGGCCGCGGCACGTCAACCTGCTGATGCTGCTGCGGGTGACCTGCGAGACCGTCGCCGTCATCCTGCTCGCGGTCGCGCTCGCTCCGCTGTTCTCCGCGCCGTGGATCGGCCTCCTGCTGACCGGGGTGATCATGGTGATCGCGAGCTACGTGCTGGTCGGCGTCGGCCCGCGCACGCTCGGCCGCCAGCACCCGTACCGGATCGGGCTGCTGCTCGCGGCGCCGATCCGGGCGCTCGGCACCGTGCTGTCCCCGCTGGCGAAGCTGCTGATCCTGCTCGGCAACGCGATCACCCCCGGCCCCGGCTTCCGGGACGGGCCGTTCTCCACCGAGGTCGAGCTGCGCGAGCTGGTCGACATGGCCAGCAACCGGGGCGTGGTCGACGAGGGCGAGCGCAAGATGATCCACTCGGTGTTCGAGCTGGGGGAGACCCCGGTCCGGGAGATCATGGTGCCGCGGCCGGACGTGGTCTGGGCCGAGCGCGACACCCCGGTCGACAAGGTGCTCCGGCTGGCCCTCAAGAGCGGCTACTCGCGGATCCCGGTGCTCGGTGAGGGCATCGACGACGTGATCGGCGTCGCGTACCTCAAGGACCTGGTCCGGGCCCGGGACGACGCGCAGTTCCGCGGCGCCCCGCAGAAGTCGCTGCCCGAGATCCTCCGGCCGGCCGCGTTCGTGCCCGACTCCAAGCGCAGCGACGAGCTGATGCGCGAGATGCAGCGCACCCGCAACCACATGGCCGTCGTGGTCGACGAGTACGGCGGCACGGCCGGTGTGGTGACGATCGAGGACATCCTCGAGGAGATCGTCGGGGAGATCACCGACGAGTACGACACCGAGGAGATCCCGGAGGTCGCCGAGGTCGACGACGGCGCGTTCCGGGTGGCCTCCCGGCTGCCGGTCGAGGACCTGGAGGAGCTGTTCGCCGGGCGCTTCCGCGGCACCCCGCGGGAGGAGGAGCTGCGCCGGGCGCTGGAGACGGCCGACGTCGACACCGTCGGCGGCCTGCTCGCCCAGCGCCTGGGCAAGGTGCCGCTGCCCGGCGCGGTCGCCGAGGTGGAGGGCCTGCTCCGCCTGGAGGGCGAGGGCGGCAAGGACGCCCGCGGCCGGATCCGGATCACATCGGTGCTGGTCAGCCCGCTCGAACCGGTGGCAGACGACGACGAGACCACGCCCGCGCAGCCCGACGACGGCCCCGATCCGGCCGCGGGCGATCCGGCGGAGCACAGCGGCGCGGTCCGCGCCGACCGGGCGTAAGACCCCGGCACGGCCCGGACCGGCCGTGCGGACGAGCAGCACAACGGCCCCGCCCGCCGCGGGACCGGAGGAGGAACCGATGGCTGGAAGCGACCGCGACGGCGCCCCGGGGGCGATCCCGGCCGGTGCCGGACTGCCCCCGACACCGTCCTACGACCTGGTGGTCGTCGGCGGCGGCATCGTCGGCCTGGCCACCGCGTTCGCCGCGACCGCCGCCGGGCTGTCGGTCGCCGTCGTCGAGCGGGAGCCCCGGCTGGCGAACCACCAGACCGGCAACAACTCGAACGTCATCCACTCCGGTCTGTACTACGCGCCCGGCGGCTACAAGGCCCGGCTCGCGGTCGCCGGGTGCGCGGAGACGGTCGCGTTCTGCCGGGAGCACGACCTGCCGCACCAGGTGTGCGGGAAGCTGGTCGTGGCGACCGAGCCCGCGGAGCTGCCCCGGCTCGACGAGCTGGCCCGCCGCGGCGACGCGAACGGGGTGGAGAACCACCGGCTCGACGAGCACGGGATGAAGACCTACGAGCCGGACGTCCGCGGCCTCGCCGCGCTGTGGGTGCCCTCCACCGGCATCTGCGACTACCGCGCGATCGCCGAGAAGCTGGGCGAGCTGGTGGAGAAGGCGGGCGGCGAGGTGCACCTGGGCCGGGCCGTCACCGGGTTCGCCCGGCGCCCGTCCGACGTGGTGGTCCGGACCTCGCAGGGCGATCTGCTCGGGAAGCGGGTCGTGGTCTGCGGCGGCCTGCGCTGCGACGAGCTGGCCACCCTGGCCGGCGCCGATCCGGGCGTGCGCATCGTCCCGTTCCGCGGCGAGTACTCCGGGTTCTCCGAACGGGCCGCGTCGCTGGTCCGCGGCCTGATCTACCCGGTGCCCGATCCGGAGTTCCCGTTCCTCGGGGTGCACGCCACCCGCGGCATCGACGGCCACGTGCACGCCGGGCCGAACGCCGTACTGGCGATGGCCAGGGAGGGCTACGACTGGCGCACGATCCGGCCCGCCGAGCTGCTCGGCACCCTCACCTACCCCGGCATGATCCGGATCGCCCGCAAGCACTGGCGCTACGGCATCGGCGAGGTGCAGCGGTCGCTGTCCCGCCGGGCGATGGTCCGCCAGATCCAGCGGATGCTCCCCGACGTGACCGCGGAAGACCTGCACCCGGCCGGCGCCGGCGTCCGGGCGCAGGCGGTGAAGGCCGACGGCACCCTGGTCGACGACTTCCTGTTCCTCGACCAGCCCGGCCCGGACGGCGCCGGCGCGGCCGGGTCCATCCTCCACGTGCTCAACGCGCCGTCCCCGGCGGCGACCGCGGCCCTGCCGATCGGCCGGGAGATCCTCGGCCGGCTGGGTGCCGCCGCGTGACGCTCCCGACCTCCCCGGAGGGTTTCCGGTCCGGCTTCGCCTGCTTCGTCGGCAGGCCGAACGCCGGCAAGTCGACGCTGACCAACGCGCTGGTCGGCCGGAAGGTCGCGATCACCTCCAGCCGGCCGCAGACCACCCGGCACGCGATCCGCGGCATCGTGCACCGCGAGGACGCCCAGATCGTCCTGGTCGACACGCCCGGTCTGCACCGGCCGCGGACCCTGCTCGGCTCCCGGCTGAACGACGTGGTGCGCGAGACCTGGGCGGAGGTCGACGTCGTCGGGTTCTGCGTCCCGGCGAACGAGAAGGTCGGCCGCGGCGACCGGTTCATCGCCGAGGAGCTGCGCAAGGTCGCCGTGCACACCCCGGTGATCGCCGTCGTCACCAAGACCGACCTGGCACCGCCGGAACAGGTGGCGGAGCGGCTGGCCGAGGTCTCCGGGCTGATGGATTTCACCGAGGTCGTCCCGACCTCGGCGCAGTCCGGGTTCCAGGTGTCGCTGCTCGCCGATCTGCTGGTCGCGCAGCTGCCGGAGGGCCCGCAGCTCTACCCGGACGGCGACCTCACCGACGAGCCGGAGGAGACCCTGGTCGCCGAGCTCATCCGGGAGGCCGCCCTGGAGGGGGTGCGGGACGAGCTGCCGCACTCGATCGCGGTCACGGTCGAGGAGACAATCGAGAAGACGAACCTGCTGGAGATCCACGCGATCGTCTGGGTCGAGCGGTCCAGCCAGAAGGGGATCGTGATCGGCCGCGGCGGTGCCCGGCTCAAGCAGGTCGGTTCGGACGCCCGGCGGCAGATCGAGCGGCTGCTCGGCACGAAGGTCTATCTCGACCTGCACGTGAAGATTGCGGAGAACTGGCAGCGCGACCCCAAGCAGCTGCGCAAGCTCGGCTTCTGAGCCGAGCCTGCGCGCCGGGCCGCGGGGCAGCGCCTACGCTGGGTGCATGGCCCAGCTGTACCGCGACACCGGGATCGTGTTGCGTGTGCAGAAGCTCGGCGAGGCCGACCGGATCGTCACGATGCTCACCCGGCAGCGCGGGAAGATCCGGGTGGTCGCCAAGGGTGTGCGCCGCACCCGGTCGCGCTGGGGGGCGCGGCTGGAGCCGTTCAACCACGTCGACGTGCAGTGCTACACCGGCCGCACGCTCGACGTCGTCACCCAGGCCCAGACCGTCGACGCGTTCGCCCCGGCGATCGTCGCCGACTGGTCGGCGTACTCGTGCGGCTGCGCGATCCTGGAGACCGCCGACCGGCTGGTCTCCGAGGAGGGGGAGCCGTCGCTGCGGGTGTACCTGCTGCTGCTCGGCGCGACCCGGGCGCTGGCCGACGGCCTGCGTGAACCGGCGCTGGTGCTGGACGCGTTCCTGCTGCGCGCGATGAGCCACGCCGGCTGGGCGCCGTCGCTGTCGGACTGCGCGCGCTGTGCGACACCGGGCCCGCACCGGGCGTTCACCGTCGCCGGCGGCGGGATGGTCTGCCCGCGCTGCCGGCCGCCCGGGTCGGTCACCCCGGCCGCCGAGACGGTCACGCTGCTGGAGGCGCTGCTGCACGGTGACTGGACGGTCGCCGACGCCTCGGCCGACCCGACCCGCCGCGAGGCCAGCGGCCTGGTCGCGGCCCACCTGCAGTGGCACCTGGAGCGGCAGCTCCGTTCGTTGCCGCTGGTGGACCGCAGGCCCCGGACCCGTCCCGGGCCGGATCCGGTTGCGCCGCAGCGCCCGCCGGAAGGCCTCCCGGCGGCGTCGAACGGTCCGGCCGGTGCCCGGCCCGCCGACGGTGGACCGCCGGTCGCGTATCGTGCCACATCCGCCGACTCCACCGGGTGATCCGGGCTTCCGCCGGGCAACCCCGCTCCGCCGCTCGTTACGCTCCCGTGATCGAAGCTGACCGATCGGATCCGACGGAGAGGCGCACGTGACCCCACCACCCCACACCCGGGACGGCCGGGACGACGCGGCCGCGACCGAGCGCACCCGCCGGCTCGCCGCTGCGACCCAGCGGCTGCCGGTCGCGCCCACCCAGCTCATCCCGCTGCGGACCGAGCTGCTGCCCGAGTCCCCGCCGGACGGCCCGACGCGGGCGATGCGCCAGGTCCGGGCCCGCACCGAGGACGGCGCCTGGCCGGCGATCCCGATGCTGCCGGTGATCCGCCCGGAGGACAGCGAGCCGCTGTCCGAGGTCGACCGGGCCCGCGGCCGCCGCGGGATGCGGGAGCTGCGGGAGACCGTGGAGCGGCTGGAGGACTCGGAGGTGCCGGCCTGGCCGGTGCGCGAGGAACCGGACGAGCAGTTCCGGATCTGAGCCGTCCCGGGGGCCGACGTAGGGTGCAGGACGTGCCGTTCCAGCCTCCCCCACCGCACCCGTCCGGCGCGCGGCCCCCGGCGATCCCGGCGGCGCTGGTACCGCGCCATGTCGCCCTCGTGATGGACGGCAACGGCCGCTGGGCGAACGCCCGCGGCCTGCCCCGCACGGAGGGCCACAAGCGCGGCGAGGCATCGCTGATGGACGTCGCCCGCGGCTGCATCGACATGGGTGTCGGCTGGCTGTCGGCGTACGCGTTCTCCACCGAGAACTGGCGGCGCAGCCCGGACGAGGTCCGCTTCCTGATGGGCTTCAACCGGGACGTGATCCGCCGCCGGGTGGATGAGATGGACGCGATGGGCGTGCGCGTCCGCTGGGCGGGCAGGCGGCCCCGGCTGTGGCGGTCGGTGATCAAGGAACTCGAGGTCGCCGAGCAGCGGACCCGGCACAACGACGTCCTGAACCTCACGATGTGCGTGAACTACGGCGGCCGGGCGGAGATCGTCGACTCGGTCCGGCAGATCGCCCGGCTCGCCGCCGAGGGGCGGATCAACCCGGACAAGATCGACGAACGGATGCTGGCCCGGCACCTGGACGAGCCGGACATGCCCGACGTCGACCTGTTCGTGCGGTCGTCGGGGGAGCAGCGGACGTCGAACTTCCTGCTCTGGCAGAGCGCGTACGCCGAGATGGTATTCCTGGACACGCTGTTCCCGGACTTCGACCGCCGGCACATCTGGCAGGCGATCGAGATCTACGCCCGCCGGGACCGGCGGTTCGGCGGGGCGCAGGACAACGCCGGCACGGCGGACGGGGTGCGGAGCCAGTGACCGACGCGGTGATCACCGGGATGCTCGGGACGGCCCGGGCGGCGCTCGAGCGGTTCCACGACGTCGTCGTCGACGACGACGGTGCGCTGACCTTCGCGCACGGCGGCGTGCTGTGCGTCGTGCAGGGCACCGAGCTGGAGGAGGGCCTGCCGGTCCTCAACATCACCTGCGTGGTGGCGTGGGACCTGGCCGATCCGGACGTGCCGTCGCGGGTCGGTCTCGGCGTGGGGGAGGGCCTGTTCGGGACCCCGCGGGTGGTGCGCGGCGAGCGCGGCTGGGACGTGACGCTGCGCTATGCGTTCCCGGCGTCCGGCCTGGCCGAGGCGCCGATGGGCACGCTGCTGATGCTGGTCGTGTCGTCGGCGTCGAGCATGCGCGCAGAACTCGTGGACGACTGAACTCGTGGACGACTGAGCTGTGTGACGGCCGGGCCGGTGGCCGGGCCGGTCGCCCGGCCCGGCCCCGTCCTCACCGCTTGCGGTTGGTGCCGAGCTCCTCGGCGATCGGGTTGACCGGGTCGACGTCCTTGGTCGCCTCGGACAGGCCCGGGTGGGTGTGCCGGGCGCGCCGCTGGGCCCGCAGCTGCTCGGTCTCCTCCCGCGACTCGTCGGCGGTGTCGACCGCGGCGACGACGTCCGTGACCGAGCCGTAGTCCGCGGCCGGGACGGCCCGGATCGCCTCGACGGTCGCGGCGTCGGCGCCGTTGCGCTCCGCCCCGGCGGCGAGCTCGTCCTTGCCGGCCGGGAACGTGACGCCGTCCAGCGCGGTGTGGACGGCGTCGGGGGTGGTCGTGCGGGTCGTCATCTGGGGACTGCCTCCTCGTCGGCGATCGTGCTCGTCGACAGGAGGGTTACCGGTGTGCGGCGATCCATGCACCGCGGGCGTCACCCGGTGGCGGGGCTCTCCCCGTCGGCCGGTCCGGCCGCCTCCGCCTCGCCGGCGAGATGGACCAGCGGCAGCGCCGAGAGCTGGGCGGGCGTCATGTCGTGGGCGACGCCGAGCACGTCGTTCTGCGACTTCGTCATCCGGGCGTCGACCAGCCCGGACAGCCCGTAGGCGACCCGGCCGAGCAGGCGGACCGTGGTCTCGTCGACCAGCGGCCGCGGGGTGGAGACGATCGCGACGCCGCGCGGGGTGCCGTCGTTCGACTGGGCGACCCCGATCGAGTACGACTCGCGCGGGTTCACGTGCCGCGACGCGTAGTGGTCGCGCAGCTTGACCACCATCTCGTGGAAGTCGCCGACGTCGCCGTCGAGCTCCAGTTTCTCCAGGTCGGCCTTGGTGAGGGTCTTGGTGCGGCCGGAGAAGCAGCGGACGTAGCCGATCACCGCCCCCGTCCACAGCGCCTCGACCAGGGCCGGATCGGCGTCCACCCGGACCGGGCCGGACTCCGGCCCGCCGAGTGCGGTCACCAGGTGCTCGCAGCAGCGCAGCACGTACTGCAGGTCCTCGAAGACCGCCGCGAGCTGTGCCAGCTCGCCGGACTCCGGGACGTCGATCCGCCGCACCGTGGTCGGTGCCGCGGGGGCACCGTCACCGGGTGCGCCGTCGTCGTGCGTGTCGGTCATCGTCGACCCCACCTCCGGTGGATCACGGTATCGGCGGGTGCCGCGGCACGGTGTCGCGTTATGAGACGTTCTGTGACCTGTGCCTCTCCGGGTGGCCACCGTGCCGCCGATCCGGCGGCCGGTGCTAGCCTCCTGCACCGAAAGGTCACGAGTGCCAGCGCGAAGCCCCGGCTTGCTGGCCGGCAACCCTCCTCCGCGGTGGGGTGCCCCGGGTGATGACCGGGCCGTCGCGAAACCCGCGCCGGCAAGCGCGGATCCGGCACCCGCAGCACGGCTGCCCCGGATCCTTGTGATCCGGAGGACGGACATGACCGCTGCCCTGCTTCACGACACCACCCGCCCTGCCGCCGCGCTCCCCGCGGTCACCGGCGCCGATCTCACCGTGCCACTGGTCGACGACGGGCCGGTCCGGTACTGCGATCTCGACTCGGCCGCCTCGACGCCCGCGCTGGCCGCGGTCACCGCGCACGTCGCGCAGGTGCTGCCCTACCACGGCAGCGTGCACCGGGGTGCCGGCTACACCTCGCGGGTCTGCACGTCGCTGCTGGAGAACGCGCGCGCCGACGTCGCCCGCTTCGTCCGCGCCCGGCCCGACGACGTCGTCGTGTTCACCCGCAACACCACCGACGCGCTCGGTCTGCTCGCCCGGGCGGTCCCGGGGCCGGTGGTGACGCTGGACCTGGAGCACCACGCGACGCTGCTGGCCTGGCGGCACGGCGAGCACCGGGTGGTCCGGGCCGGACGCACGATCGCCGAGACCCTGGACGCGCTGCGTGCCGAGCTCATCGCCCGCCCGGACGCCGCGCTGGTCGCCGTCACCGGGGCGTCGAACGTGACCGGTGAGCTGCTGCCGATCGCCGACGTCGTGGCGATCGCGCACGCCGCCGGTGCCCGGGTCTGCGTGGACGCCGCACAGCTCGCCCCGCACCGCAGGCTCGACCTGGCCGGCTGGGGCGCCGACTACCTCGCGCTGTCCGGGCACAAGATCTACGCGCCGTTCGGGGCCGGTGTGCTGGTCGGGCGCCGGGACTGGCTGGACGCCGCCGAGCCGCACCTCGCCGGTGGCGGTGCCGTGCGGTCGGTGGCGGTCGCCGGGGACCGCACCGAGGTGGCCTGGCTGCCCGCGCCGCAGCGGCACGAGGGCGGCACGCCGAACGTGCTCGGTGCGGCCGCGCTGGCGGCGGCCTGCCGCGCGCTGGAGCCGGTGATCGACGACGAGCTGCCCGCGCACGAGCGGGCGCTCGCCGCACGGTTGCACGCCGGGCTCGCCTCGGTGCCCGGCCTGCGCACGCTGTCGATCTTCGACGACGCGCCGGACCGGACCGCGACCGTCTCGTTCACCCTCGGCGATCTCCCGGCCGGGCTGGTCGCGGCCGCGCTGTCCGCGGAGCACGGCATCGGCGTGCGGGACGGCCGGTTCTGCGCGCACCCGCTGCTCGCCCGCTGCAACGACGGCGACGACGCCGTCCGCGCCTCGCTCGGCCTGCGCAGCACCGGGTCCGACGTCGACCGGCTGGTGGACGCCCTCGGCCGGCTGGCCCGGCGCGGCCCGCGATGGACCTACGCCGTCGTCGACGGCCGCTGGACGCCCACCCCGGACCCGCGCCCGCTGGACCCGTTCGGGCTGGGGGAGCGGCCCGGGCTGCCGGGCTGCGACCGCTGAGGGATCAGCCGCGGCCCGCCGAGCAGGCCCGGCACAGCCCGAAGATCTCCAGGGTGTGCGACAGGTCGGTGAAGCCGTGCTGCTCGGCGATCGACTGCGCCCACGACTCCACGGCGGGCCCCTCGATCTCCACCGCGGCGCCGCACCGCCGGCAGACGAGGTGATGGTGGTGGTGCTCGCTGGCGCAGCGCCGGTAGACGGCCTCGCCGGAGCCGGTCCGCAGCACGTCGACCTCGCCGCCCTCGGCGAGGGTCTGCAGGGTCCGGTACACCGTCGTCAGTCCGATGCCCTCGCCGGTGCGGCGGAGCTCCTCGTGGATCTCCTGGGCGGACCGGAAGTCCTCGATCCGGTCGAGCAGCGCGATCACCGCCGCCCGCTGCCGGGTCGCCCGGATGCCGCGCGGACCGGCCGTCGAGCGCTCGGCACGCTCGGTCTGTTCCACCCCGTCCTGCACCGCCTGATCGCTCACGAGTCCTCCTCCACGTGCGCCACCGCGTCCACCACGATGTGGGCGAGATGGTCGTCCACCAGGGAGTAGAGCACCTCCCGGCCCTTGCGCTCACCTTCGACCACACCCGCCGACTTCAGCACCCGCAGGTGCTGGCTGATCAGCGGCTGGGTGACGCCCAGCGCGTCGACCAGGTCGTGCACGCAGCGCGCGTGCTCCAGGAGCTGCAGGACGATCGCGATCCGCACCGGCGCCGCCAGCGCGCGCAGCAGGTCGCCGGCCGCCGCGAGGGTGCGCGGATCGCGGACCGGGCCGGGAGCCGGCGCGGGGTGGTGCTCCCCGGCGTGCTCGTCCGACCCCGGGGTCCGGGTGGTCTCCGCTGCGGCAGACATCGTGGTTCCGTCCCGTCCCCGGAGATGGCGGCCACACCCCCGGCGCTGATCGAGCCCAGCCGGCCGCACCCGACATGGTAGGCGTGTTCGTTATCGTCGCGCCGTGCTGCTGGTCTGCCGGTTCACCGTGTCGCCCGACGAGGCCCCCCGTTTCACCGCGCGCGCCGCCCGCGCCCTGGAGCTGCTCGCCGCCCAGCCGGGCTGCCGGGGCGGCGAGGCGGGCCGAGCGATCGAGGACCGGCAGCAGTGGGTGCTGACGGTCCGTTTCGACTCGGTCGACGCCTACCGGCGGGCGCTCGGGCCGTTCCCGGTCCGCGAGCACGTGCACCCGTTGCTGGCGGAGGCCGACACCACGACCGAGTCGACGCACGAGACCCTGCTGTCGGTGGCTCCCGGCGCGTCCGTCGCCCACCACCCCTCGCTGCTCGGCTGAGCCGGGCGGCCGGAATCGGGTCATGCGGGGCCGGTAATCTGTAGAACCCACCTTGCGAATCCGCGGGTGGGCATTCCCGAATCCCGGACCTGGAGTACCGCCAGTGGCCAGCAAGCCGACCTCCGCCAAGATCGAGACCATCGTCGCGCTGACCAAGCGTCGCGGATTCGTCTTCGCCTCCGGGGAGATCTACGGCGGTACCCGGTCGGCGTGGGACTACGGTCCGCTCGGCGTCGAGCTCAAGGACAACATCAAGCGCCAGTGGTGGAAGACCATGGTCACCGGCCGCGACGACGTCGTCGGCCTGGACTCGTCGGTCATCCTGCCGCGGCAGACCTGGGTCGCCTCCGGGCACGTCAACGCCTTCACCGACCCGCTGGTCGAGTGCACGTCGTGCCACAAGCGCTACCGCGCCGACCAGCTCGCCGAGGAGTTCGCCGAGCGCAAGGGCCGTGACCCGGAGGCCGCCGACCCGAACGACCTGTCCGAGGTGCCCTGCCCGAACTGCGGCACCCGCGGCCAGTTCACCGCGCCGCGCGAGTTCAACATGATGCTCAAGACCTTCCTCGGCCCGGTGGAGTCCGAGGAGGGCATGGCCTACCTGCGCCCGGAGACCGCCCAGGGCATCTTCGTCAACTTCCTGAACGTGCAGACGACCTCGCGCAAGAAGCCGCCGTTCGGCATCGGCCAGATCGGCAAGAGCTTCCGCAACGAGATCACCCCGGGCAACTTCATCTTCCGGACCCGCGAGTTCGAGCAGATGGAGATGGAGTACTTCGTCGAGCCGGGGCAGGACGAGGAGATCCACCAGTACTGGATCGACGAGCGCACCCGCTGGTACACCGACCTGGGCATCGACGGCGCCAACCTGCGGCAGTACGAGCACCCGAAGGAGAAGCTCTCCCACTACTCGAAGCGCACCGTCGACATCGAGTACCGGTTCAACTTCACCGGCCAGGAGTGGGGCGAGCTCGAGGGCATCGCGAACCGCACCGACTTCGACCTGACGACGCACTCGAACCACTCGGGCGTCGACCTGTCGTTCTACGACCAGGCCACCGACACCCGCTACCGGCCGTACGTGATCGAGCCCGCGGCCGGCGTCGGACGGTCGATGATGGCCTTCCTGATCGAGGCCTACACCGAGGACGAGGCGCCCAACGCCAAGGGCGGCGTGGACAAGCGCGTCGTGCTGAAGCTGGACCGCAGGCTCGCCCCGGTGAAGGCCGCGGTGCTGCCGCTCTCGCGCAACGCGGAGCTGTCGCCGAAGGCCCGCGATCTCGCGGCGCAGCTGCGGAAGAGCTGGAACGTCGACTTCGACGACGCCGGCGCGATCGGCCGCCGCTACCGCAGGCAGGACGAGATCGGCACGCCGTTCTGCATCACGGTCGACTTCGACACCCTGACCGACCAGGCCGTGACCATCCGGGAGCGGGACTCGATGGCCCAGGAGCGGGTCGCGCTGGACCAGGTCGAGACCTACCTGGCCACCCGCCTGCTCGGCTGCTGACCGGCCCCGCACGACACGGATCGGCCCCCGCCCGTGGGTACGGGCGGGGGCCGATCTGCGTGCCGCGGGTGCTACACCGGCTCGGGCAGCAGCCGCTCCACCAGGTCGGACAGCGTGATGATGCCGATCAGGTCGCCGTCGGACTCCACCAGCGCCAGGTGCGCACGCTGCTCGCGCATCGTGTTCACCGCCGCGTTGTAGCGGGTGTCCGCCGGGAGCGTGAGGACGGGCCGCATCAGCTCGCGGGCCCGGGTGCCGGGCTCGCGGGTCAGCGTGTCCCGCACGTGCACGTAGCCGATCGGGGTGTCCCCGTCCCGGACGATCAGCCGCAGGTGGCCGGTCCGCCGGGCGGTCTCCTGGACGGTGCTGGCGTCGTCGTCAGCCGCCACCCCGGAGGGCTCGTGCGCCAGCTCGCTCAGCGGCGTCCGCTCCAGCTCCAGCGCGGTGACCAGCTGGTCGCGCCGCTCCTGGTCCAGCGCACCGGTCTTCGCCGAGTGGTCGACCAGCTCGCGCAGGTCGTCGGCGTTGCGGCCGGAGGCCATCTCGTCGACCGGTTCGACGCCGACCGCCCGCAGGCAGCGGTTCGCCAGGCCGTTGAGCAGCACCAGGATCGGCCGGGTCAGCACCATGAAGCCGCGCATCGGGATCGCCAGCATGATCGCCGAACGCTCCGGGTGCGAGATCGCCCAGGACTTCGGCGCCATCTCGCCCACCACCAGGTGGACGAAGGTGACCACGATCAGCGACAGGATGAACGACAGGACCGCGGCGATGCCGGAGGCCAGCCCCCATCCCTCCAGCACCGGCCGCAGGGCGTACTCGACGGCCGGTTTCGCGACCGCACCGAGCCCCAGCGTGCACAGCGTGATGCCCAGCTGGGAGCCGGCCAGCAGCAGCGACAGGTCCTTCGCGCTGCGCAGTGCGGCGCGCGCCGACGCCGAGGTCTGCGCGGCCTCCTCCAGCCGGTAGTTCCGGGCGGCGACGAGTGCGAACTCCACCGCCACGAAGAACGCGCTCAGCCCGACCAGGGCGATGGAGACGACGATCGAGGTGACGCTCATGCCCGCACCTCCTGCTCATCGGCCCCGGCGGGCTCGGTCCACACCAGGTGCACCGCGGACGGGACCCGCCGGTCCACCTCCTGGACGCTGATCCGCAGCGCCCGGGGCGGGTCGTCGGGGCTCTCGGCCGGGATCATGACGACGATCTCGTCACCCGGCTCCGGGAGCCGCTGCAGCTCGGCCATCACCAGGCCGCCGACGGTCTGGTAGTCGCCCTCGGGCAGCTCGGCGTCGATCAGCCTGCCGACCTCGTCGACGTGCCGGTCGCCCGGCACCACCCAGCCGTCCTCGGCCTGCCGGGCCTGGTCGGTGCCCGCCTGGTCGTGCTCGTCGGTGATCTCGCCGACCAGCTCCTCGGCCACGTCCTCGACGGTGATGACGCCGGCCAGGCCGCCGTACTCGTCGAGCACGCAGGCGAGCTCCTCGCCCTCCTCCCGCAGCCGGGCCATCACCTGCGGCAGCGGCAGCGAGGACGGCACCAGCACCGGCGCCCGCATCAGCTCCGAGACCAGGACGTCGGCCGCGCCGCGGCCACCCAGGTCGGTGCGCTCGGACAGGGCCAGCACGTCCTTGAGGCAGACGACGCCGACCAGCTCCATCGCATTGTCCGGGTCGGCCGCGTCGGGCGGCGTCCCGAGCACCGGGTAGCGGGAGTGCTGGACGGCCATCTGGCCGATCAGGCTCTCCACGGTGGCGTCGTCGCGCACCCAGGACACCCGCGGGCGCGGGATCATCGCGGCCCGCGCCGTCCGGTCGGTGAAGTCGACGACCCGGTCCAGCAGGACGGCGAACTCCGGGGCGAGATCGCCCGAGTCGCGCGAGTCGTCAATGATCGCTTCCAGGTCGCGCGGGGTGGCCGAGTGCTCGACGTCGTGCACCGGCTCGATCCGCAGCGCGCGCAGCAGCAGGTTGGACGCGGCGTCGAACAGCTTGATGATCCAGCCGAAGATCGCCAGGTAGGTCTTCGTGGACAGCGCCAGCCAGCGCGCCACGGGCTCCGGCCGGGCGATCGCCAGGTTCTTCGGGAACAGCTCACCGAAGACCATCTGGACGACGGTGGCGAGCAGCAGCGCGAACGTGATGCCGATCGCGACGCCGATGCCGCTCGGCACGTTGACCACGCCGAGCAGCTCGCCGATGCCGTTGCCGATCAGCGGCTCGGCGACGTAACCGACCAGCAGGCCGGTCACGGTGATGCCGAGCTGGGCGCCGGACAGCATGAACGAGGTGCGCCGGGTGATGTCGAGTGCGCGGATCGCTCCGGTGTCGCCCTCGGCCGCCTTGGCCTTGAGCCGGGAGCGGTCGACGGCCATGTAGCCGAATTCCTGCGCCACGAAGTAGCCGGTGAGTGCGGTGATCGCCAGGACCACCAGGATGCCGAGCAGAATTCCGAGGATCGTGCCGATCACCGGAGCGTCACCGCCCGGCGGTCGGGCCCGTGGGTACGGGCGGGAACGAGGGCGATGCGGGGTCGCCGTCCGGGTGTGTGCCGGACGGCGCCGGGACTGTCGCTGGGGTCCATGACTCCTGACTCGCGATCGGATGTGTCGTCGACGCGTACAACGCGTGCCGGAATAGTACGGTTCCGCGCCGCACTCGTCGTGTCGGCCTCCTCACGTGTCTCCGAACTGTGACTCGGCCCCGTGACCCGGCCCTGTGACCCGGCGGCGGACCCGGAAGGTCCCCCGGCGCCGCCGGCCGCGCTCCCCTCCGGAACATGTCGGTCCCCGTCGCTACCCTGGCGGCCGTGAGCACCGGTCCGTCCCAGCCCCCCGCCGATCCGCGCCGCGCGCTCGGCGCCGCCCTGAGCCGGTGGGCGGCCGGCGGAGCGCCCGGGATCGGCGTGGTCCGGGTGCTGGAGCGGCACGGCTTCGGCTCGGTCGAGTCCGGCCAGCTGCTGGCCGGCACCCCGGCCGGCGAGCTGGCCGGCCTGCTCTACCTCGGCGCGCTGGACGACGCGGCCGGTCCGCTGGCCGCCGAGGCGGCCGCGGGTGCGGCGGCGGTCCGCGACACCCGGGTCGCCGAGTCCTCCGCGCTGGAAGCCGGGCTGGCCTGCGCCGGCGGCGCCACCCTGCTCGGGCACCCGCTGCCGCCCGGCCCGGCCGCGGCACTCGGCGAGGCGCTGGAGGCGGCCCGCCCCGCGGCCCTGCTGTCCACCCTCGACGGCACGTCCGCGCTGGTGCTGACCGGGCCCGACCTGGCGACCGGGCACGGGTCGCTGGGCGCGCCCGCGGTCGACGAGGCGGCCACCGCCGCGGCCCGCGCGCTGCTGCGCCGCGGCGCCACCGCCACCGAGCAGAGCGATGCCGCGGGCACCCCGGTGCTGGTCGACGTGTGGGTGCCGGTGCCGTCGCTGCTGGTGGTCGGCGAGGGTGCGCTGGGCGCCGCGCTGCACGCGCAGGCCGGGCTGCTCGGCTGGTCGGCGCGCACCGTCACCACGGTGGCCGACGCGCAGGCCGCGGTCGCCGCCTTCACCGACGCCGACGTGCTGGTCCTGCTCGACCACTCCCCGGCGTTCGACGCGATCCTGCTCGAGGGACTGGCGCACGGCCGCGGCTTCCTGGGCGCGCTCGGTTCCCGCCGTACCCAGGCCGCCCGCCGGGAGCGGCTGGCCGCGGCCGGTGTCGACGACGCCGGGTTCGCCGCGATCCACGGCCCGGTCGGGCTGGACCTGGGCGCCCGCACCCCGGCCGAGACGGCGGTGTCGATCGTCGCGCAGGTGATCGCGCTGCGGGCCGGCCGGTCGGCGTCGGCGCTGGCGGGCTCGACCGGACGGATCGGCGGATGAGCGCAGCCTCCTCCCGCCGCGGCCTCGGCGGCGCGGCACCGGTGGCGCCCGGCGGCCCGGCCCGCGGCCGCCCGGCCCCGGCCCGCGGCCCGGTCCGGACCGGGATGACCTGGGGGGCCCGGCTGCTGGTCGGCGGGCTGGTGATGCTGATCGCCGTCGTCGGCGTGACCGCGCTGCGGGTCTGGCAGGTCGCCCGGGTCGACGACCAGCGCCCGGTCGACGCGGTCGTCGTGCTGGGGGCCGCCCAGTACAACGGGGAGCCGAGCGCGGTGCTCGCCGCCCGGCTGCGGCACGCCGCCCAGCTCTACGCCGACGGCGTCGCCCCGCGGATCGTCACGGTCGGCGGCGGTCGCACCGGCGACCGCTACACCGAGGCCGAGGCCAGCCGGGACTGGCTGGTCGCCCGCGGGGTCCCGGCGTCGGCGGTCGAGGCGGTGCCGGAGGGCGCGGACACCCTCGGCAGCCTGCAGGCGGTCGCCGCGAGCGCCCGGTCGCAGGCCTGGTCGTCGGCGCTGCTGGTGTCCGACCCGTGGCACAGCCTGCGGGCCCGCACGATGGCGCGGGACGCCGGGCTGGAGGCGTGGACGTCGCCGACCCGCAGCGGGCCGATCGTGCAGACCCGGGAGACCCAGCTGCGCTACATCTACCGGGAGACCGGGGCGCTGCTGTTCTACGCGCTGACCCACGCCTCGGTCGACACGGCGAGCTCCGGGCAGGGCTGAGGCCGTGGCCGAGCTGCCGGAGCTGTCCGGGCCGCCCGGGACACCCGGGCCGTCCGTGCTGCCCGGGCAGGCCGGGCCGGCCGGGCCGCCGGGGATCTCGTCGGTGCCCCGGCCCGGTGTCGCGCCGTCCCCCGGGTACACCCCGGCCGACGCCGAGCGGCGCCATCCCGAGCCGCCCAAGGGATCCGGCCTGGGGGAGCGCGGCCGGGTGGAGCGGCGCAGCCCGTTCTCCCGGGACCGCGCCCGGGTGCTGCACTCGGCGGCGCTGCGCCGGCTCGCCGGGAAGACCCAGGTCGTCGGGCCGGGGGAGGGCGCCGAGGTCACCGGCATCCCACGCACCCGGCTGACGCACTCGCTGGAGGTCGCCCAGATCGGCCGCGGCATCGCCGAGGAGCTCGGCCTCGATCCGGACGTCGTCGACGCCGCCGGCCTCGCCCACGACATCGGCCACCCGCCGTTCGGGCACAACGGCGAGCGCGCGCTCGACGAGGCGGGCGCCGCCTGCGGCGGGTTCGAGGGCAACGCGCAGACGCTGCGGATCGTGACCCGGCTGGAGCCCAAGGCCCGCTCGTCGGACGGGCGCGGCCCCGGCGGGCTCAACCTGACCCGGGCGACCCTGGACGCCGCCACGAAGTACCCGTGGGCCCGGCGCGGCGCCGAGCGCAAGTTCGGCGCCTACGTCGACGACCTGCCCGCCCTGGAATGGGTGCGGCTCGGCGCCCGGCCCGGCGCGCGCTGCATGGAGGCGCAGGTCATGGACTGGGCCGACGACGTCGCCTACTCGGTGCACGACGTCGAGGACGCGGTGCTGGCCGGCCGGATGGACCTGGCCGTGCTGTCCTCGCGGTCCGAACGGGAGGCGCTCGCCGCGGAGGCCGCCCGCCGGTTCGGCACCGACGCCGAGGCCTGCGCCGAGGCGGCCGCGCAGCTGAACGCGCTGCCGGTGGTCCGCGCGGTGCACGGCTTCGACGTGCGCACCGCGGGCGGCGACGACCTGGTCGCCATGAAGCGGATGACCAGCGAGCTGGTCGGCCGGTTCGCGCTCGCCGCCACCGACGCCACCCTCGACGCCCACGGCGACGCGCCGCTCGCCCGGCACCGCGCCGACCTGGTCGTGCCGGTCGAGGCGCAGGCCGAGGTGGTGCTGCTCAAGGAGCTCGCCACCCGGTACGTGATGAGCGACCCGCAACGGCTGGCGATGCAGGCCCGGCAGCGCGAGCTGCTGCACGAGCTGGTCGCGACGCTGGTCGCGCGCGGGCCGGCCGGGCTCGATCCGGTCCGCGCCGAGGACTGGGCCGTCGCGCCGGACGACCGGGCCCGGCTGCGGGTGGTGCTCGACCAGGTCGCGTTGCTCACCGATCAGCAGGCCGTCGCGTGGCATCGGAGGGCATGCCGGTAGGTGCCCCGCGCCGCCGAGCGGCCTGAGCTGCCGGCGCGGTGGTCCGACCGCCGGTGCTCAGACGCTCCCGACGAGCCCGGCGTCGTCGACGACCGGACGACCCCCCTTGACGACCGCGTGCAGGGCGTGTACCGGATCGGCCAGCACGGTGACGTCGTCGAGCGGATCCCCGTCGACGACCAGCAGGTCCGCGTGCGCACCGGGGGCGACCAACCCGAGCTCGCCCTCGGCGCGCAGCAGCCGGGCGGCCGTCGTCGTCGCCGAGCGCAGCACCTCGGCCGAGGACACCACCCGGGCCCGGATGCGGAACTCGGTGGACTGGTGCTGCTGCATCTCGCCGAGCAGGTCGGTGCCGAACACGACGTTCACCCCGCCCTCGGTGGCCAGCCGCAGCGCGTCGAGACCGCCCGCGAGCACCTGGCCGATCTTGCGCTGGGACGCGACGGGCAGGCCGTGCCGGGCGCCTTCGGCCTCGAGCCGGTCGTAGGTCACCAGGGTCGGCACGAGGTACGCGTCGTGCTCGCGGAACAGCGCCACGCTGCCCGCGTCGATCAGGTTCCCGTGCTCGATGGACCGGACCCCGAGCCGCAGCCCGCGATCGACGGCGCGGGCGGTGTAGGCGTGACCGAGGACGTAGCGGTCGGCGGCCTCGGCCTCCTCGACGATCGCGCGGATCTCCTCGTCGGAGAACTGGGTGGAGTCGACGCGGTCGGTCGGGGACGCGACCCCACCGGAGAGCATGACCTTGACGTGGTCGGCGCCGGTGCGGAGCTGGTCGCGGGCTGCGCGGCGGACCTCGCTCACGCCGTCGCACACGACGCTCAGGTGCGGGCAGCAGGCGTGCCGGTCGAGCACCTGGGTGCCGGGGCCGCGTACGTCGCCGTGCCCGCCGGTCTGGGACAGCGCCTTGCCACCGAAGTACAGCCGGGGACCGACGAACAGGCCCCGGTCCAGCGCCTCGGCGAGCCCGTGGTCGGCCCCGGCGGCGTCGCGCACGGTGGTGAACCCGCGGGCGAGCATGCCGTGCAGCAACCGCTGGGCGTGCGCGGCGACCAGGTACGGGGAGGTGTCCCCGAGCGTGGCGAGATCCGCGGTCGACGCGGTGACGTGCACGTGCGCATCGATCAGGCCCGGCAGGACCATCCGGCCACCGGCGTCCAGCCCGTCCGCGCCGGTTCCGGCCGTGCCCGGCGGTGCGATCCCGGTGATCCGTCCCTCGTGGAGCAGGATGTCGCGCGGCTCGCTGACCGTCGCCGATCCGGGATCGACGACGCGGGCGTTGCGGACGGCGGTCAGCACGGGGGACAGGTGCACGATGCCTCCAGCGACACGTTGCGACGACGTGACTGCAGTATATGTTGCAGATGACGACGAAAGCGAGGGGCGACCGGATGGCCGATCTGCGGCGGTGGCTGGACGGCCTGACCGGTGAGCGGTCGCTCGGCCGCGGCGTCCGCGCGGTGCTCGACGCGGCGGCGGCCGATCCCGAGCTGTGCGCCTACGCCTCCACCCACACGGTCGCCCGGGCGGCGGGGGTGAACCCGGCGACCGTGGTACGCGCCGCCCAGGCCGTGGGGTTCCGGGGCTGGCCGGACTTCGCGACCGAGCTGCGCAGCCGCTACCTGTCGTCGCTGGCCGTCGACCGGATCTACGACCTGTACGCCGGGCCCGGCGGCGGGACGGGTGGTGACGGTGCGCCGGGCCGGCCGGGCGGGCCCGACGGTGGGACCGGTGACGGGGCGCCGGGCGGGTCCGCGGGTGGCGGCGTGCCGGGCGGGCCCGGGGACGGCGTCGGTGACGGCGTGCCGGGCGGGCCCGCAGGTGGCACCGGTGGCGGGCCGCCGGGCGACGATCCGGGGGACGTGCTGCACCGGGTTGTCGGGCACGACGTGCACCTGCTGCGCACCATGCTCGCCGGCGTCGATCCGGCGGCCGTGCACCGGGCGGCCGAGGTCATCCGCACCGCCCGCCGGACCGTCGTGTTCGCCACCGGCACCTATGCCGCCCCGGGAATCCAGCTCGCGCACGTCGCACAGATGATCGGGCACGACGTCACGGTCCAGAACGGCGCCGCGACGGCGATGCTGAACAGTGCGCGGCTGCTCGGTGCCGGCGACTGCTTCCTGACGTTCAGCCTGTGGCGCACCTCGGTGGCGGTCCGTCGGACGGCGGAGGTGGCCCGCCGGGCCGGCGCGACCGTGGTCGCGGTGGTCGACCGGCGCTCGGCGGTCGCCGAGCTCGCCGACGTCGTGATCGCGGTGCCGAGCGAGGGGCGCGGGTTCGTGCCGTCGATCGTCTGTGCGGTCAGCGTCACCCAGACGATCCTGCGGCTGCTCGCCGACGCCGAGCCGGCTGCCACCCGCGCCCGGCTCGCCGAGCTGGACGAGCTGTGGGAATCGCTGGGGGTGGTCGAGGACGAGTGACCGCGGGGGCTTCACTGCAACGAACATTGCAATTACGATCCCGCCATGTCCGCGCTGAACGTCACCCTGCTGGTGGTCTATCTCGGTTTCATGGCCGTGGTGGCCCTGCGGTTCTCCCGGGCGTCGGCGATGCGCGACGGCGAGGACTTCGTGCTCGCCGGCCGCTCGCTGTCGACCACGGTGCTGGGTGCGACCATGCTCGCCACGTTCGTCGGCAGCGGCTCCATCGTCGGCGGGGCGAACTTCGTCTACACCTACGGTCCGATCCCCGGGTTGTTCTTCTTCGCCGGCACGCTGATCGGCATTCTCTGCCTGCTGATCCTGGTCACGAGGGTCCGCACTGGCGGCTTCCGGACCGTGCCGGAGCTGTTCCAGGAGCGCTACGGGACGGCCGCCCGCTACGTCGGCACGGTCATGATCATCATCGCATTCGTGGGCATCACGGCGTACCAGTTCACCGGCGCCGGATACATCATCTCGCTGATGGTGCCGGTCTCGGAGACCCAGGGCGCGGTGGTGGCCGCCGTGCTGGTCACCGTCCTGTCGATGTCCGGCGGTCTGAAGTCGGTCGCCTGGACCGATGCGCTGTCCTCGGCGCTCGTCGTCCTCGGCCTGTTCGTGTGCCTGGTCTACCTGTTCGCCACCGACGTCGGCGGCCTCGGCGGCTACGTCGACCGGCTCGACCCGGCGCTGAGCACGATCACCGGCGGCCTGCCGCCGCTGGCGCTGCTCGGCTACTTCCTGCCGGTGTTCCTGCTGATCCTCGGCGACCAGAACATGCACCAGCGCCTCTCCGCGGCGCGGGACTCGCGGACGGCGGTCCGGGCGACCCTGCTGTTCTTCGGCGGTGCGCTGCTGATGATCACCCCGATCGTGCTGCTGGCCTCGACGTCGAGCTTCCTGCTGCCGGGCATCGAGGCGGACACCGCGGTGCTCGCGCTCGCCGGTGGGGACCTCACGCCACCGGTCGTCGGTGGGCTGCTGCTGGTCGGGGCGTTCGCGCTGATCGTCACGACCGGCTCGTCCTACCTGCTCACCAGCTCGGCGAACATCGTCTACGACCTGGTCTTCCTGGGCAGGCCCGAGCGCGCCGGGGGACGGCTCGGGGTCGCCGTCGGGCGGTCGTCGGTGCTGCTGCTCGCCGTGCTGGCCTTCGTGATGGTCCAGTTCTTCCCGACGGTGCTCGAACTGCAGATGTACGCCTACACGATGTACGGCGCGGCGCTGACCCCGGTGATCCTGGCGGCGCTGTTCTGGCGCCGGGCCGGCACCGTGTCGGCGATCGCGACGATCGTGGTCGGGGGTGCGGTGACCGTCGCGTGGGAGGTGTCCGGCCGGGCGTCGGAGCTGAACTCGGTCGTGGTGTCGCTGCCCGCGGCACTGGCGACCCTGGTGGTCACGGCGCTGCTGTTCCCCCGCCGGGTGGCGCCGGCCGAGGAACCCGCGGCGGCCTGATCCGCCGGGATCAACCGGCGCGGGTGTCCGCCCGTTGCCGGCTGCGCGTCCACGGCCAGGTGATCAGGCACCACCCGGCCACCACCAGCGTGAACTCCACGAGCAGGTACCACGGCCACGGGCCCAGCAGGTCGAGCAGCGACGGGTTCGACGGCTTGTGGTTGAGGAACCCGTAGTTGGTCCCGAGCGAGGAGTTCACGCTGAACGCCACGACCGCCCAGCCGACGGTCGCCGCGACCGTCGCGCGCATGCCGCGCCAGGTCGGCCGGATCCCGACGCCCCAGGTCAGGTAGACCGCCGCCCAGGTGACGAACAGGTGCAGCGCCCAGAAGTCCAGGAACTCGATGCGCGGGAAGTCCGGCGAGTCCAGCGCCGGGGTGAGGAGGGCCTGCGGGGTGAGCGTCAGGCCCCAGTAGTAGGTCAGCGCGCAGGCCCACCAGCGGTGCGTCCACAGCGCGTACGCCGCGGCCACCCAGCTGAGGTCGCTGAGCTGCAGCGGCAGCGAGGTGTAGAGGTCCCAGTTCTCCGGGAGCAGCCGCCGGACCTGCATCGACAGCTGGACGCCGACGATCACCAGCGCGAACACCCGGCCGGTGGTGACCTGGGTGGCGGTCCCGCGCATCCGCCGCCCGGCGAGCACCAGCAGCACGGCGACCGCCGCGCCGATCGTCAGCGCCGTCCAGTGCGTCGTGCCGTAGGGCACGAAGACGTCGTCGTCCGGCTGCACGCCTCCGCTTCTACCGGTGTGCGGGCCGGGCCGCCACCCGGCGGCGCTCAGCGCAGGCTGACCGCCGGGAGCATCGCGTCGGCGTCGGTCGGGACCGAACGGTCCGGGCAGCTGCCCAGCACCCGGGCGATGGCGTCCCGCTCGGCGGCGGTGACCCACAGGTCGTACCTGGCCTTCACCGCGACCTGCCGCGCGACGTAGGCGCACCGGTAGCCGGTGTCCGGCGGGAGCCAGGTGGCGGCGTCGCCGTCGCCCTTGCGGCTGTTCGTGGGGCCGTCGACCGCGATCAGGTTCAGCGGGTCGTTGCCGATGTGCTCGCGGGCGGTGGCGTCCAGCTGCTGGGCGCCCTTCTGCCAGGCGTCCGACAGTGCGACGACGTGGTCGATCTGGACCCGCTCGCTGGTGCCCTGGCCGCGGGTGAACGAGATCGTCTGCCCGGTGTAGGCGTCGCGCAGGGTGCCGGTCAGCACCACACAGTCGTTCGTCCCGGCCTTGAACGTCTCCCGGTCCATGTCCCGGGCGAGCACCTGGTTGCGCTGGTCGCAGCCGTCCCGGTCGATGTCGGCCCAGCGGCGGCCGAACTCGGTGCGGGCGTACCCGGTCTTCGGTGCGCGGCCCTTGACCTCGAGGGTCCCGAGCACGGCGAGGGCGTTCCCGGCCGCCTCGGCGCCGTTGGTGCCGCCGGTCCCGCCCGACCCGTCCGCCCGGACCGCGCCACCCGCCGCGTCCGCGTCGCCGGCGGGAGCCCACCGGGCCGTGCCGCGCTGGCCGTGCGGGCCGTCCGGGTCGGTGATCTCGGTGTCCACGGTCGGAGTGCCGGGCCCGGCGGCCCAGACGTCCACGAACGATCCGGGGGCACCACACCCGGCCAGCACCAGAACCGCCGCCAGCACCGCGACGACATCGACCCGAGCACGCACCCGACGATGATCGCGATCGCGAACGCCGGGACCGCGCCGGACACGCCGGGGGATTCTTCACGCCGGCCGCCCGGTCGCACACGGACCGTGCGCGCAGCCGCGCCGGGACCGCTCGCGCAGCCGCGCGCAACCGTGTCGTGCAGGCGTTTCGAGCCGCCGGTCGGGCGGCGCTCGGTCCGCCGGCCGGGTTCGGGCCCGGCGCCGGACCGCGTCGTGAGACAGGTCACGAGCGCGGCCGTCACGAATCGCCGGCCCGTCCCGTCCCACCGGTGACCCGTCCGCACGAACCCGGGAGGTTCCCGTGCCCCGCATCCCCGCCGTCACCGACGCCGACGCAGGCCCGCTCGGCCGTCTCGCCTACCGCATCGCCCGCCGCCGCTACGGGTCCGTGCCCGAGCCGTTCGCCGTCGCCCGGCACCATCGCCGGCTGTTCTGGGCGTCGGTGGTCAGCGAGCTCGGCTGGGAGCGGGCGGCGACCCTGCTCCCGGCGGGCGTCCGGGAGATCGCCGTCTACCGGACGGCGACCGTCGTCGGCTGCTCCTGGTGCGTCGACTTCGGCACCATGCTGCAGCGGCTCTCCGGCCTGGACGTGGACCGGCTCAGGCACATCGACGAGTACCCGACCAGCCCGCACTTCAGCCCGGCCGAGCGGCTCGCGATCGGCTACGCCGACGCGATGACCGCCCAGCCGATGACCGTCACCGACGACCAGGTGGCCGAGCTGGAACGGGAGTTCGGCCGGGCCGGGCTCGTCGAGCTGACCCAGATGATCGCGGTCGAGAACATGCGGGCCCGGGCCAACCACGCGCTCGGCATCACCGACCAGGGATTCGACGCGGCGTGCGCGGTCCCGGCCGGTCACCGGAGCTTGGACGGGTCCAGCACGCCGTAGATCGCGACGATCCGGCCGTCCCGCACCGCGACGGCGGCGGCCGCCGCGGGCGGGTCGCCGTCCGGGCCGGGCAGCAGCCAGCCGGGGGCGCCGTTGACCGTCGCCGGGCGCAGCCGGGCGGGCAGGTCGCCGCGGCCGGCCAGCCCGACCAGCAGCCGGGCCACCTTCGCCGGGCCGTGCACCGGGTGCAGGGCGGCCCGGACGGCACCGCCGCCGTCGGAGACGAACACGACGTCCGGGTGCAGCACCTCGGCGACGGCGCGGGCGTCGCCGGTGGCCAGTGCGGCGCCGAAGCGGGCCAGGACGCGGGCGGCCTCGGCGTCCGGGACCGGTGGCGGAACGGGCGCGTCGGCGAGCACCTGACGGGCCCGCGACGCCCGCTGCCGGGCGGCGGCCTCGGTACAGCCGAGCACCCCGGCGATCTCGGCGAACGGCAGGTCGAGCGCCTCGTGCAGGACGAACGCGACCCGCTGGTCGGGGGAGAGCCGTTCGAGCACCAGCATCGCGGCCATCCGGACGTCGTCGGCCCGCAGCACGGCGTCCAGCGCGGGATCGGCCCCGCCGACGACCGGTTCCGGCAGCCACGGGCCGACGTGCTGCTCGCGGCGGGCGGCGGCCGACCGGAGCCGGTCCAGGCAGAGCCGGGCGACGGCGGTGGTCAGCCAGCCGCGCAGGTCGCGGACCGCGCCGGGATCGGGCAGCCGGGACAGCCGCAGCCACGCCTCCTGGGCGGCGTCCTCGGCGTCGGCGAGGCTCCCGGTGATCCGGTAGCCGACGCCGACCAGGTGCGGCCGGTGCGTCTCGAAGGCCGCGGCGAGATCGGACACCCCGACGACGGTACGAGGGATCGGGCCCGGGCGGGTCGTGGGACGGACCCGCCCGGGCGGTGCCGGTCGGTGCACGCGGGCCTGCGGAGGAGATCGCTGGTCGGGCCGGAGCCGGTGCCGGCCGCCCGCCGGCCGGCGGCGCCCGGCGGGCCGGACGCCGTGCTGCGACCCGGGTGGACGGGGCCGGGTGCCGACCCGGACCGGCCGGCGCCCGCGCCCGCTCGCCCGCCGCGGGGCCGTGCCGGTGGGCCACGGCCCGGAGGCGGCGACGACCGCCAGGAACTCCTCGTCGAAGACCGCGTCGATCCGGGGCCCGATGCCGTCGGCGTCCCCGGGGGCCGGGATCGTCGTGGGCGTCGGTGCGGGATCGGCGGTCACCTCCACCACCTCCCTCACGTCCGGTCGCTGCGGGCGACCGGGATCAGGCGTTGATCTGCGTGCGGTCGGTGGAGTGCCCGGACGCGATCGCGATCGTGCGCGGCTTCGCCGACTCGGCGACCGGGATCCGGATGCGCAGCACCCCGGCTTCGTACGAGGCGTGGATGTTGGCGGTGTCGAGGTTCTCGCCGAGGAACAGCTGGCGCGAGTAGACGCCGTAGGTGCGCTCGGAGGCGACCCACTCGACCTGGTCGGCGTTGGCGGCACCGGCCGGTCGACGCTCGGCCCTGACGGTCAGCGTGTTGCGCTCGACCGACAGCTCCACCGCGTCGGGGTCGATGCCGGGAAGATCGAACTCGACCACGAACTCGTCGCCGTGGCGCCAGGCGTCCATCGGCATCGCGGCCGGCCGGGACCAGGTCCCGCCCGCGTCGAGGGCCTGCGCGGCGAGCCGGTCCAGTGCGCGGAACGGATCAGTCCGCATCAGCATGTCGAACCACCCCTTCCCAGCGGCCGGTCGGGGCCCGCGCCAGCGGAACCGCGGTCCGGCCGACTGTGTCGTGTCTCCTTCTCCGATGGTCAGAGCCGGTGTGCTCTGACGTAACTCAAGTCTGCACTATAGATTTTCGACTGTCAAGGCTGCCGATCCGATGGTGCCGTCGTCCCGCTCGATCCGCCGAGGTCCTCGATCGCCCGCCGCAGCCGGTCGACCTCCGCGTGCGCCGCGTGGAGCTGTGACTCGCTCGCGGTCAGGTCCGAGCGCAGCTGGTCGATGCAGGACGCCGACTCCAGGGAGTGTCCGTCGTCGAGCAGCTCGCGCAGCCTGGCCGCGTGTTCGAGCTGGCGGCGGGAGTAGCGTCGGTGTCCGCCCGTCGAGCGGTGCGGGCTGACGATGCCCGCGCTGTCGAGGCTGCGCAGGAAGGCCGGCTCGACGTCGAGGACGTGGGCGGCCTCGCCCATCGCCATCGACGGGTAGTCGGGGTCGTCGAGCCGGTCCAGTCCCATGCGTCTCCGTTCTCCCGGTGATGTACCGGTGGTGAAGTTGCCGATGAGGTAAATCTACCGCTACAACTATAGATAACGTCGTGTCGGTGACGTGCTGGCGAGGAGGAGGGGATGGCGAGGGTGTTGCGGGCGGTGCTTCCGCTGCTGGTCCTGGCCGCCGCGGCCGCGGTGTTGTGGGTGGTGCTCGGTGCGAGGACCCCGGTGGAGTGGATCGACCGGGGCGAGGACGTCGTGTGGGTGGTGGCGGCCCTGGTGCTGATCCCGCTCGCGACCGCCGTGCTGGCCGTGTACGACGAGTGGGCCGCCGCCCGCCGGAACCGTGCGGAGCCGGACCGGCGGGTGGCGCGACCGGGCCGCGACCTGACCGCGGTCTGAGCCGGGTCTGAGTCCGGTCTGAGCGCGGCCGGGCCGCGGTCGGGCCGCGGTCGGGCCGCGGTCGGCCCCGCCCGTGCGGGTGAGGCCCGGGTCTCCTCGGCTTGCCACCTCGTTAGCAACGCGATGGAGTGGGTCGGTGACCCGTTCCCGCTGGCTGGTGCCCGCACTGAGCGTGCTGTTCGTCCCGCTCTGGGCGTCCGGATTCATCGCGGGCAAGATCGCCACCGGCCATCTGGAGGTCCCCGCGGTCCTGCTGTGGCGGTTCGTGATCGCGCTGGCCGTGATGCTGGCGGCCGCGGCGGTGCTGCGGCCCGCGCTGCCGGTCGGCCGGGCCTGGCCGCATCTCGCCGTCACCGCGCTGCTGCTGCAGGTCGGACAGTTCTCGTTCGTCTACTCCGGGCTCGCCTCCGGGGTGCCCGCCGGGCTGTCCAGCCTGATCCTCGGCATGGCGCCGCTGCTGGTCGGGCTGCTCACCCCGCTGCTGCTCGCGACCCGGCTCGGCCCCGCTCCGGTGATCGGCCTGCTGATCGGGGCGACCGGCGTGTACGTCGTCCTGGCCGACGACCTCGGCGGCGGCCTGGGCTGGAGCGTCGTGTTCCCGGTGCTCGGCATGCTCGCGCTGACCGCCGGGACGCTCTACCAGAAGCGGTTCAACGACCGCACCCCCGTCGTGACGAGCGTGGTCGTGCAGATGGCGACCTCGCTGGTCGCCACCCTGGCGGCGTTCCCGTTCCTCGGGGTGGCCTGGCTGCCGCCGACGGCCGGCGGCTGGCTGGCGGTGGTCTGGCTCGGGGTGATCAACTCGGCGGGCGCGTTCGTGCTGATGTTCCTGCTGCTGCGCTGGCGGTCGACGGTGTACGTGTCGTCGCTGCTGAACCTGGTGCCCGCGACGACCGCGCTCACCGCGGTCCCGGTGCTGGGGGAGCCGCTCACCGCGCAGGCGGTGCTCGGCCTGGCGATCGCGCTGGTCGGGATGTTCGTCGGCCTGGGCAGGTTCCCCGGGCGGTGGGGCCGGGACCGGCCGGGACGCGACGCCGAGCCGGTAGCGGCGGGGGCCGCCGTCCCACCACCCTGACCGGGCGCGCCTAGAATCGTCCCCGTGGCGGGACGGATCCGGGACTCAGACATCACCGAGGTCCGCAACCGCACCCGGATCGAGGAGATCGTCGAGGAGTACGTGGCGCTGCGCCGCGCCGGCGCCGGCTCGCTGAAGGGCCTGTGCCCGTTCCACGACGAGAAGTCGCCGTCGTTCACGGTCCGGCCCTCGCACGGCACCTTCCACTGCTTCGGCTGCGGCGAGCACGGCAGCGTCATCGACTTCATCATGAAGATGGAGATGGTCGGCTTCCCCGAGGCGGTCGAGCGGCTCGCCGACCGGTGCGGCGTCCGGCTCACCTACGAGGGCGGCGGCTCGTCGGTGCAGCGCGACCGCGGCACCCGCAGCCGTCTGCTGGAGATCAACAAGAAGGCCGCCGAGTTCTACGCCGAGCAGCTGCGCACCCCGGCCGGCCGGGCCGCCGTCCAGTTCCTGGCCGAGCGCGGGTTCGACGACGCCGCCGCCGAGACGTTCGGCTGCGGCTACGCCCCGGCCGGCTGGGACACCGTGACCAAGCACCTGCTCGGCCAGGGCTTCCAGCTCGAGGAGCTGATCAAGTCCGGGATCTCCAAGGAGGGCAGGCGCGGCGCGATCGACCGGTTCCACCGGCGGCTGCTGTGGCCGATCCGCGATCTCGGCGGTGACGTCGTCGGGTTCGGGGCGCGGCGGCTGTTCGACGACGACGGCATCGAGGCCAAGTACCTCAACACCTCCGAGACGCCGGTCTACCGCAAGACGCACGTGCTGTTCGGCCTGGACCTGGCCAAGCGGGAGATCGCGAAGTCGCGGCAGGTCGTCGTCGTCGAGGGGTACACCGACGTGATGGCGATGCACCTGGCCGGGGTGCCGACCGCGGTCGCGTCCTGCGGGACGGCGTTCGGCTCCGAGCACGTCTCGGTCATCCGCAGGCTGATCGGCGACGACTCGTTCGACCGCGGCGAGGTCATCTACACCTTCGACGGCGACGCCGCAGGTCAGAGCGCCGCGATGAAGGCGTTCGAGGGGGACCAGAGTTTCGCCGCGCAGACCTTCGTCGCCGTCGCCCCGGACGGGCAGGACCCGTGCGACCTGCGCAACAACCACGGCGACGCGGCCGTCAAGGACCTGGTCGCCCGGCGCGAGCCGCTGTTCGAGTTCGCGATCCGCACCGAGCTCCGCTCGCACGACCTCAGCTCGGCCGAGGGCCGGGTCGCGGCGCTGCAGCGCACCGTCCCGCTGGTCGCCCGGATCAAGCGAGAGGACCTGCGCGACGAGTACGCCCGCCGGCTCGCCGGCTGGGTCGGCTGGGACGACATCGCCGTCGTCGTGCGCCGGGTGCGGGAGACCGCGGGCGCCCCGGTCGAGGGCCGGTCCCGGCGCCGGGCCGCGCCGCCCGCGCCGCCCCGCGGCGACGCCCGGCTGCACCTGCAGCGGGAGGCGCTGAAGGCGGCGCTGCAGATCCCCGGCGTCGTCGGGCCCGGGTTCGACGAGCTGCCCGAGGCCGGGTTCACGCACCCGCAGTTCGCGGCGGTGCACCGGGCGATCATGGCCGCCGGTGGGGTCCAGTCCGGGCTGGACGGCCCGGAGTGGCTCGACGCCGTTGTCGCGCAGGTGGCGACCGAGGACGTGAAGCGGCTGGTCAGCGAGATGGCGGTGGAGGATCTGGAGCTGCCCAAGCGGAACACCGACGAGGTGCGCTACGTCAACGGCGTGCTGGCCGGGGTGCGGCTCGGCCTGGTCGAGCGGGAGATCGCCGACCTGAAGTCGCAGCTGCAGCGGACCAACGCGACCACCGACGTCGAGGAGTACAACGAGCTGTTCGGCGTGCTCGTCCCGCTCGAGCAGTACCGGATCGCGCTCCGCGAACAGGCATCGGGGGTGGCGTCGTGACGGGGCTGTGGAGCCGGTTGTTCGGCCGCGATCCGGTGCCGGACGCGGTCGCGGACAACCTCGCCGACGAGGAGGCCGTCGTCGCGACGGCCGAGGTGTCCGGCGGCGGGATGCTCGTCGTCACCTCCTGGGGGGTGTGGCCGCCGTCCGGTGAGCGGATCGGCTGGCACGAGATCGCCAAGGCCGCCTGGGACAAGACCTCGCTGGTGGTGACGCCGACGGTCGCCGAGCAGGTCGGGCCGGCCGTCGAGCTGCTGACCGACTCCCGCCCGGTCCGGTACCGGCTGACCGAGCCGGGGAAGGTGCCGCAGGCGGTGCACGAGCGGGTCACCCAGTCCATCCGCACCCGCAACCGGCGCGAGCTGCCCGGGGGAGGGGCCTGGGTGCTGCAGCGCAAGGTGCCCGGCCGGGACGGGCTGGTCCTGCAGGTCCGTCCGGACGCCGGCACCGACCCGGTCGCCGCCCGCCGGCTCGCCGAGGGGCTGGCGGATCGGCTGCCCGGAAGCCCGTGAACCCGACCTGGGAACCGGCGCTCTACCGGGCGTTCGACGATCACCGGTCGCGCCCGTTCGTCGATCTCGTCGCGCAGATCGGGCCGCTCGATCCGGCCCTGCCCCGGGTGGTCGACGCCGGGTGCGGGCCCGGCCACCTCACCGGGCTGCTGGCCGCCCGGTTCCCCGGTGCGGCCGTCGAGGCGTTCGACTCCTCGCCGGAGATGGTCCGTGCGGCCCGCGCCGCAGGCGTCGACGCGGTACCGGCCGACGTCCGCGAGTGGACACCGGCGCCGGACACCGGGGCGATCGTCAGCAACGCGGTGCTCCAGTGGGTGCCCGGGCACGACGACGTGCTGCGGCGCTGGCTGGCCGCGCTCCGGCCGGGCGCCTGGCTCGCGGTGCAGGTGCCGGGCAACTTCGGCGCACCGTCGCACGTGCTGATCCGGGAGCTCGCCGCGCAGCCGCAGTGGCGGGACCGGCTCGCGCTCCGCGCTGCCGGGACGGTGCTCGATCCGGCCGGCTACGCCGAGCTGCTGTCCGCGGCCGGCGCCGACGCCGACGTCTGGGAGACGACCTACCTGCACGCGCTGGACGGCGACGATGCCGTCCTGCGCTGGATCGAGGGCACCGCGCTGCGGCCGGTCCGGGACGCCCTCGACGACGCCGGCTACGCCCGGTTCGTCGGTGAGCTCGCGCCCCGCCTGCGGGCGGCCTACCCGCCGGGTCCCGACGGCCGGACCCGTTTCCCGTTCCGCCGGGTGTTCGCGGTGGCCCGGCGCCGCTGACCCGCGCCGCCGGCCCGCGTCAGCTCTCGCCGTCGCGGCGCTCGCCGCCGATCCTGCCCACCACGTTCTCGACCCCGGCCTGCGCGACGCCCGCGGCGCCCTGGACCGCGGGATGATCGACGGTGCGATGGTAGGCGCGGACGAGCTGCTCGTAGCGCTCACGCCCGGCTCTGGTGCCGAGGACGTACCCGACGGCAACCCCCACGAGGAACCTGACCATTCCCCTCACCTCCCGACCGCGACCGTACCCGGACCGCCGGGGACCGTCGTGCGGCACCCGGATCCCGGCTCGACCTGCGGTAACGGCGGCCGAACGGGGGGTTGCCGAGGCGCTCCGGAGCGTGTTGTAGAGTCCTGTCCGTCGCCGGGACGAGGGTTCGGGCGGCGTGAACGGTCCTCCGTAGCTCAATGGCAGAGCACCCGACTGTTAATCGGGCGGTTATTGGTTCGAGTCCAATCGGAGGAGCACTTCCCGCAGGTCAGCCGGTCAGTCGGTCAGTACTCAGACTGATCGGCTTCTTACTTTCCGCTTACATTCCTGCTTTCCCACACCTCGGCCGCCGCCAGGGCTGTCACTGAGCCTTTGCCAACCTGATCATCCGTTGGCGATCATGAGGGTCTGAACTGCGGCGACGAGCTCGGCGGCCCGGCTCGGGCAGGACCGGATCTTG